>JAPOSW010000057.1 GCA_026709505.1 Gammaproteobacteria bacterium | reverse complement strand
TTCCCTGTCTGATCATATCCCGAATCAGGGAAGTCTTGTCGACATAGTAGCAGCCTTCTTCACGAAGAATGGAAAATGTCTGGACCCCTATTGGCAGTGGACAGCGTTCCATCCGGGTTGCAGTACTCATCATCCGCCTATGTTAGCATAGTGGCATGGCGGTTGCGGATTACGGCCTGGCATGACTGGTCAGACACAGTTGCCCAATTGAACCATCCTGCTGAATGAAACCGGCAATCAGGATAAATCAACATCTTCCAGCGATTCAACGATGCCACCGATAACCAGGCAGAGACTGTAGTTTCCCTGATTCATTCAGCGACCTGACCCGACAGGAGAACGATTGAGCCGGTACTCTGCCTGCCTTCAAGCAAACGATGGGCTTTAGCTACATCAGCAAGCGGGAATTTATGATTGACCTGAATATTTATAATCCGTTTTTCAATAGCCTCAAAAAGATTACCGCTGACAGTTTTGAGGGTTTCAGGGGTGTCAATATAGTCATAAAAATAGGGTCGAGAGATGGTGATCGATTTTGGCATGGGCTGCTCCAACCCCCAGTTATTGACGCGGCCCGACGATTCTCCATAGCAAACAAGATGACCGCCTTTTCGCAAGGAATTTACTGAGTTGCGAAAAGAGTCTTTGCCAACTCCGTCAAAAATAACGTCCACTCCCTGCCCATCGGTAATTTCGTTAATTTGCGAGACAAGGCTTGTTGCCCCCGGCACAATCACATGATGGCACCCTGCTTGCTTGGCAGCCCCGATTTTCTCCCTTCTGGATGTGCAGCCTATAACAGTTGCACCAATATGCTTGGCCCATTGGCACAGCAGATGACCGACACCACCGGCAGCGGCATAAATCAGGGCGCTCTCGCCAGGTTGCAGCCGATGAACTCGATGCAGCAGAATTTCCGCAGTCATCCCCTTCAAAAACGCCCCCGCAGCTAACTCAAGGCTTACATGTTCAGGAAGAGGAACCACCAAAGACGCATTCATGTTGCGAATCGAAGCGTATGCACCCGATGGAGGGCAAGCATATGCAACCCGTTGCCCCGTATGGAACCCGGTTACTCCGTCGCCAACCATATCGACTTCGCCAGCCGCTTCGAAGCCGAGCACAGCCGGTACATCAACAAGATCAAAACTGCCATTACGACAATAGATATCGACATAGTTGACCCCAATGGCGTGCTGCCGGATCCGGACTTGGCCGGGGCTCGGAGGAGATATTTCCATTGCCCTCTCATGAAAGACTTCAGGACCGCCAAAATGACTAGCGACCATAGCCTTGGCCTCGAGGACATTTTCATTGACAGTCTGCCCGGTAGTTCCATGTTCCACTGATGATATATCATTACTGAGCATGTCACGGATGCTTTGAAATCCAGCCTCGTATATTTTCCTGCTGACTGTTTCCATCACCTCCGTTTCCTGCTCCGGTGGCGTCTCAAAGCTTGAACTCCACATCCAGTAGGTTTGATGGCTGTCAGTAACGGGTTTTAGTTCCAGTCTGGCTCGGTAGCTTGATATAGGCAAATCACAGTCAACGATCTCATAGGTAAACGAATGATCCTCGTCAGATAGTGACAACAGTCGCTCGCGCACAGTACCGCCATCACTTAGAGTAAAGCAGCGTATGGCACCAATCTGATCCGCACTTTTCCCATCTTCGATGTGACTGTGCGATATTGCCGGATGCCACGCATGATGACCATTGAAATCGCGAAGGAGTCTCCAGACGTCAGCAAGGGGGGCATCAATAACCGTACTTCTGAACAACTTGACCACGCTAGCCTCCGAACCTTTGTTTGAGTGCAGTCAGTCCCCCTTGGAATACTCCCTGCTCGACAAGTTCTACCAACGTTGCTGCCTGATCAACAGGACAGGAAAATTCAGCACCCCATTCGACAACTGTGGAATTTGTATCGGTGACCGGCATAAGCCGGATTGTAGCGAGATAGTCCCTGACCGACATGGGACTTTCCAGAATGGAATAAGTGAGGGAATGCTTCAGATCCGATATCGACAGCAACTGTTCGCGTATGAAGCCTCCATCCTTGAGACGGAAAGCGCGAATACAGCCCACTTGATCGGCAGGCCTGTAGCCCTCAATTCGGCTTTGCGCGATCAAGGGGTGCCAGGAGGGAAGAGCATTAAAATCCCTGACCGTTGTCCAGACACGCTCAACCGATGCGGGTATCAGGGTCGAAGCATAGACAGTGGGCATAATTCAATCCTGCGGTTCCTTTTCTGGGTCCTTGCCTTCTTTGCTGGCCGGAGGGGTGTCTGTACTGGCTGGATGAATCAGCTCCTTGGCATCTTTTGCAGCACGGAATATCTCCCCCATGCCCTTGCCAACATTCGGGTCCGGTATGCCAACCTCCTTCATCATTTCATCAATCAGGGGCGCCTGCGCCCGATAGCGAAGAATACTGTCGATGACTTCATCCGTGGGCGATGACTTGCCAGTACTGCCGGTATTGGCTACACCGTCTACATGAAGGATCTTGATCCCTTCGATCTGCTCCATGGGCTTCGCACTTTCGCGAATAATTCCTTCAAGCCGCTCGATAAGCTTGTCTCGCAGCATCCCTGCACGTGCATTATCGGAAAGCATGTTTTCCGCTTCATAACGAAGTCGCTGAGCTTCGGTTTTGACTGCCTCTGCGAACTGCTCTGCATCCGCTTCGATTTTTTTCACTTCAGCATCTTTTGAAGCAATGAGCTTGTCAACGGATGCCGTGCGTTCGGCAATTTCCTGCTCTCTGGAGGTGTTGACCTGCTCCTCAGCCTCAATCGCCTTTGCCCTGGCGGTCTCGTTCTTGATCTTCGCAGACTGTTGTTCAGCCTGCTTGTTCAGAATGCTGATCTGCCGTTCAATGTCAGCAAGTTCCAGTACCGTTTCCCGCTCCAGCTCAAGCCGCCTGAGCTCCCTCTCCTTTTCAATACGGGCTTCGTGAATGTCGCGCTCTGAGGCAATTCGTGCCATTTCCAGCTTTTCATGAGCAGAAATCTCATCTTCCTGAACACTCTTGTCCTGAGAAATTTCCTGTGATCGAACAACCTTGTCGCGCTCGACTCGAGCAGTTTGCAGGTTCTTCTCCTGCTCCATCCTTGCCAGTTCAAGCTGCTCATTGGCGCGGATTTCCTCCTGCTCTACCGACTGGCGCTGTTTGATCTGTTCCGTACGGGTTGATTTTTCCCTTGCGATGCGCACCTTCTCTACTTCTTCCTGGGCGGCAATCTCTGTTGCCTCCAGAGTGCTTTGACGATCAATCTCCATTTCCCGGGTAAGGTGCTCGGTTTCAATTCTGGTTCGCTCTGCATCGGCCTCCATTGAAACCCTCGATTTCTGGATATCGGCTTTTTGCTCCGCCCGAATCGCTTCAATCTGGCGTTCCTTTTCGAGCCGTGAATTCTCGCTTTCCTGTTCAAGCCTGAGCGCCTCCTTTTCGGCCGCGAGATTTCTCTCCCGAATGGCAACCATGGAAGACTGCTCTATATCATTGCGGAGCTTTCGTCTAGCCTCGATCGTTTCGATTAGCTCGGTCATGCCTTCGGCATCGAATCGATTGGAAGGGTTGAAAAACTCCAAATCCGTTTGATTGAGTTCCGTGATGGCAACCGATTCAAGTTCAAGGCCATTCTGAGCAAGCAAGGCAATGGCACGATCTTCCAGCCGGGCTTGAATTCCTTCACGATTTTCATGCATTTCATCCAGTGTCATCTGCGAAGCGACGGCTCGCAGTGAACCGATAAATTTTCCTGACAAAAGCTCAACAAGCTGTTCAGGTTCGGTTGTGCGACGTCCTAAAGTGGAAGCGGCATTCGATACGGATTCCGGCTGCTGAACTACCCGGACAAAGAACTCAGCCTTGATATCAACACGCATCCTGTCTCGTGATATGAGAGCGGCATTCTCGACCGCGACAACCGGTATGCGAACCACATTGAGGTTGACCTCGGTAATTTCATGGATAATCGGCAGAACAAGTGCCCCTCCATTGATGACCACCTTTTCTCCGCCCAATCCTGTCCGAACGAATGCCATCCCCCGGCTGGAACGGTAGTACAGCCAATTGAGAAGATAGACCGTCACCACGATGACAACAACGACAGCGATCAACCACATGATCAGTGAACCCATTATTTCTCCAGACATGACCGTTACTCTCTTTGAATCGACTTAAAGGCTTTGGTTTGTGCTATCAGTGCGGTTTCCGTTGGCAGTCTCTCCATGGAAGATGCTCCGTAAAACCCGTGACAGTGAGTGGCATTAGACAATATGTATTGCGCATCAGAGGGCATTGCTACAGGCCCGCCATGTACCAGAACGAGCACTTCCGGGTTGACTGCCAATGCCGCACTTGCCCAGGAATCTACAATTTCGGGGCATTGCTCAAGCTGCAATGAGGTTTCTGCACCGATTGATCCTCCCGTAGTCAAGCCAAGATGGCAGACGATGATATCCGCACCTGCTTCGGTCATCGCATGGGCATCTTCCTCACTGAACACATAGGGGGTGGTCAGCAATCCCTTGCGATTGGCCAGGGCAATCATTTCAACTTCCTGAGCATAGGACATGCCGGTCTCTTCGAGATTGGCACGAAAGTTGCCGTCAAACAGGCCGACCGTGGGGAAATTCTGTACTCCGGAAAAACCGACCGACTGCACTTGATCAAGAAAATGATCAAATATACAGAATGGATCAGTTCCATTAACGCCTGCAAGCACCGGAACACTGCGCACAATCGGCAGTACCTCATTGGCCATTTCCATGACTATCTGGTTGGCATTGCCATAGGCCAGAAGCCCGGACAGGGAACCCCGGCCAGCCATGCGATAGCGCCCCGAATTGTAGATCACGATAAGGTCAATACCGCCGGCCTCTTCGCATTTTGCGGACAATCCGGTCCCCGCACCACCGCCAATGATCGGCTTCCCCTGCGCCACCATGGCGCGAAAATTCTTCATGATTCGTGCACGAATTGATTCAGGCATTTTTCACTATCCCGGAATGGTTGATCTCTTCAAAATAATCTACAGCAGCCGAAGCAAACGCCGGATCGTTGATATGAAACGGCAACCTTATCACTTTTCGCTTAGGGGTTTCTGTCACGTTGGAAGCGATTGCGTCAAATAATGCCTGATTTGCCCCGGGGGCATGGAAGGCCTCGCCGGGCGCATCAAGCGCCGATACGCCACCCTCAGGCAGCAAGAGCCTGACCGGACCATGCATCTGGTTGACCTTGTGAGCTATCCAGCCACCAACTTGAATGTTTTCCTTTGCCGTTGTGCGCATCAGCGTGACCTGGGGATTGTGTTCGACGAATTGCCGGTCCTGGAATTTCTCGGGTATGCTGCTGCGTGCTCCGAAGTTGACCATGTCGGCCGCTCCGACAGAGCCAACCCAGGGAGCCCCGGTACGTATGAATGAATCAAACCTGTCTTCATCGGCTGCCATCACTCCGCCTACGATCATGTCGCAAACTTCGGTCGTTGTCAGATCAATGGCTCCTGCCAGCATGTGACTGTCAACCAGCTTTTCCATTGACCGCCCGCCCGTTCCGGTTGCATGGAAAACCAGACAATCATATTTGTCTTCAATACGCCGGATGATTTGTTGTACGGCAACTGTGGTAACGCCGAACATGGTGATTCCAAGACCGGGCTTTCCCGGGTCTTCGTTATTTTGATACCCTGACCGTTTGCTGGCTGGCTGCACTTGTTGAACCATGCCGGCCAGGGCATTTGCTCCATTGGCAAGGACTTTTCTTGAAATGACATTCAGTCCCTGTATATCAGTCACCGAGTACATCATGCATATGTCAGAGGGTCCCACATACTGTGAGACATCGCCGGATGCCACTGTCGAGATCATGACCTTGGGAATGCCCACCGCCAGCTTCCGCATCGCTGGAGTGACCAGGGCTGTGCCTCCTGAACCTCCCGCCGAAATGATTCCGGCGATATCTCCCTGATGCTCTATCCAGTTTGCAAAAGCTTCAGACAGAGCCTTGACAGAATCCCCCCTGTCCTTGCTGAAAACCGCTGAAGATGTTCCGGGATAATAACCTGCTACTATATGTGGAGGAACATCGGCCCTTGACGTTTTTCCGCTGGTTGAGAGGTCTACAGTGATCACCTTGATGCCCCTGTTCCTGATGCATTCACCGATGTAGTCGAGCTCCTTACCCTTGGTATCAAAGGTACCCACGACATAGATGGTCTCACTTGCATTCGTCAGGCCAGCTGAATCAGATTCAACATGCAAGGGCTTGGGGCGGTTGTCAAATGGCCGATAGGGTTGATCCGAATTGGATGAGTCAATGTGCCTTGTTTGTTCGTCCCATGCCTGTCTTGTCCATTTTGCAGGCGCTGTGTACCCTCTTTGCTTCTCAGCAACTGTTGTATCAGAATCGATGATAGCCGGATACCCGGAACCTTGTTTTCCAGCATGCTCAGGAAGTGTCTCTTCGCTATCTGCTTCAGATGCAAGATCGATGGCAATGTCTTCATGCGAATGGCGGCCAACGCCAAGTAATCGTTCCTGCAAAGTCCGGTCATTGGCCAATTCGGCCGAAGGCATGATACGTCCGATTCGACCATTCACCATGATGGCAATGTCGCGGCTAACAGCAGTAGCCAGAGAAATATTCTGTTCGATCAGAAGAATGGATATCTGAGGGTCTTCCGCCAATTCCAGCAACAGCCGCCGCATCTGTTCGACAATTACCGGAGCCAGCCCTTCAGTGGGCTCATCGAGAACCAGCAGTTCCGGGTCCTGCAACAAGGCACGAGAAATAGCCAGCATTTGCTGTTCACCACCGGAAAGCTGAGCAGCGCCATTTTGCCATCTTTCTGCCAGACGCGGAAATGTACTGTAAATCCGGGATACCGACCATGCCCCCCCACTGTCCATGAGGCGCAGGTGCTCGTCCACCGTAAGCGATGGCCACAGCCTTCTGCCCTGTGGTGTATAACCGATTCCATTTCCGGCAATTTTATAGGATGGCAACCCCGACAATTCCTGGCCATTGAACCGGATGGAGCCGCTGCGAATAGGAAGCAGCCCCATGATCGCATTACACAAGGTAGTCTTGCCCATGCCGTTACGGCCCACCACCGCATGAACCCCTCCGTCGAGTTCAAGATCAACGCCTTGCAGGGCATGAGAATGACCATAGTAAACTTGAAGTCCACGAATCTGCAATCCAGTTCTTCGACTGGCAGACCTGCCTCTAGCCATGTCCTGAACCCAGGTAGAGCTGTTGAACTTCCGGATCGTTTTCTATTTCTTCCGGGCTTCCTTCCTTGAATATTCTCCCGTTGTGCATCATGGTGACGCTTTGCGCGACCTGCAGTGCAACGTCCATGTCATGCTCAATAATGATGTAGCCGATGTGCTCAGGCATTGACTGCAGGATTTCGACCAGCTCGGACCGCTCGGAGGGAGAGAGGCCGGCTGCCGGCTCATCAAACAATATGAGCCGGGGGGCTCCAGCCAGGGCAAGGGCAATTTCCAGCTGTCGCTGCTGGCCATGACTGAGATTTGCCACCAGCTGATCGCGCTCGTCAGTCAAATGGACAACCGATATCAGGTTGCTCGCAGACTCCATTGCCGAATCTTCGATTGCAGGGCGTCTCAGTGCGAATCGCCCTCGACTGATTCCCCGGCAGGCAAGATAGACATTGTCAATGACCCTGAGGCCATGGAACAGCAAGGAAATCTGGTAGGTTCGACGAAGTCCCCGTCGAATCCGTTCATGACTGGGCAAGTCCGTGACATCCTCTCCGAATAGACGAACACGCCCTGCAGTAGGGGGGAAATCACCGGTTATGGCATTGAACAGGGTAGTTTTGCCAGCCCCATTGGAACCGAGCACGGCGCGCCGTTCTCCGGACTCCACAGTGAGGTTGATATCCGCCATGGCAACGAGTGCGCCAAAATGGCGACTGACGGATTCCAGTTCCAGTGCGTACCGACCCGTTCTTTGCAGCTTTGACAAAGCACTGTCTTGCAGCCCATTCACGGTGATTTCCCTGCTTAGGCAACCCGTTTATTCACATCGCGGGTTTTCCCGGCTGACGGGACCGTAGTTCAAGAATTCCTGATACGGAAGTCCGAGCGTTTGACTGACTTGTCCGGTCACGCTGATGGTCTTGTTCACCAGATTCCCGTTGCCGTCAACGGTGACTTCGGTCAAGAACATATCAGCGATTGCCTGACGCCTTTCATCCAGGCTCACCATGCCTGTCGGGGTTTCAAACGAAAGGCTTGACAATGCAGCCCGCATTTTCTTGCCGCCATCCGATACATCACCATTGACTTCGTTCAGAGCCAGCAGCGCTGCTTTTGTGCTGATGTAGTATCCATGCGCAAACAAGGACGGAGAGGGAAAGCCGTCGGGGAACTGCTTTCGGTACTGGTCAGTAAATGCCTGCCAGCGCGGATCGTCCCAGGTATCGGAAATTGGCCCTGACGAAGGCATGCCAACAACGTGATCCCGAATCCGTCCTTCGGATCCCAGTACGGTCTGATCGACGGTAATGCTTCCGCCAATGAGCGGCAGTTCGCCGCCCGCCTGTCCGTACTGCGTCAGAAAATTGATCGCGTCGGCACCGCCAAGCGCAACATAAATTGCATCTACATCATCTGGCAGTGCAGCAATGACTGATGAGAAGTCCTTGTTTCCGATGGGAACCCAGAAGCGAGCGTCAATCGGCGCCTGTCCTCCGAGCCTGCAAAAGGGCTCAAGAAAGCCAAAAACCTGCGTATAGGGAAAGGAGTAGTCTTCCGCCAAAACCGCGAGTTTTCGGTATCCTTTTTCGTTGTAGGCATATTCACCCAGACCAGCCATCCACTGAGCCCCGTCAGTTGTGAAACGGAAAAAGTTCTCTGCAGGGTCTCGCAGTGTTGTGTCTTGCGCGGCAGAGACGCCGTTGACGAAAGTAACATCCGGCTGGGTTTTCGCGTAATCCTTCAAGGCCAGCCCTTCAGATCCGGACAAGGGTCCAACCAGAACGGACACGCCATCCTGTTCCACCAGCTTTCTGGCTGCTCGCAAGGCGCTGTCTGGTGATGCATCGGACGAACCAGTAATCAGTTCGACTTTCTTTCCACCAGCCTCATAGCCAAACTCCTCAAGCGCCATTTCTACACCGCGCATGCCGTCTTCACCAAGAACAGTGAAGGCACCTTCAAGTGTTGCCAGTGCTCCCATCTTGATGGTGTCTTGAGCGATCGCCGAATTCCAGCCGGTAAAGGCTGCCAGAACCAGTGAAATTTTTAACAGTTTTTTAATCATGGTACCAATCTCCAGTTGAGTGTTGTCAAGTTAAAATAGTCATGAGGTCTCTATCGAATCGGCGGATTTCGATCCAATTTCGCCTCTAGTTTCATTGGGGCCAGTTTTTCCGGAATTCATCATTCTCATCCGGATTTTGCCCCAAAGACCAAGCAGTCCATCAGGAGAATACAACACGACAAGCAAAAATACCAATCCAATCACCGTGTTGAATCGTTCCCGATCGATTAAATCAATTGCAAAGTTCTCAAGCAATACAAAGGCAATTGCGCCGATGAAGGGCCCTATCGGATGACGCAGGCCTCCCAGAACTGCGATGACGAGTATATCAATCACGACTCCGACACTGACGGAGCCAGGTGATATTCTCCCGTTGAACCAGACCAGCAGCACGCCGGCAGTTGCGGCAATAATTCCTGATAGAAAATACGCAATCACGCGATGCAAAGCCACGTTGTAACCCAACGAGCGCATTCTTCTCGGGTTGTCGCGTATGGCCTGAAGCGCGAGACCGAATGTCGAGCGCGAACAGTAGACGACTGCCCCGCAAAATAATGCCGCCACCGCCAATGACAGAAAATAAAACGGGACGGGGTTCCGCCAGTAAATGCCCAATATTGTTGGGGGTTCTATGCCCGCATATCCTGTCCAGCCATTGAACAGGACATAGTTCTGGCGGACAAAGAAATAGAAGGCCACCGCTATTGCCAGAGTGATCATTATGGTGTAGATCCCTTCGGTACGTACGGAAATAGCACCGATGAAGGCGCTGAACAGGGCCGCAAGGAAGATGGCCCACACTGATGTCACCCACCAAGGCCAGCCGAATCCCATTACGCCTACACTGTTCTCTCCAAAGATTGCCATCAGATATCCGGCCAATCCAGCCACTGTCAGCTGAGCCAGGCTGACCATGCCCCCGTAACCGGCCAGCATCATGAGCGACAGAGAAATCGTTCCGAGAATCAGTGAATAGGCACCAATTTGAAAGGTGAAGAAGTCGTTGCTTATGGCAGGATAAATCAATAGAAAAGCCAGCAAAAGCCATAGCGAAGGGGAACCTTTCGCAAGTAGCTGCTCGGAGATGCCGTGCTGGGTTTTCATCATTTTCCCATAATGCCCTGGGGTCTAATGGCAAGAACCATTACCATGATCAGGAAGGTGATGACTACCCCGTAAGTTGGAAAATATGCCAGCCCGAACTGTTCGGCCAGGCCAATGATGAGTGCGCCGATTGCGGCTCCCGTAATTGACCCCAGGCCGCCAACAATTACGACCACCAATGAGGCGAGCAGATAGCGGATGTCTTCGCCCGGCGCAATCGAAAGGGCAGTTCCGCCTACGACACCGGCAAGTCCGGCAAGTCCGGCTCCTACGGCAAAGACCAGCATAAAAACCAACTGTACATTGACTCCGGAAGCAGACAGCATTTCGCGGTCATTCACTCCAGCCCGAATCATCATTCCGGCACGTGTCCGATTCAGAAACAGCCACAATGCGATGCCCACGATCATCGACAGGACCAATACTGCCAGTCTGTAGAGGGGATATTTGAGATACACGGCCTCTCCCGAAGACTTGATGACCGAGACGATGGGTAAAGTGACCGAGCCGAAAAGCCATTCAGGAGGAGTGAACTGGTAGGTTGTGCCTGTCCAGATTGCAAGCATGAGGTCAGCCGCAATAATCGAGATGGCGATGGTGACCAGGGTTTGACGAAGGTCATCACCTTCCATGCGCCGAAAGACAAACAACTGCATTAGCATGCCGCTCAATCCAACCGCAATAAAAGCGGCTATCAGTCCCAGGAACCAGTTATTGCTGAATTCTGCGACTTCATAGCCAATATACGCTCCTAGCAGGTACATGGTTCCATGAGCAAGATTGACATTGCGCATGAGTCCGAAAATCAGCGTGAAACCACTGGCAACAAGAAAATACAGTCCGCCGAGAGTTAATCCATTGATTAAGGTATGAACAAATGTTTTTTTTCGGCCAATCAGGTCAATGAGCCATTCTGGCCACACGGAAAAAACAAGCCATGCCAGCAAGGCTGCAGCCAGCAGAATAAAAACTGCCCAGGTTGGATGCTTGTTTAGAAACCGCTGCACGGTGGAATGTCGAGACTTGTCATGGTCTTGCGAGGAAGATGCTTGGTTGTATTAGCGATTATGGCTTTGCAGAATTCGGGGTTGTCGAGTCGTCGTTCTGGCGACGGCGTATGCGAGACGATGAATAATTCTACACGCAACAGATGGCTTTGGCGATATTTTGACCTGTATTTATTGGGCATTCTGCTGCTCTGGCCGATCAAGAACTGTGAAATCAAGCCTTTTATTTGTTACCATTCGCCTAAATCATACGGGTTGAAGCATCTTGGCCATAAACGAAGAAGCGCTAGAGTTATCCAGAGTACCGCTGTTTTCAAAGCTCGATCCAGCAAGGTTGAAGCTGATCGCCTTCACCAGCGAACGACTGAATCTGGGCGAGCAGGAATACCTTTTTTTCCATGACGATCCTTCGGATTCCGTCTATCTGGTACTGGATGGCGTTCTGCAGGTAACTGTTGAACATGATGACGGTGCCGTTGACGTGGTTGCAGAGCTCGAAAAAAACCAGCTGGTGGGTGAAATGGGGGTTATCGCGAATACGCCTCGCACTGCCTCGATAAGATCATCCGGATACAGCACGGTACTAAAAATTGAGGCAGATACCTTCATGGACCTGTTAACCGAGAATCCCAGCATGTCGCTGCATGTAATGCGGGAGTTGACCGGCAAGCTGAGCAAGACGCACCTTCAACTGGTAGAATTGAAAGAACAGACCGAGCATTAGCCTGACTATGGACACTCTCGAAAATCGTTTTATTGAACTATGGTGTGCTCATTCAAAGAGTCCGAACCGTCAGTCAGCGAAGGAGGTCCATCAGGGACTGGTTGAATACTACAATGAAGACTGGCGACGCTATCACACCTTCGAACACATTCGAGACACATTGCGATGGCTGGATGACTGCAGGGAACATGCTGATGACAGCGATGCCATCGAGATGGCAATCTGGTTTCATGACTGTATCTACGTGATAGGAGCGAGTGACAACGAAGCCCAGAGTCGCGATTATTTTCTTGCTGTCTCAGAGGGCGTGCTTGACGACAGCTTCCGGGTCCGAGTCGCCCATCTCGTCATGGACACCTGCCATAATGAAAAGCCCGACTCCAGTGATGGGGAGCTCATTGCGGACATTGACTTAACCAGCTTTGGCTTGATCTGGGAAGACTACTATTCGGACTCCATAAACGTGCAAAAGGAGTGCAGTATCCACAAGCCGATAACCTTCGAATCCAAAACCTTTTATCTGAACAAGCTGAAACAGCGCAAAACGATCTACTATTCGGATTACTATCTCAATCATTACGAGGCATCGGCGCAACATAACATCGCAGTGCACCTCGATCAGATTACCCGTGAATATCAGGAACGGGGAACTGTGTCATGAAGATGCGTCAAGCCGCTCAAGAATCTCCGAAATCCGCATCTGGGCTACCCCGAGAGAATGGTCGGACAAGAATTTCCGTTTCGCCTGCTCACGCATCCGGTTCCTGATCGCTTGATCATTGATCAGCAGCTTTAACCGATCAATGAATCGCAACTGGTCGTCCGGAGACACCAGAAAACCGTTGATGCCGTCTTCAATAATCGTGCCAACACCGCCGTAGTCATAAGAGAGTGCTGGCAGTCCATGGCTTGCTGCTTCAAGCAGGGCCATTCCAAATGCTTCGTTCACGGACGGCCAGACATAACAATCCGCGGCTTGGAACCAGCTGGCAATCCGGGTGGGGTCAAGCTCTCCTGTAAACAGGCAGCGTTCACCAATACCGGAAAACAGGGATCTTACTTCACAGGACTTTGTGCCATCGCCAACGACAATCAAGTTCCAGTTTTCATCCGAAATCGCTTCCAGTGCCACAGACAGTTCCCGATAAGAACGCAGTTTATCGCCAGAGCGCATCATTGCAGCACAAATCAGCCATGCCGACTCAACATTTAGAGTCTTGTGCGCATTTGCGAAACTCCTGCGATCCGGAAATTCACCCCGTGGATCCGGACTGGCCGCAAACGGCAAGATTCTCTCAATGCCTTCTGTACCGGGAAGCAGCTCCGATATGCAGTGCTCGTCAACAGGGTTCAGGCATAAAACCACATCAGCGGACAGAATACAGGCCCGTGTTCGCTCATGACCCACCGCCCAATCACCCCAGGCCTGTCGGGGGGAAAATGAGGCTTCAGCAATCAAATAGGGGATATTCAAAAACCGGGCAAGATCCAGGCCCAGCCAGTCGGGAGACTTGTGGTAGACATGATAGACAAATACCAGATCCAGCTTTCTGATCTCAGGATCTTTTTTCAGTCGTTCAAGGTCAAGAATTACGGCAGAACGAGATGCTTCCTGCCGTGCCGCATCGCCCTTCCCTTCCCAGCTGCTCTTCACCGACAGGATCTTCACGGCATGCCCCAGGTTCTGGAACAACTCGATGAACAGGTTTGCGATTTTCCGGTCACCTGAAGGAACCGGGTGACCGGGATGCTTCATCGGAGCGTAAAACCCGATGATCATTCGCTCAACCTGTCGACAAGCAGCTGTACATTGCGCTTAAGACTGAAGGATTCTTCCACAGTCCTTCGCCCCTCACTACCCAAAGCGTCTCGGCATTCCGTGTCCCCGATCAGCCTTTCGATGGCCCTCGCCAGCGCATCGACATCTTCCGACTTGACGATCAGTCCGTTTTCGTCGTGTCGGATCAACTCCGGAATCCCGGATATATCCGTTGAAATGCAGGCCAGGCGCTGGGACATGGCTTCCATGAGCACATTCGGAAGCCCGTCCCGGTCGCCATCGGAATCGATCCTGGAAGCCAGGACAAAAATGTCGGAATCTCGATACTGTTCGAGAACCTTGCTGAAGCTCAAAGGCCCCTGCCACTCGATACGTGCCTGCAAATGCAGGGACTTTGCCTGCCGCTTTAAATCCTTGAGCAACGGACCTCCTCCAACATGCACGAACGTCCAGTGCACATCGTCAGGCAGTTTTGCCAACGCTTCAATCAGAACATCATAGCCTTTTTTGGACACCGCTCGCCCGACCGACAGAATCCTTACCCGAACCTGCTCTGCCGAACCATTGTTGAGGTGCTGTTTCGAGGCATCCGAAAAACGCTCCAGATCCAGACCATGATACAGGAGCCGAATACGGTCTGGATTGGCACTCAAACCTGCAAGATAATCTCGATTCGATGCCGTGCAGGTCACCAGCCATTCGAGACTGTCGAGTTTTTCCTCAATTTCCCACTTGGGAGAAGTCCATATGTCCTTGGCGTGGGCCGAACAACTCCATGGTAGGTCCGAGAGAATGGAACAATAGCGTGCAACGGATGCTGGGGTATGGATAAAATGCGCATAAATCCAATTCCGATCATCGGCGATTTCCCGATAGAGAACCATCGCCTGTCCAAGCCGTCGAATCCTGTTTGCCGAACGATCACGCCTCAGATCCTTGAAAAACACTCGCAATAATTGCCGAAGATTTTTCGAGCGCAAACTGGATAACAGCCCAAGCATGACCCGTAACGGATGCCATGTCAGGTACTCCGGCAAATACCTTACTGGCGCTTGAATCATGCTGTGAATCGGGTGCACATCCCGATCAGTCGGACGGCGCAGGGAATATATGATGAGATTGATTCCGGCCTTCTCGAGAGCAAGCAGCTCCTGTGCAATAAAGGTCTCAGACAATCGAGGATAGCCCTTGAGGATGACCGCAACTTTCTTCATCTTGCATTGGGGTACGGTTTATATAGTGATAATATTGCAGGTTGTCCAATACTCAAAAAACGGTCCCCGCCTTTGGAAAATGACCCAAACAAGATAGAGCCGTCAATCTACCGCTTTATCCTCAAGCATACCACCCGAGACCAGATTCTCATTCTACTCATTACGGTAGCCTCCATGCCGGTGATTTATGGTTCTCTGGAAGTGCCAAAGATTATCATCAACAGTGCCATCAACGGCAGCAACATCCCTGAGATGGTTCTTGGCATGCCCATGGACCAAATCAGCTATCTGCTGGTTTTGTGTCTGGTTTTCCTGATACTGGTGTTAATCGCTGGAGGGCTGAAATACCTCAACAATGTGTATCGGGGCGTTGTCGGCGAGCGCATGCTGAGACGTTTTCGATACGATCTTTACTGTCGGGTCTTGCGGTTTCCAAACCAGCGTTTCAAGCATGTCTCGCAAGCCGAGATACTGCCCATGATCACGGCCGAGACGGAGCCGCTGGGAGGGTTTATCGGCGATGCTTTTGCCTTGCCTGCATTTCAGGGCGGCCTGCTTCTGACCTATCTGCTGTTCATCTTTAACCAGGATTTTTGGCTGGGACTGGCAGCGATCGCACTCTATCCCCCGCAAATATACCTGATCCCCAAGCTGCAGGCTAAAGTCAATCAACTGGCCAAGCAGCGCGTTCAGGCCGTGCGCCATCTGTCCGACAAGATTGGAGAGGGCATATCCGGAGTGAACGATATCCATCTTCACGGCACCTCGCGTTTTGAAAGGGCTCATATTTCAACCCGGCTGGGAAAAATTTACCACATCCGCTTCGACATATACAAACGCAAGTTCTTCATCAAGTTCCTGAATAATTTCCTGGGACAGCTAACGCCTTTTTTCTTCTACTCGATTGGCGGTTATTTCGTAATCAAGGGCCAGCTGTCTCTCGGTGCGTTAGTCGCTGTACTTGCCGCCTACAAGGACTTGTCCACCCCATGGCGGGAACTGTTGAAGTTTTACCAGATTACCGAAGACGTGCGAGTCAAGTACTCGGAAATCATCCAGCAGTTCCAGCCTGATGGAATGCTTGACCCCAAGCTGCAGGAAGATCAGGACATTCAGCTCAGCACTGACAAAACACCGCTTGTTGCGAGTGCACTGCATTACAGTGAAGACGAGTACGTCAAATCGCTTGATGGCGTGAGTGTCTCCATCAATCCCGGGGACCACGTGGCGATTTTGGGCCCGGGGGGCAGTGGTCGCGGCAATCTGGCCAAACTGCTGGTGCGTTTGATCGAACCGGACAGCGGACAGCTCAAGATTGGGGACAGCAATCTTTCCGATTTGTCGGAAGTGGTGCTGGGACGAAAACTGGCCTATGTCGATTCATCGTCATTCGTGTTCAATGACACCGTCTATGCCAATTTATTCTACGGATTGAAATATCGGCCGGTTCAAAGTCCAGACTATAGCGATAGCGAACTGGCTGAACGTAAACGTGATATTTCCGATTCGGAAAAAAGCGGCAATGCCATCGAAGATGTTCATGCCGATTGGGTTGATCTTGAGTCCGCCGGACTGGATTCTCGTGACGCACTGGATTCCCGCCTTCTGGATATTCTGAATGTCGCGGAACTCGGACAGGACATCTATCAACTTGGCCTTTATGCAACCATCGACCCCGATGCTGATCCCGAATTCGCGGAAAAGGTCATGCAGGCCCGACATGCTTTCAGGGATAAACTGGCATCCGGGGAATTGAGCAAACTGGTTGAGCTGCTTGAACACAATCGCTACAACATGAACTTGAGCGTTGCTGAAAACCTGTTTTTTGGAACGCCGATCAAGAATGACCCGGACTTCAGTGGCCTGATTAATGAACCAGCGGTTCAATCTATTCTGGATTCATCCGGTCTTGGCAAAACCCTGTTTGGAGTTGGCATCCAGGCCTCCAAAGTGCTCAGCGAAATCTTCTCGGGCGTGCCTGAAGGGTCACCTCTTTTTGAACGATTCAGCTTTGTTGAGTCTGACCAGTTGCCGATTCTCGAGAAAATATCGAAGCTGCCCGAAGACATTGACAAGAGCGAAGTGAATGAGAGTGAGGTCGATCTTGTTTTCGGAATATCCATGAAGTTGACGGTTGCACAGCATCGTCTCGGCCTCATCAATGAACCGATTCAGGAGGCCATTGTAGCCGCGCATCTTCAGCTCCGAGAAGCTCTCGGCGAAAACAACGAATTGATTGAATTCTACAATCGCGATCATTTCGTCAAGCGTTTCTCGATTCAGGACAACATTCTGTTTGGACGCATTGTTCATGGTCAAGTCAATGCCCGCGACAAGGTGGGCAAGCTGATGGACGACTTTATCGAAGAATCGGGGCTGAGAAAGGATGTTCTGTCGGGTGGCTTCAATTATCGGGTTGGCGTTGCCGGTGCCAGGCTAACCGCCAACCAGCGCCAGAAACTGGCGATAGCCCGGGCCCTGGTGAAAAATCCGGATATTCTGGTCTTCAATGATGCACTCGCGGCATTTGACAGGAAAACTGCAACCCAGATTCTGTCTCAGGTGTTGTCTTCACTGAAAGGCAAGACGGTGATCTGGATTCTGAATGAGGCCAATTCCCTGCCTGATTTTGACCGGATCGTGTTGATGGACAAAGGAAAGGTCCTGCATGATGGCACTGCATCAGAAATTCAGGGCAAGCCAGAGGCGCTCGCTTTCATTTCTTGAACTACTGACAGAAACACCGGGGCAATCAAGATATAGCCGGAATTTCGCGTGAAGCAGATAATCGGGGGCATATTGAGATGAATCAAGTTTGATCAGATTACTTGATCCTTCAGCCGCACTGAGCCAGGTCAAATGCGGATTTTTCAGTATTTTGACGCACGCCTCGTTGAAAAACTCACATGCAGATTAATTGTGTAATGCGGGCAACTTCCCTCGTCGTTTCATCGGTGAGCCACAGGGTTTGGAGAACAAATTCTCCAGGCCTTTTTTGCTTTAATGGCAGTCAGCAAATGCGCACAGCAGTTCATGCGGATGAGTTCAACCTGTATTATGGGGCATTGAGAGACACAAATTACAAGTGGCTGAATCCAGAGCCGCCCAGTGAAAACATTCTCCCGCCTCCATACAGCATCAGTTCAGTTGCTTATCAGTATCGCTCGGGTCAAACCGACAGGCGAGGATCCTTGTCCCCCTTATGCGACAAGGCTGCCTGCATCAAGGCCCTGGCCTCATGGATTCCGGAGTTGACAGTGATGTACGGGCACTTTTTGAGAAGCGGGTAAAAATTCCAGCCAGTCAACCCCGGATACAGGGGAGTCGGTTGCAGTTTACCGTATTGAATAGCGTTAATTTGGCTGTGCGTCTTGTCAGCGATGCATATTGCAATGAATTTGATTGCTGTCAGCAATGACGGCGATTTGGCAGAAGCAATGCGTGTTGCCGGAGACGATTGTAAAAAGTCGACCGGTTTATTTACTCCATAGAGAAGGAGTGCATCCAGGCACCTGATGCGTTATTCAGGCTTTCAACGGACAATTCGACAATCAACTTTGGCGAGAAGCCAGCTTCCTAACCCTATGCCGGACACGAAAATATTCAAGCCGCAAATTTGGTAGTTCAAGCCCTCCTTTACCAAATATGGAGTAATGGCATGATGGCTTACTCGAAACCTCGGTTTTACGAAGTGACCGCAGAATATCTACCCTTAATCTGTGCTGTGTCTATGTCTTTGCCTGCAATTTTGATTCACATTACCTGGACCATCTGTTCACAGTCAAAACATGATCAAGAACAAAATAAAGAATAAATATACATGTACTTCATGTAGTTATCTGAATTTATCGCAACATATTGCCTGACTTTTCCCTGCATAGTCAAAACATGGTCAAGAAAACACATTTCCTGCGTCTGATGCCCATGATGTCGATATCGACATCATGCAGTTAGACACTGCATGACTGTTTACTCCCGATTCCTTGACATGCCAACAATCAAGATGCTCATAAAATTGGATTTTCAGGTTGCAGCTACTTCTCGTTCGTTTGATTTCGTCGATTTTTGCTTCGACTCCGTTTTCAATTCTTCTTCACTATGACCCGATATCGTTCTGATAGGAAATTGCCAGCCATCTGTTTCATTTGAGCACAACCCCAAGACCAGTCCACAGTCCAAAACGAATTGCAAATGCAGAAATTCGGTTACAGCTATTGCAAATGCGTATAATACAGTTGAAGTACGGTCCGTTCGGGCTCTACATGCAAGCAGACAAGTTGCTGAGATAATCTCTGCAACTCAATGCTCGGACAATACGCCAAGAACACAAAAATTTCGGGGATTCAGGATCATGAAATTGTTTTACTTGATCTACGAAAACGAGAATGCCATTAGTGGACGCATAGAATGAGTCTATGCGACTGCTGGATAAGACAATAAACATACCGACGGTGACTTGCCACAATGAGCGATCAAATTTCTGAAGAAACACTTGTATCCGATTTTCCAGTGCGTCAACGCTGGGAGCAGCTTAAATTGAACGAACCCTTTATTCGGCAGCGCGATGCGGCGGAACAGCTCGGCATCAGTGAGGTTGAAGTTGTTGCCATGCAGTGCGGCGACGGTGTTCGCAGGCTTGATGCATTGTGGCCGGAACTGATCAAGCAACCCCAAGCTTGGACCCATAATGGCTCTGACGCGCAACGACAATGTTGTTCACGAGAAGACCTGCAGTTTCGATAATGTTTCGATTTTCCAGAACGTCGGGCTGGTAATGAACCAGCACATTGATTTGAGAATCTTTTTCAACCATTGGCGCAAAGGCTTTGCGGTTGAAGAGAAAACCAGAAGCGGACACAGGCAAAGTCTTCAATTCTTCGATGCCGACGGCACTGCGACACACAAGATTTATCATGTCGATGACAGCAATCACGAGACCTATCATGACCTGGTCTGCAAACAACTGCACAAAAATCAATCGACAGAGGAAAAAGTTTTGCCACGCTTTGGCCCCTCCAAGGAACTTGCCGATGAAGAGGTTGATACAGACGCCTTGCGTGCCCGGTGGTCCTCATTGCAGGATACTCACGACTTTAATGCAATGTTGCAGGAACTGCGGGTTTCCCGTGTGCAGGCAATGAGGCTGGCAGGAGAGGAGTTTGCCTGCGAAATCAAGGCTGACTGTTTTCAAAACGCTCTGGAGCAAGCACAGACAAAAGATGTGCCCGTGATGGCCTTTGTCGGCAGCCCGGGCGTCTTTCAGATTCATACCGGCAAGGTGCATTCACTGAAACGATCCGGCCCTTGGTACAATGTACTTCCCAACTTCAACCTCCACTTGCGCGAGGACCGAATTGAGAGCAACTGGCTAGTGAAAAAACCCTCTGTGGACGGAGTCGTTACATCCGTTGAAATTTTTGATGACGCTGGGCATCAGATCGCATGGCTTTTTGGCGATCGCAAGCCTAGAAAGCCAAGGCTGGAAAACTGGCGTTCAATTGCTGAATCGCTGTGACATCGGCCTGCGTATTGGAAACCGTCAAGATCGTCCCGCTTTCAAGAAAGTTTGATTACCGCAAACTGTCTGGTGATTGCGGAAGCATCCATTAGTCAGATCATAATTACGGATATTTCATGGCTGCCAAGGGCCTTATCGCAGCATTATGGAGTGTGCTTGGCCTGCTTTTGCCGTTGGGATACGCTATCTGGAGATTGTCTCAGTACACCTATGAATCATTACAGATGTCATTGGGCCCGATTCATTGGCTGGTATTGGTTGTCTTTACTCTGTTCATGGCTCACAGCGAGGGCTACAGGGGGTTTCAGAAAAGTTTTTCACCGCGCTATGCTGCCCGAACCAAATACTTGTACTCGCATGGCACCCTGATGCAATGCATTCTTGCTCCCTTGTTCAGCATGGGGTTTTTTCATGCCCCCAGGAGACGAATTTTCAGCATCCTCGCCCTGACCACCATGATTGTCTTCTTCATATTGGCATTCCGCCTTATACCGCAGCCCTGGAAGGGCCTGCTGGATGCTGGCGTGGTCGTTGGTCTCTGCTGGGGAGCCATCTCGACCATTCTTTTCTGCCTCAGGGCATTTTCCGATGCTGATTTTTGCTGGGACGCTGAAATCGAGTACTCGAATCCGGGCAATCTCCCTAGCCCGTATCAATAGATATCGATATCAGCGGATATGAAACTTGAACAGCTGGAAGTGCAAATTTGCATCTTATAAGGGAATCTGGCGGGCCATTTGCCATGGACAGGGCATTAATCTGCAACAGTAGCTGATCATAAGTGCTGGTATGCTCCGCCCGCAATAATCCTGTCAGTGCAATTCAAAAACAATTGGAAGATCGATTTGTATCCGATTCTTTTGTAGATCTTTTGGGATGGGTGGAAATGGCTGGGCCCTTGATAGCATCCTGAGTGCTTCCCTGTCAAGATGTCGGCTGCCAGAACTTTCGACAAGTTCCGACGATGCCAAGTTCCCGTCAGCAAGAATGGTAAAGCGTACATTTACCACGCCCGTCACACCCCGACGTCTCGCAATAGGCGGATACCTTTTTTGTGTATTGAGCCTAGGCAGCAAATCGTTCAGGTACTTCTGTAACAATTCGGAATCTCCCTCTTCATTTGCCACCTGATCGAATTCTCCCTGCGGCAATGCCGACAACTCCAAACCAGCGGACCCCGGTGGGGATATTGCAGAGCCGTTTCCGCTTTCTTCCTGTTTTGCCGTAAGATCGCGGGCGGGCGTGTCCAACGCCTGTTCTACCGGAGACGAGACCTGCTCCTCGCTTGCTGATGGAACAGCCCTCTTCGGAGTATTAACTCGTGCAGATTCTGCCTGTTCTGTATCGGGCTGCTCGGACTCTATGGGGTCCACCCTGGCTGGCAATTCTTCGGTTGAATCTGGCTTGACTGCCGTTGCAATATCGAATACGAAATCTGCCAGGCTTGATACTTCGGTTGACACTTGAGGTTCAACTTCGTCCTGAAGCCTGTTCTCGTTCGGCAGAACATCGGCCGCCTCTTCTACAGCCGTATCCCTGACCATTTCGCTTACGACCGGAGATTTGGTTGCAATGGTTGACACTTTCGAAGGACTGACTTCCCGGGCAACGGGCACTTCCGGAGCAGTGGGCATCCCTTTGATATCAGCAGTCGGGTCACCCGCCCATTTTGCCAGTGACACGCGAACAGCTTCTTCTCCAGCTGCCTGGGTTCTGGGGCTGGCCGACAGGAACAGCCACCCAAAGGCAATACCAGCATGCACCAGAACGGCAATGGCAAGGGCAATGAACCAGTTTCGGCCGGAGATTCTCATTTCGGTACTTCAGAAACGGTAACAAGCTCGACTTCCCTGATGCCTGATGATGCGAGCAGTTCCATGATGGTAACTACCCGTGATGCGGGTACCCGGCCATCAGCTTTCAGACGAACCGTCCCTAGTCTCTCCTTTTCATGCAGCAGCATGGCCAGCATGGCCTCGGTAACCAGCATGTCTCCAAGGGCAATCTGGAAATCCACACCGAGATAAACCGTTGTTTCCGGTGTTCCTGTCCCCCCTTCCCTCGCTGAATAGGGAGGATCAGTCTGGAGCGGGTCGGGAGAAATCACTTCTCCGGCAATCATCACGAAGATCAACAGCAGAAAAACCACATTGACAAGCGGTAGGATCCGCTCATCTTCGGCACTTGCTGCGGGCTTGTCAAAGCGTATCATGAAACAATCTCTGGCCCGTTACCGGATTAGGGACATTCGCCCTATGCCGGCTTCCGACAACCGGTCCATTAGGGAGACTGCTTCCTGCAATAGCACGCCATCGACAGGTTTTATCAGGACCACCAGATTGGGATTATCGAGCAGCAGTTTTCCCAGTCGGGCAATCAGGATATCCTGGGAAATGGTTTCCGCCGACAGGCGCAACCGGTCGGGGCCAATCTCTATGAGCAACGCATCCGGTTCGGAATCAATGGAAATACCAGCTTCGACAGGAGCGTCAACCGGAATCGCATGCCAGTCCTCATAATTCGAGGCCAGCATGAAGAAAATCAACAGGATGAATACGACATCTATCAGCGGTGTAAGGCGGATCGGATTTCGCCGGGAACTGCCCTTCCCTCTGAACCAGTCAGGAACTGCTGCGCTGTGGAACAGATCCGGCATGATCATATCCTGACGAATCCCCAGACAGGTCGACGGTGAAAATTCCCGTGACAATGTTACCCATCTCATGGGAAAGACGGTCTACCCTTCTCTCCAGAAAACCAAGAATAACCACCGCCACTATCGCCACAGCCAGTCCAAGTGCCGTCGTCAACAATGCCTCCCAGATTCCTCCCGACAGCACTGCCGGATTTACCCGGTTTCCCGACTGTTCCATTTCACGAAATGCATCAATCATCCCAAGTACCGTGCCAAGCAGGCCCAAAAGCGGCGACAGCGAAGCAATCATCTCCAGCATTCTGAACCCGTTTCGCAGAGACTCCAGCACATCCGTGCCATAACGCATGACCTCATCCCGAATCGTCTGGTCAGGGAGAGATCGCAATCGGCCACGAATGGCCCTTGCCAACGCCAGAGCGGCCGGATTCCGGGATTCGCCGCAAACTTCCAAGGCCTCGTCGGCAAGACCCTTTCGGTACAAGCCCAAAGCCTCCCGGGCAGTCTGGAAATGACCGACCTGCGTGGTCCGGAATTGCCAGAACTTGACCAGAATAACGGTCAATGCCACAATCGACAGGACAACCAGAACCAACGCAACCGGCCCCCCCAGATCAAAGAGGCTCACAACCTTTTCCAGCATGAACGAATCCTGTCCCATATCAAGAAATCCGACCTGATTCAGTAGAGCATCACCGCCCTACATCGATATCATCATCTTTTTCTAACCGCAGCCGTCCTGCAGAAATTCCGGAACGCACTGCCATAAAGCATCCGATATTTACTGTACTGCCAAGCGGGTATTCATGCAGCGGATAAGCCATCCCGCTTCTCTACCGAGTCAATTCCGCCGAAGCACGCGAAGACGTTGACAGCAAATCCAGACAATCGGTACGCATTTCCCGGCTGCTTCTGCATTCGGTGACGTCATTGATCAACAGTCGGCCGATCCGGTCGCATGACAGTTGTAGGTTGAAGACCTTGACACCCGTCTTGTCCGGAGGGAGCGGTGCCAGCGATACCCCTATAACCCTGTCAATAATACCGTCTTGGCGAAAAATCACCAAATCAACAATTAACTCCGTGAAATTCTCCGCAGTCTGATTGTGTGAGACAAGATAGGCGTGGCATCCGGTTTCGAGAGATTCCAGCTTGTTGAGTTCCACCAGCACAGTGCCATCCGCGTGTGTCAGACCGGAACGGGATACTAGTACAGCGAGAAGGACAACAAGAAAAGCCAGCTTCCTGAAACATTCATTCAGCATGGGAATGACCCGGATGATGAATCCATGATCACAAGCGGAAAACCTCAACGACAGTTTCTTGACGGGGGTGAAGAGTATCATAAGCAATGCTAGTTAATTAATCAAAAATCTTATTGATAATTGGAATCATTATCACATTTAATTTAAGTTGAAATGAAAATGCTCGCCGGTTCCCAAGAATGAAATGATCTAACGCAACTCTCCCCATCTACCGCTGGTATTTCCGAAGAATCACAAATATGACCAGGGCATTCCATATGCCTTCAAAATAAAACCAACCTTCATGTTTTCGAATGAATAATAAATACCAATCATACCGCAAGAATCGGAATGTGTTCGGCTTGTTCTGCATTATTGCTGTTTGCAGCCTCATGCAAACCGGCGTACTGGCCCAGTCTTCGAATACAGAAGAAACTAATGACGAACAGGATCAAGCCGCCCTTCAAGCCATATCCGTCACGGCAACCAGAAACCCTATCGATCCTTTTGAATATCCGGGCATGGTCATTGTTATTGACAGAGACCAGATCGAGCAGAACCAGGCTTCTACAGTCGACGACATGCTGAGGTTTGTTCCGGGTGTCCCTGCTGATTCCTGCCATGAACTCGCGGGACCCGGAAGGATGCACCTTCTCGGCCAGCGGCCTGAGAATGTCCGGGGATCCCTGGATGTCGCCGGACTTGAGCATCAGCACCATCGGTACAGGGACACCTTCCCACCGCAGCCTCTCCGGGTTGCGGGCGATCTCGTTCAGGATCGAGCTCTTGCCGGCCCTCGGCGCAGATACAACCAAGGCAGGAATATGCCTCGGCATCCGACTTCGCCTAATTTAATGGAACGGAAAATCCCGAACACTTTATATTTGACCACTTTCATCCACTGCTTCGCAGTCAATACGCTGGTCATGGTGGGCAAATTTCTCAATCGACCGAACGGCTCGCCTTTCAGCAGTCAGATGACAGGAGAAAATACCGTTATCTGTTCGGAAACACATAGGCTATAGAGATTGCAGAGATTGCCAAAAGCCTTGGCAAAAAAGTCAAGTATCTTGCATGATCGTTTAACAAACCGAATTTACACATTGATAATAGCCTATCACTTGGACACACTTGACAAGGAGTAATCAATTTCGTTCCGTGAACAGTACATGGCGGTTAATACAACCTATTGACATACAGCATGTTTTCAATCCATGTTGATGCAGCCTGACACCTGTAAAACCAAGGGTGAATACGGATGAACAGGGCAGTCCGGTTTCGCAACGATTCGAGACATGTACCTGCTCGATTGTTTTTCCGTGTCTTGCTTCTAAAATGAACATTCCTGCCAATCGTTCATTCTGTTCCCTTTGTCAAGTGTATCCAAGTGATAGGATAATAGCCTAAAGCGACTCTTATACGAGTCTCGTTCGAATATGTCAAAATTTCGGCAGGACTTTCCCGTTTTGCCGTGATACTACTTCTTACCCTGACTAATGAGCATGCCGCACTATCGCATGACAATGCAACCGGTCAATAAGCATGACATATCGGTAAGTGCATACTTATTGGAGAGAGTCGTCTTTCTGGCATTTTGCCTGAACCACCTGCTCGCAATCAAAACACGATCAAGAACGAAATAAAGGATAAATACTCATACATTTCATATGGTTATACAGACTTAACACAGTCTACTGCTTAAATTTTTCCTGAATAATCGAATTCCGATCAAGAAAATACATTTTTCTGTTTTATGCCCAAAAAGGGACATACCCAGCCCGGGGGTGCGAGGAATCTGCCCGCTTAATCAACCCTTTATCAAGTGCCTGCGTGATTATCAAGGAAGCTTGGGATGCATTCCTAGCATCAATTCCGAAGCGCTTGCATAGGGTGGAGTTTTTCATTCGGTCTCCGCCAATATACTTTATGCATGCATGTTGATAACAAGCCCGATTCCGCTCTTCCGTTGTCATTGCTGCAAAACGGCGAGGAGCGAAAAGCTTGACACGAACAGCACCTCCCTCTTCCCGAAAATCCGGAGGAGGCAACTGATGCAGCTCAATGGCGGTGATCACTTTATCGATTCCGGTTCCCAGTTCTTCACAAAGGCCCATGCGACGCATCAGTTTTGCCAATTCCATATTGCGGGAACGGGGAGGCATATCAATGAATCGATCAGGGCTAACCAGCGGCAGGCCAGGATTGGTAATTTCAAGACGATGCAGGAACAATTCAACCGAAGGTCCGGAGCCAGAGACTGTCATGTCCTGATGTATCAGGGCATTGGCGATCAGTTCCCGTATGGCAATTGAAGGATAAAGCAATGTCTCCTCACGAAACACTCCGTTAATCTGTTCATTTTGAGGCAACAAGTCACGAATATGATCTGCCAGCTCTCCCAAGCCGGCGGCATAGCCCCGCTGGACATCCTTTCGATGTCTAACCGTATCAGCACGACTATCACCTGCATAGACGACAAAACGAATAGCCTTGCGTGCGATTGAGGTGGGAAAATCCTCCAACCGCTTCGCAAACAGGATTGCGCCAAGATTGGTGATGGCCCAGCGACCACCCACGTCCTGATGCACCAGGCGGTCAGCAATCAGCTTTTTCAAAATCCCTTCCCGGTTTTCCGGCAAGGGCTGGCCTGTGAAATCGAAATAGCTAACGTAGTCAAGCTTCTCAAGGATAGTATCGCTACCGGAGAACTGCAATGCGGTTCCGGTTTCCCACGCATGCGACTGTAACTTGATCCATAATTCTCGTTGGCGGTCAGGATAATCCGAGAGGCGGGAGGTTGCGCTACCAATACGAATATAGGCTGTTCGGTCAAACTCAACGGGTGCACTACTAGCAGCCGGTATCCTGAGAAGAACTACTTTCATCCCTTGATAGTTAACCGATTCAAAAGTAAAAGCTACGTCTGGCTGCAACCGTTGAGAAAGCCATAATTCCAATGGTTGACCTTTTTGCATTTGGCGGGCAGGTGCAAATGTGGTGCCGACCACTTCATGGTCTGTATTACGTATTCCCCATATTACATGCGCAAAATGTTGGTCAGCAAGTTGTGCGGAATTAGACAGTGCAGAAATCAGCTTGCCGATCATACCCGGATTCGCATTATTTTCCTTGAACTCCAGCCATTGGGTTTCTGACGGAAGTCCGCGCAAGTCATCAATCATGCTTAGAGTCTGTGGATCTTTCAATAGATACCCCTTTGCCGACTTGTTCTCATGTTTCTTAAGGCACGATATGCCTATCGATTATATATTCCAACTGTATCCCCTTCCGCTTAATTGTAGGATGATCCCACGCTAACTGAATTCTCTGGATTACCGAATTAGTCCACAAAAATGTGAGACAGGCATATACCATGGAAATACCGTGGTCAGGCCATTAATGATCCATGCTGATGTACTCGCATCTGGAAATTAGGTGTCTTGAAAGCACATAATCCTTAATTTTGAGTCAAATTTAAATCATGGCGAAAACTGCGCCACCCGCACGAGCTTTTCGATTGCAGTATCCAAGTGATGACTGGCCTGATGGTCGCTCCAAAACACGACTCGTCGATCTGAAGCTACCCTCCGCTAGGCATGGAAATGAATTCCGCTCATGGACCGAATCCAGCCTTTCAGACAATTCCCGAGTATTCCGTCATCCAGCTCAACCCGGCTTGTAATGGGAATGAAGTTTTCAATTTAAGAATTAGGAAAATTTTGAATTGTAGGTTAATCGTATAATACGTTATGATGCAGGCTACTTCCCTCGTCGTTTCGTCGGCGGGCCGCAGGGTTTGGAGAAGAAATTCTCCAAACCTTTTGCTTTAATGTCAGTCAGAAAATGCGTACAGCAGTTTATGTGGATGGATTCAATCTGTATTACTGAGCATTGAAGAACACAAATTACAAGTGACTGAATCTAAAGTTGCTCTGTGAAAACATTCTCCTGCCTTCATACAGTATAAGTTCAGTTGCTTATTGCACTGCTCGAGTCAAACCGACAAATGAGGATTCTTATGCCCCCTATACGGCAAGCTACCTACATCAAAGACTTTACGGTCGAAAACAGATGCAGATCACATTATGAACGATTTTGACTCGGCCTGCAAAATCCTGTCGCTGTCGTCCAGCTTCATTTGTAAGGATCTGCTGCATCGCGCAATCCATCGCCCAGAAAATTAAAAGCCAGGATAACAATAATCACCGGTACAACCGGCAGCATCAGCCAGGGATAAAGCGCTACGACATTGATATTTTGCGCCTCATTCAACAACACCCCCCAACTCGTGATGGGCGGGCGAAGCCCAAGCCCCAGAAAGCTCAAGGCGGTCTCGCCCAGAATCATGCCCGGGATGGAAAGAGAGGCTGATGCAATCAGGTGGCTCATGAACCCTGGCAGTAAATGACGCCCGATTATGCGCCTTGGCCTAGCACCCATCAATTGAGCCGCAGTGCAATAATCCTCCTCGCGAAGCGACAGCAATTTGGAACGCACGGCTCTCGCCAGTCCGGTCCAGTCCAGCAGGGCAAGAATCAGGGTAATCCCGAAGAACACCAGTATCGGACTCCAGGTTACCGGCAAGGTCGCAGACAGTGCCATCCATAGAGGCAGTTCGGGAAACGAACGCAATATCTCAATCAAGCGCTGAATGACATTGTCTACCACTCCACCATAATAGCCCGCAACCCCTCCAATCACGATTCCCAGAATAAAGCTCAAGGCGATGCCAACCAGGCCAATCGTTAACGATATCTTTGCCCCATGCAGAATTCTTGAGTACATGTCACGTCCAAGACGGTCCGTGCCAAACAGGAACAAGTATCCGTCAGAAGCCGGACATACAAAATGGACATCGGTTTCAAACAATCCCCAGAATCGGTACCCGTCTCCCCGACAGAAAAATCGAAGCTTCTGGATATTTTGGGTATCAGGAGTATATTCCCGCTTCAGATTCTCCATGTTGAGCTGATATCGATAGCCGTATACAAATGGACCCACGAACTCTCCTTCGTGAAATACATGCACTCTCTGTGGAGGCGCATAGATGTAATCGGTATGCCGTGTATGCAGGTTGTATGGAGAGAGAAATTCACAAAATAACGCAAGCAGATAAATGATGATCAATACCACGCTTGATCCAACAGCGAGTCGATGCTGCTTGAGTTTGAGCCACATCAACCGCCACTGCGAAGCTAGATACAGCTTCTCCTGTTCGGGTGTAAGCTGCTCGACCGAATGAGCATCGAATGGCGCTTCCGAGACGTAATGCATGCTCATTTGGTCGCACCTCCCTGTAGGCGTATTCTCGGGTCCAGCATGGCCAGCAGAATATCCGAGAGCATGACGCCGATCACGGTCAACATGGCCAGAAACATCAGAAATGAACCAGCCAGATACATGTCCTGACTTTGCAGGGCATTCAGCATCATCGGTCCCGTAGTCGGAAGTGAAAGCACAATGGCAGTAATCTCAGCACCCGAAATAACACTGGGCAGCAGACTGCCGATATCGGCAATGAAAAAATTCATCGACATTCTAAGCGGGTACTTTCGGACCAGTTTTTTCTCCTGCAGGCCCTTGGCACGGGCTGTGACCACATACTGCTTCTGCAACTCGTCAAGCAGATTGGCCCGAAGCCTGCGAATCATGCCCGCAGTACCCGAGGTTCCAATGACCACCACGGGAATCCACAAATGCTCAAGCACGGAAAGAAACTTGTCGATTCTCCAGGGCTGATCAATATAGGCCGGATCCATCAGGCCACCGATCGAAGTTCCAAAATACACATTCGCTAGGTACAGCATCACCAGAGCCAATAGGAAGTTAGGTGTTGCAAGGCCAATGAACCCGATAAAGCTCAGTCCATAATCCCCCCAGCTGTATTGATGAGTGGCCGAATAAATACCGATTGGAAAGGCAATCGCCCATGTAAAAATAATGGTGACTACAGAAATAATGATGGTCAGAAACAGACGATCGCCAATCACTTCATTGACCGGCAGTCCATACTCGAAGGAATACCCGTAGTCTCCGACCAGCATGCCTGATGCCCATACGAAGTACTGCTCGTAAATCGGTTTGTCCAGTCCGTATTCAGCCCTTAAAAAATTGACGCGATCAGGGTCAACAGACTCCCCCTGACTTTCCAATTCAGCAATATAGGTTTCCAGATAGTCTCCGGGCGGCAACTGAATAATCACAAACACCAAAACACTGATCACGAACAAGGTCGGGATCATGAAAAATAGCCTTTTCAGGATATATCCAGCCATCACATGCCCCCTTGAAGCGCCGTCCCGGAATTACTCATCGAACCAGAACGTGTCAGGGTAATAAACCCCGAAATAGGATGTCGGAAACCAGGCATACAGCCCTTCAATTGGCACATTCCTCAATCTGCTGTTGACGACTATCGGCTGCGGAACCGAGTTGACGATTCCGATATTGAAGACTTCATCGGTATAGATGCGCAGCATCTCCCGCCAGATTTCCTGCCTTTGCTGAACATCGGTAATTTCAGACCACTGGAGATACAGGTCGTACAACCGGCGAACACTGGGGAGATCCGGCTCTTCGCCAGCTTTGCCATTAGTTTCATGATATTGCCCCCAGCGCGACCATTGATATTGGTTCTGGCTGGTTGGCGCAAGTTCACCCGGACTGAGTCCGGATGTCGGCATGGCATTTTCCAGACCGGTCCAAACCGACATCATGACATCGCCAGAGAATATGCGTTCTCGAAACACCTCGCGCTGCGAAGGCTTGGTATAGACCTTGATGCCAACCTTGAGCAGGCTGTCATGAATCAGCTCGAGGATATCCGTCTCTTCAGTCGACTCCCCTGCTGTATGGATAATCACCTCCAAAGGGCGACCGTCGGGCATCAGCCGCAGTCCCCTTTTGTTGCGTTCATCAAGTCCAATGGAGTCCAGCAAGGCATTGGCTTCTTCCGGGTCATGTCGAGCCCATGCCTGCATTTCACCCTCATAGAAGACCGAATCCAACAAGACTGTATTGCTGCTCTCTTTGGCTAGGCCATAGTAGATGACCTGATTGATTTCACGCCGATTGACCGCTAGCGACAAAGCCCGTCGAAAACGAACATCGCGGACCAGATTCCGCCATTCTTCATCCCGACTGTTCAGATTCGGGTACAGCGCCTTGTGGGATCCGTTCAGGGTCTTCCACAACAATACATCATAGCCGTTTCGCTGCTCACCCTCTTTCAGGAACGTGAAATTGTCCAGTCTCAGATAATGCCCCTGAAGATCGGATTCGCCGGCTCCGGTCTTGGCCGGAATCAGACTGCTCGATACGATATTGACCTGAACCTGATCAATATAGGGTAACTGCAAATGATTTTCATCCACTCTGTGGAAGTAAGGATTCCTCTTGAATACATACCGCTCGGCTGGAGGGCTGATGGTATTCACCCAGGGTTGTAGTGAAGGCAGCTCAGGGTTCGTCAACCGATATTGCCTGGCTTTCTTCAGGAAATAACCGGACCAGTTGCGGCTACCACGATTCTTGGCTTGTTCATCAAGAGCCTCTCGATCTGCATAACGCGGATGAAAGGATTCCAGGTAATGACGCGGCATGTAAATGAACAGTGGTCTGGGGGAGGCCAGCTCGATCAGAAAATGGGGGTTTGGGCGATTCCAGCGATAGACAACTGTCCATTCATCCGGATACTCGACAATCGGCAGCTCGCCTTCCACTCGAAACGTTTTTGAGGGCCCGAAGGGAAACAAGTCGTCGTTGTTGGCCACATCCTCCCAGTAGAAACGAAAATCATCCGAGGTAAACGGCTGCCCATCGGACCAGCGATGTCCCTTGCGGAGACGAAAAATGAACTCGCGTCCCTCACGAACCTCGTAAGACTCCAGAATATCGGCCGTCAACTCCAGATTGAGGTCGAATCCGACCAGTCGGGAATAGCCAAAAACCACCATTCGACGAATATCCTTTTCCTTTCCCATCAGCATCCGCATGACTCCCCCGTAATTTCCGGAGGTGAGGCCATTTTTTGAGGTCTGCACAATCCGTGGATTTTCCGGCAATCGCTCTGACATGGGAGGAAGGTCTCCGGATTGCACCGCCTGCACAAGAATAGGCGGCTCATGTTCAGGACTAGCCAATGCCGCCTGCATGAGAAGCAGGGATGCCGCAACCAGAGCCGTGAATCTCAAGGATGGGTGAAAAATCAATTCAGGCCTCTCTTAAGACACGGTGACCGTGTTTGATTTCATGCAGTTCTAGACTTGCGGACTCATCACAGCGAAAGGGTGCTGACCATGATGCAGGATCTGAGGCCTGCGATTCCAGAGCACTGTCAAAATCCAGTGGCTTGGCGAGATCGGGGTGTGGGACAGCGCCCAATAATGCCTGAGTGTATGGATGAACCGGATTCTCGAACAGTGAATCCCGATCGGCGATTTCAACCAGCCTGCCCCGGCACATCACACCGACCCGATCAGCAATATAGTTCACAACCGCAAGATTATGGGTGATGAATATGGTGGTCAATCCAAGCTCCTTTCGCAAATCCTTCAGCAGATTAAGAATCTGCGCCTGGATCGAGACGTCCAGTGCTGATACAGGTTCATCACAAATCACAAAATCAGGCTTCAGCGCAAGTGCCCGGGCAATTCCCAACCGCTGGCGCTGACCACCTGAAAAACTGTGTGGATAGCGGTTCAGAAATCGCGGGTCCAGTCCCACCACCCGAACCAGTTCCTTGACAAATTCCCGTTGATAGTCGAGATCTCCAATCTCATGAATCAGCAGGGGTTCACGAATAATATCGAACACGGTCATCCTTGGATTCAGGGAACTGAATGGATCCTGGAAGATAAACTGCATCTTGCGTCTGAACTTAAACAGTTCATCTCCTTCAAGAGCGAGCACGTCAACCCCCTGTTGACCGGTTTTGTCATAATAGACAATATTTCCTTCGTCTGGAGAAAGTGCCTTCATGAGAATCTTGGATAGGGTGGTTTTACCGCAACCACTCTCGCCAACCAGCCCAAAGCATTCTCCGCGATAGACATCAAACCCGATTCCGGAAACGGCCTTGATTTCAGGCGCCGCCGATTTCCCGAAGATCGGGTTTTTCTTGATTCTGAATGACTTGCTGATGTCACGAACCTCCAGATGTACCGGGTTCGCCTGCAATTCCCTGTCGACATCAATTCGCAGTAATTCTCCAACTGAGGATTCAATATGCCGAACCGGGGTCAACCTCTCATCGGGCTTCATGTCGAAATGGGGAATTGCTTTCATCAGGGCCTTCAAATATGGGTGCGAAGGATTGCGATAAATATCTTCAATCATTCCGGATTCCATGATTTGTCCGTGGTACATCACCACCACTTCATCAGCAACATTAGCCACCACTCCCAGATCATGGGTAATCAGCAGCACCGCCATGTTCAACTCACGCTGCATATCGGAGATGAGTTTCAGAATTTGAGCCTGAATGGTCACGTCAAGAGCGGTGGTTGGCTCATCCGCAATCAAGATGGCCGGCCGGCAGACCAGAGCGCATGCGATCATTGCTCGTTGCCTGAGACCGCCGGACAATTCAAATGGATAGGTATTGATGGCTCTTTTCGGATCGGGAAAGCCAACTCGATCAAGCATGTCTTGCGAAAGCCTCATGGCTTCCGACTTGCTGACGTCACGGTGCAATAGAAGGGCCTCGGATATCTGATTTCCAACCGTGTGTACGGGAGACAATGACACCATGGGTTCCTGGAAAATCATGGATATCCTGCCGCCCCGGATCGCCCGCATCTGTCTGCCCATCGGATCCAGTGAGACGATTTCGGCTGAATTCCCGTTCTCCGGATCATCAAAGCGGATACTGCCGTGCGTGACATGGGCTTTTTTTGGCAGAATCTGCATGATTGCCTGTGCAGTCACTGATTTTCCCGAACCGGATTCGCCAACCAGTGCAACTGTGCGGCCTTGGGGTATACGGAAACTGATGTTTCTCACCGCCGGGATTCGACTGTTGTGATAGTCGAATTCGACTTGAAGATTCTTGATTGTGAGGATGTCTGCCATGGTGTTTCAGCAATCTAGGCCATCAACGGCTGGTATTGTATATCAAGTTCCAAAGTTGCCTGGAATCGAACGTACAATTCTTAGTATCTGCTCTCGTCACACAAGGCAGATTCTGATCTCGAAGCCCGGCAGGGATATCGAGAAATTTGCCAAGCAGATGCGTATCCTTGTCTCTGGCATCCATTTGTGGTCGAGTCACAAGTCTGGATAACCGACTTGTCAATCGTATATTTGCCATCGTCCAGAACTGACCGACCAGCTTTGGCAATGATTTTGAATTGTCTTTATAATCTTTCATATGGACACTGTTGATTCTGGGATTACCCGGATGAAGGCCTGCCGTGCCAGAATATCCGCCGTTCAGGCCGGTTTCCCGGTCCGGCAATCCGGACTTTCGCCCGCCATGCCCCTGCGGGCATCGGCGGGAATTGCCGGGGCTATGCCGAAAACCCGGAAAAAGTGCCGGAATGGCGGCATGTTGTCCCTGTAGCGATATCCTGTTGTGGGAGAAATGCCCGAAAACCGCCACGAAAACCTTCCGGAGTCAACAGTGTCCACATGAAAGCTTTATAATGCATTGTAAAGACCTCTTTCAGCGAATTTAACCTTATTGGAAATAATATATTTTTCTTCGTAAGAAAGCCTTGCTTTACATGTTCATCAATAGTTATTGCGGGCGAAATAAACACAAAACCTGAGATTGGAAGTGGAACGTTCTATCGGTCAACAGGAGGCATCATGAATGCATTTCGCCGGGAGGCACTACAGGACTTTGTTATCCAGGGTGAGAAGTCACCGCCCCCAGTCTTCATTGGACGACAGGATATCCTGGACAATATTCTTTCTCCGGCAAAGCTGAGTGGTCGGAAGGGAAATGCGTCTGCTGGAAATACACGCATCATTCAAGGTGCACCCGGTGCGGGAAAGAGTTCCATTTTGAGTGAGCTAGCCACGCGTTCCAATCAGCAAGGGTATCCTCGCATCATTAAGATATCGAATATTCACCTGTTACAGGCCTTGCCGAACGTCCTGCGTGCCCTGGCTTTTGCAGGCTCGGCACCGAAAGAGAACTGGTTAAATGCACTTGCCCTGTTTGGGGAAAAATGGATTCAAAAAATTGGAAATATCAGCGCCTTCGGTTTTGAAGTCAGTCTTGGCAATATTTTTGAAAACACGCCACCTCAGGACCTTCTTTCCCTGGAAGAATATATTCCGGCGGAAAAATGGCACACTCCCGTTATTGTGGCTGTTGATGAGGCCCAGAGACTGCCTGTCGGAACGGATAGTCCTTCCGCTCTTTTCCTGCAGGCTATTCATGATGCTGAGACGGCATTGCCTCTGACACTTGTCATAGCCGGATTGGGGGATACACAATCACGCATGCGGTCCCTGGGCTTGACCCATGGAATACGGGCACATCACCTTGGCTGCTTTACCAAGGATGAATGCACTGAACTGATGAGCAGATTTTGTGACTGTTTTGGCATAAGAATCGGGGATTGCACTCATGAATTATGCACCTTGAGCCAGGCCACCGATGGCTGGCCCCGTCATATGCACTGGGCACAACAGGCCGTGGCCGAAGCAGTGCTGGAGCTAGGCATTGATGGCAACCTGAACAGAATCGCAGATTGGGCGAAAGTACAGGCAAGGAGCGATGTTCTTCGGCAGGGCTATTACAGTTCCCAGTTCAGTAATGAAATGGCTTTTTCCAGAAAACTGATTGCCCGCGTAATGTTCGAGGTCGGCAAAGCACAAATTGAAGGCGAAATCCTTCAAGAGGATGATGTTAGAAAAAAGATCAAAATATTCAGCGAGAAAGATCAGAATGGAGATTGCGAACTTCCCGCTGGTTTTTCACCGCAAGACCTGGTAACGCATCTCATTCACTGCGGAGCATTGCAGGAAGATCCGGGCAATCATGACATGAAGTGTCCGATTCCCAGCTTTCAAGGCTACATCATTCGGCGCGGAGGCCTGGACACCGACCAACTCGCAAAGTAGATGTCAGAGCATGCAAATATGCATGTCTCTCTCACAAGGATCCCAAGGATCATGGATAATTCTTCCGCACCGCCCGCATCTGCCTACCATCCGATCTAGTGAGACGGTGCACCGCATTCTCGATGAATGAAACTGGACGAGGACAAGTGCCACATTCGCAAGGGATTCGGACCCAAGAGCATGGCCACACTGCGTCGCCTGACCATCTCCATCGTCAAGCACATGGACAGTCTTTAGTACCTACCCTGCACAACCGGGAATGAATGCAGGAATGGTTCTTGACTGCCTGAATCTGGCCGACAGGAGCCGCCTCGTTCAACTGGAATACAATCTATGCTCAAGACATGCTCGATTCGGAAAGATGATCCCGTTGCGCCAGAACGAGCACGCAGCGCAAAAACCCCTCTATGTCGAATCCCGGCATATCCGGAAAAATATCGCGTGTCGGCAATGAAAGCCCTATCAGGATAAAAAAATCACCAGCACAGGGTAAGGCAAGTCCAGAATCCTGGCTGCAGTATCCCCGATCCAGACCATTAAAGACCGCCAGCCTTATCTTCCGAAATCGCTAGTGTCTGGTTAAATAATTTATTATAATCAAATAGTTGTTTTCAAGTTTCTGCTCGGCTTTGTATTCTTGATCCGTAACCATATGAACTGCATTTTTCAAACGGTGTTGTATCCAGTTTCAGTTTCTGTGAAATAGTGCAAAGATTTGCTCAAAAAACTCTCTGGGCCGACAGCAATACTGTTTGCGGGCGTTGGTTCCTGCAATTTTTCGCTGAAGTCGCCGACACCCCAAAACAGCTCATTATATGAATATTGTCAATGGATTGTCTCATGCTCCCCGGACGTTAACCGGACAGCAGCGTTCGGAAAGAAAAAATCAGCACTGACGGGCAAAACCGTAGATCATCAATTCGTTAGCTAGCGGATTTGGCTTGCGGCTTGTTCGAAATTTGACTTTTTAAACCTTTGTCTGTATGGAGCGGAATTTCCTGCCCTACTGGTATATATGGAGTTTTAATCCAGAATCCTTTCCTGATCTCTGTACAGTTTATGGGGCTAGTCCTTCGTCTTGTCCAGCACCTGCCTCCCGACATACTGCATCAGACTCGGAATCCCCGGTTCATAGCACAGCAGCGGATATTCTCCTTGCATATCGCCCGGAACGTTAACCTCCCAGACATAACCGATATGCGACAGCTGCCGGATGTTATCCATTACCGATTCATGAGTGGCCGACACGCCCTGATCCTGCAATGCCTTTCCAACCAGCTCCTTGAATTCCTTTCCGGGTATATGCTTCCTGCCCGTCTCGCTGAACGCTTGGCCAACATGAGCTGCCAGCCAATGCAAATTCAATTCCTGTAGCTCATCATAGCGATCCTGATACATGCCATGGCATTTGACCATCACTTCCCTTTCAACTTCCCTAACGGTATCCATCGTTACCTCCCGCAAACCGTCTGCCACGAGTCGATTGGCAATGCAGTCCCCCCATAACTGTATGAAGTAGGGGTAGCGGTGAGCACGGCTTGACACTTCCTCGAGGGCCTCCGGGTCAAAAGTGACCCGATACCGTTCCAACGGTATTGTCAGGGCCTCCTGCGCTTCCTCGCTCGAAAGACGTCCCAGCGGGAATATTGCGCTTCGACTCCAGAAGGTGGCATTGGCCCGGCGCAGTTCTGTCCTGAGATTCGGCGTGCCAGCCAGCACCAGAAAGAACGGGCAGTCCTCTCCGCGGATTTCCTGACTGACATTCAACAATACCCTGCCAATATCGGGATTCAGCGTATGTGCTTCATCCATGATCATGATAAATGGCTTCCTTTCACACTTCTCCCTTAACAGGTCTTTAAGCGCAATCATTTCCCCGGGTTGGCCCAGGGTTGTTTTCACTTGAGCCGGCCCTAAGCTGGCTGAAGCGGACAAGTTGCCAAGCAAGTGCTGGATAATTTTTCCCAACCTTTTCAACAGGCCCAGATCATTGCCAGCGATCAGCTCGACCAGTTGGCCTGTATCATCAAATTCCGAGGGCGTAACCCACAGGGTCTCCAGCCTGTCGTCGGTCCTCTTCTGCAAATAGCGCAGCATCGCGGTCTTGCCATTGCCGCGAGGGCCATAGACAATCATGTCACTGACTATGTGTTGCCCTTCAACAAGCTTTTCTATCCGGTCATTGAAGAAAGCCTGCTCTTCCAGACGTCCTGCCAAATAAGGAGGTTCTACACCTGTTCCCGGGCGAAATAAATCCTTCAGTTCTGCTTGGGGTTCAACCATTTTATCAAGTTTTTACAGGCCGGTTCTTCGTCCGATATCATCATGGTTCGCTTAACCGAATATATAGCAATGCCATGCGCTTTTCAAACACTGCACGGTACCATAATCCTTGAACAGGGTGATCTGAATTAGGCACAAGGCGTTATGTACTGTGGTTTTCAACTCGGGATCCGGAATCATCCACTGGGTGAAACGCTAGCCCCTCGAAAACCACACCACACAGGACATTGGGAGTACCTTCCTATTTTCCATTCATGGATTATGGCGGTATGGTCCACCCTGCCCCACTACGATGATTCACCATGCTGATCGGGCAGGAAGCATGTTGTATCATTGGATTTGGATGCTCCTTCTGTTTTCGAGATCGGGATTCCCCCTAAACAGTCAGTGTCGGCCTATGCCATCATGTATAACCAGCACCAGAACAAGCTAAGAGACCTGTCCAAATCACATGGGCTGGTGCTTCTGTATCACTCCATATCTGACGATACCGCTCTGTCTGAGCATCGCATTCACAACGTGACGCCGAACATGTTTGAAAAACACATAAGCGAACTATGTGAAGTCTTCCAGTTTGTTTCAATGGCCGAATTCGCATCTGCGGAAGATCCGGCAGGCCTCGCCGCGATCACATTCGATGATGGGTACAGGAATGTTTTGACAAATGCCCTGCCAATTCTTGAAGGCGCACAGATACCTGCCTCGTTATGTGTAAACTCATCTGTCTTGCAAGGTCAGATCAATTGGCGGGACAAAGTCCGGTTCCTTATCAAGCATGATCTGACAGAAGACTTTATGACCACTTGCAGTCTACCGATGACAAAGGGGACATTCTATCGATTCAGCAAACACCCGGCAAACAATAGTGCCTTGATTGATGAACGCTTGAATGAGTATTTCAACGATCATGGGATAAGGATACCGCAAGACTCGGCTTATCTGGATTCGAAAGACCTCAAGTCTTGTACAAGGTCCCACAAGATATTATCCGTGGTTAACCATGGTGCCACGCATTATGTACTGTCATCCTTGACTGATGAACAGCAAGCTCATGAGATCATTGAGCCCCGCCTGTGGCTCTCGGAATGTTCCAGGTGTTGTCTTGAGAACGTGTTTTCCGTTCCATTCGGCGGCAGTCGAGATATCAATGACCGGAGTCTGGAAATTGCGACTGAAGCAGGATATCACCACTTGCTGATGAGCCGCCAGAGACTGCACCGGGCAGACCCAACATCTTCTGATGCACCACGCATGATCGAACGATTCATGCCAAGATCCAAAGATGTTCTTGAGGAGATTATGAGGGCATATTCCGAGCCTGTATCGTCAGCTCAAGCGAATTAATTCAGTGTGAGCTGCTTTCTCCCTTGCTGGGTGATTTATCCCGCTTGCCGATGCGCGGACTGTCAAACAGCTGCTCCCAGATACAATTGACGGTTTCCCGGTACGACTTCATGAGGTCTTCATCCAGATGCGTCATGTCCATCATGTGTTGATGCATTTGGGCCCTGAGTGCAGTATAGGCCCATGTCAGTTGATCCGCATCATCCCGATCCAGAACTTCGCAATCACCTGCAATCTCAAGAATGCGAATATTGTCGGAGTAAGTAGTCAACTCCGGATGCTGATTCGCAAAAGCCAGCACGATGAACTGAACCATGAATTCAATATCAACGACACCGCCAACGCCCAGTTTGATATCCTCGTCTGCATCATGATGATCCGTCATGCGGTTGCGCATTTTCAGGATTTCCTGGCGCAAGAAGCCCCTGTCCCGCTCCTTGCAGAGGATGGTCCTGCGGACTTCTTCGAATTGCTCGCACAGCTCGGCATCACCCGCCACCGCCCGAGCCCTGACCAGAGACTGGTGCTCCCATACCTCCGCTTCCTGATTTTGATAGTGCTGAAAACCCGACAGGCTGGTGACCATGGGACCGGCCTTGCCCGAGGGTCGAAGACGCATGTCGATCTCGTACAGGGCGCCAAAATAGGTCCGCGAAGTCAAAATGCTCATCAGCCTGCGAACCAGACGATGAATAAATGGAACAGCCTCATTCGGCATGTCATGAACAAACACCAAGTCCAGATCGGATTCCGGAGAGAGTTCAATGCCCCCAAGCTTTCCATAGCCCACTACGGCAAAGGCATCCCTGGATTTGGACAACTCTTCCGTATAGCGAGCGTGCAAGCTTTGCCAGGATATTTTCAGGGCATGTTCCAGCATGGCTTCAGCCAGGAAAGTCAGGTAGTCACTGGCCAGCATCAATGGGAGCACGCCTAGGGACTGGCCAAGCACGACATGAAATACATGTCGTTCCTTGAACTCCCGCAATTCATCCAGAATGGCTTCTTCACCGAAGTCGGGTTTCAGCCGATCCCCCAGAGCTTCAATCAGCTCCTGTCGCTCGGGGGGCGGATTGGCCAGAATGGAAATAGATGAGTCATGCAGCATATCCATGAACATGGGACGCATCCGAAATTGCTCAGCCAGCCATTTGCTGTTTCCGGCCAGACGAATTAAACGTTCCATGGCGGAGGGGTTATCCCGCAGGAATGCCAGATAGGTTGATCGACCAAGAACATCGCGAAGGATCGGGATCAGGTTGGCAATCTTATGGTCAGGTTCCGCGCTGCGGGCGACTGCATCCAGGAACCTGGGCATCAGCTCATTCAGGCGCCTGCGTGCTGAATCACTGACGGATTGACGATCCCTTGCAGTTGCCAGATGCTCCAGTTCCTGCGAGATTTTTTCGGGATTCTCAAACCCTGCTTTTTGGAAGACCTCGGAACTGCAACGGCTCTCCCAGAGATTTTCACTCACTTCCGGCTCATCGATTACCAACAATTGATCAAATACGACCTCGACATTGGAGCGATGCCGCCCCAGTTCTGCCATGTACTGCTCATAGCTGCTGTAGCCGTGAGACAGCGACAGTCTCAGCCGACCGATGTCATTGGCCGGCAAGCGTTGCGTCTGTCGATCTGCTTCTGCCTGAACAGTATGTTCGGAATGCCTGAAAAACCGGTAGGCTGCCTCCAGCTGCTCAACGGTTTCTTCGTCGAATAATTCGAGCTTTCCCAGTTCCGCCAGCGCATCCAGAAATGCAGGCACCCGCAATGACGGTTGGCGGCCAGCGCGAATCAGCTGCTGAACCTGAACCGAAAACTCTGCATCGCGTATCCCCCCTACCCCGAGCTTGATGTCATCGGCATCCCGCCGGTTGTCTTGAAGCGCCTTGATATCGCGCATCGACTCGACCGAACCGAAATCCATGTATTTGCGGTATACGAATGGCTGCACTGATTCCAGGAATTCCCGACCTGCCTCGATGTCACCGGCAATGGGCCTGGCCTTGATATATGCGTAGCGCTCCCAGTCCCGGCCTTCGGTTTCGAGATACCTGCGCATGGCCGGAAAATGCATGGCCAAAGCCCCACTGGTTCCATAGGCCCGGAGCCTCATGTCTACACGAAAGACAAACCCGTCCCGGGTTACCGTGTGCAATGCATCGATAAGGCGCTGTCCGACTCGAATAAAGAAATTCTGGCTGTTCTGGCCTGATGAGGTCTTGCCCGGCCCGGAAAATGCAAAAATGAGATCGACATCAGAAGACAGGTTCAGCTCCTGGCCTCCCAGTTTCCCCAGGCCGAAGACAACCATGCGCTGCTCTTCACCCGACTTCTCTCCAATCGGCACGCCCTGACGCTTGCGCTCCCTGTTTTCAACAATCTCCAGGGCAGCATCAATCAGAATTTCCGCCATCAGAGTTGCCGAGGTCGTGGTCTCCTCGAAAGAAGCCAGGCCCAGAATATGACGCCAGATTGCCCAGCATTGTCTTCGATCTCGCAATTTCCTCAGAATTTGCTTGAGGTCGTCCATGTTTTCGACCCCAGCGAGTAATTGAGAGGCCTCGTCTGAGAGGCCCCAGTGCGCGGGATGCTCATCCAGACTGCCGTCATTTATCGCAGAAGTGAACCAGTCTTTCTGACTCTGAGCTACTTTGGCTGCAAAATCGCTCATGCCAATTACCCACCTCGCTGAATCGTTGAGTTCAACAGGGTTGTGCGATAGAAACCGCTCTACTCGTTCAGCCAGAGGGGTGGGTAATTCGGCGCTTGTGTCAATCATGGCTGGCATCGGGTATTTTTGAGTCTCATCGTGTATTCCATTAGGCGTTAGCCCGGGCCTGATTCAATGTGCTTTCAACTGCAAAGCCAATTTGGTACAGCCGGGCATCATCGCCATTGATGGAAGAAATCATCAATCCGGTCGGGGCAGTTCCGTAATCGTGGCTAGGTAAGCTCATTGAACACCCATCAAAGTTATTGGCAATGGCTGTATTCCGCAAACACCGAAGATTGACCGACCTGGTGCGTGACTGCTCTGAAGCATGCGCGATCATAGGCGGAATGCAGCTTACGGTCGGGCTAATCATGGCATCGAATTTGCCTTGGCGCATGAGGTCATGAAAACCCTGAGCAAGCTTGCGTTTGGCAGCATACCGTGCCTGCTGTTCAGAATCCGTGACTTCCTGATAGGAAGATATTCGAGAAAGAACCGATTGGTCGTATTCATCAGCATGACTTTGCATCATGTCCCTATGCAGGACGTAGGCTTCATAACCGGCAATTGCGCGATTCAGGAATAAATCAACACACTCGTCAATCACCGAAGCGGGATATCGATGGATGCTTGCGCCGGCATCTCTCAGAGCCTGTACTGCACGATCAAAACAGTTCTCGACTTCAGGATCGAGATCATCGAATACAGCCGCATCTGGAATCATCAGCCGCAGTTCACTAATTTTGGCTGATCTGATGGCCGGGATTTCACCATGCCCATCCCAATCGCCACTGATAATCTGATCAACGATGTAGCAACTATCGACATCCATGCCAATTGGACCGGGTGCATCTGACGAATGTGACAAGGGAAAGACGCCCTTCAATGAAAACCGGCCATAACTGGGCTTGACGCCAACTACAGAATTGAAGGCAGCCGGGATTCGGCAGGAACCGGCAGTATCCGTGCCCATTGAAACGGGGGTAATACCTTCCGCAACGCTGACCGCGCTGCCGGAAGAGGATCCTCCCGGTATCCGCCCCTCTGACCGATCCCAAATACTCTGGGGAGTTCCATAGTGCGGATTGATCCCCAGACCGGAGAAAGCAAACTCGCTCATGTTGGTACGCCCGAGAAACAGCAGGCCAGACTTGCGGAGGGGTTTCAAGACCTCACAATCTGATGAAGCAGGTTTGGCATAGTGCTTGAGAACAATGGAACCGGCAAGAGTCAGCTGGCCCTGTATGTCAAACAGATCCTTGAGAGCAATGGGTATTCCCGAAAGAAGCGGCAAGGATTTGCCGGAGTCAAGCTGGCGATCAATGATTTCAGCATCATCCAGCACTTTTCCATCAATGCCCGTGAATAAGCATTGGCTCTGTCTGGCGTGATCAAGGGCATCCGATATCAGGGATGCAGCCTTGATTTCCCGACTTTGAATCTTTTGCGACAGGGTTCTAAGGTTAAGTCGATCCATCAATTCATTCTCAAATCTTCATGCTTTTGCATCAGCGCTGATGCCAGCCTCTGGGAATTTGATACTAACTCACATGCTCATTTCATTCAATGATTGGCCTTGGGTGCCTGTCGAAACATTGCCACTCCCCCATTTGCCCTGTGTTGTCGTGTTTTGCCTTGAATCCGAGAATATTCAATATTTGTTTGAAGACCCGTTTTTTGGCGGCAAGGTGCAAAGCTCAGTCGTAAATTCCCATGATTCCCGATCAGACACAAGGACCGCTGACCGGGAATCATGGGCTCGGTGTCAGCATCTAAATCCGTGCAAATTCCAGGAATTGACCCTGATCGTTCACTCCTGATTTGCAAACATTAAACGAAGAGCAAATCAGACTGACTGCCTCCGCATTCCAATCAACGATTCAGCAGTCCGACTTTACAATAACAGTCATCCCGGGATGGCATTGCATTGTCGCATGTCCCCATTTATGATTTGCATGAACTCGGACTGCGGCCGATGACAGACAAAATAGCTGTCTTTGCCTCTGATTATTCGCTTGTCCGCACGGGTTTGGATAATGCCTAACCGCCATCCCAACCGTGCAAGTGCAGCGATTCGAAACGGACCTGGGCATCTCGGAGTATCTTGGAGCTGAATTCTGTCCCACCTGTAATTGAAAACCGAAATCAGCCGGAATCACCAGTATGCAAGTCAAGAAAATCTCTCCATCCATCGGGGCAACGGTAACCGGTATAAACCTCTCCCGGGAACTGGCTCCAAGTCTGGCTGAGCAACTCTATCAAGTGCTTATTGACCATCTTGTCATGGTAATTCCAGGGCAGGAAATCAGCGCATCCCTGCAACTCGAATTTGCCAGACACTTCGGGGAAATTGACCGGCTCCATCATACCTATCCGCATGTCGATGGGCTGCCAGAGGTTACCTTGCTTGAATACGATGAAAACCATCGTCCGGATACAGATGAATGGCATACTGATCTCACCTATCGCAAAAACCCGCCTTTTGCATCAGTGCTGTATTCAAAAGTCGTTCCGGAATGTGGTGGCGACACGCTATGGTCCAGCATGTATGTAGCCTATGAACGGCTTCCTGATTTGATGAAACAAGAATTGGCTGATCTCGAAGCAATCCATGATCCGGGATCATTTCGGAATAGCTTCATGGGCAAGGAAAAAAACAGCAAGTCCATGGATCAGTGGATGTTCAAGGAAGGCTCTGCCCTGCATCCCATGGTGCAAGTCCATCCGGTCAGTGGGCGAAAGTACCTATATGTAAACGAGGGCTTTACCATGCAGGTCTACGGCTATTCAATGCCCGATAGCAATCGACTCCTGCATTTTCTGTTTGCCCATGTCAATCGACCGGAGTTTCAGTTTCGGCACCGCTGGAATGCGGGCGACTTATTGATGTGGGATAACCGGGTCACCCAACACTATGCGGTAAGCGATTACCTGCCCCAGTATCGATGCATGCACCGGGTCACAATCATCAATGATCGGCGTTGTGGCTGAATCTGTAAAGAATTTTCGATGAGAATAGTTACCTACAACATCCAGTATGGCTTTGGCAAGGACGGCAGATTTGACCTTGAGCGGATTGCCCAGGAAATAAATGGAGCGGACATTATCGCTCTGCAGGAAGTCGAACGATTCTGGACGCGCAGCAGGAACACAGATCAAATGGCGTTTTTTGCCGAGTGCTTTCCAGACCATTACTCGGTCTATGGCGCTGGTGTCGATCTTCACATTCAGGACAGCACACCAAAGGAAAATCGGCGGCGGCAGTTTGGCAACATGATTTTGAGTAGATATCCGATCGTGTATGCCCGCAATCATTTGCTGCCCAAGCGAAGCAGCATCGGTCAAGCCTTGAGCATCCAGAGAACAGCTCTTGAGGCAACCTTGCTGATTGACGGCATGCCGATTCGAATATATTCAGTACACTTGACCCACCTTTCACGTCAGATCAGAAAAAAGCAAATTAACCGCATCTTGAAAATACACCGTGATGCGGTCGATGAAGGATTTCCGCTATCTTTTGAAAACTCCGGATTCAATCTTGAAATGGATGTGCAAGATCGACCGGTTGCCGATAAGGCCATTCTGCTTGGCGACTTTAATTTTGCACCGGATCAGCCGGAATATGAAATGATCGTCGGACCCTTGTGCGACTACGGTGGACATGTGATCAGCGAAAATGGTTTTGTTGATGCCTGGACCCATGTTGGCAAGGATTTGATGTCAGGACCAACCGCTCATACTCTCACCGATTATGTTCGCATGGATTACTGTTTTGTGAATTCGATGCTACGGAATCGAATCAAGTCCTGTTGGGTCAATGACGGGGCACGTGGCTCGGACCACCTTCCGGTTTGGCTTGAACTCGCAATCTGATTGAGCCTTGTCCCTCTGTACAGATTGGCTCAACCCTTCATGGAAATGCTGATTCGATGATTCCAGGCTATCTCAGTGATCGGAAAACTTCTGGTATTTTGATCGATCAAGCAATCAACTTTTTCAATCCTCAGACTGTTTTTGCGAATTAACTTGCCTAGATTGATCGATTCCGTTTCCTTTTGAGTCAGGATTTGGGTATGATTCTGCACTTCCTGCAAAAACCCCATTTCTTTGGTTGAAAGGTCTTTGCATAACTCGTAAAACATTGCGTTTATGCGTAAAACAGTCATCGTCGGAAACTGGAAAATGAATGGCCGAAGAGCCATGGCTCATGAGCTGTGCACGGCGATTGCTAACGAAATGCCAAGGCTCGGAAATATCGATGTCGTCCTTTGCCCCCCCTTCATACTGCTTGATGAGGTTCGTAAAATGATCACAGACAGCGAATGCATGCTGGGTGCACAGGACTTGGACATGCATGACGATGGCGCGTATACTGGCCAGGTTTCAGCCGGGATGCTGCAGGACGCTGGATGTGAATGGGTGATTATTGGTCACTCGGAACGTCGCACATTATTCGGGGAGAGCAATCTCACAGTTGGCCAGAAGGCAAAACAAGCTTTGGCCCATGGCCTCAAGCCCATTGTTTGTGTCGGTGAAACCGAGGATGAACGAAAAGCCGGTCAAGAAACATCTATCGTTCAAGGACAGTTACAATCAGTGATTGATGAGACTGGTATCGATTCGTGTAAGGATATGACAATCGCTTACGAGCCGGTTTGGGCGATCGGGACAGGACTAACTGCCACCCCAGAAGAAGCGCAAGCCATGCATTCATTCATCAGGGAACAGCTCGGTTCACAAGGTGATGAGACGGCAAAAGCCTGCCGCATTTTGTATGGCGGCAGCATGAAACAGGATAATGCAAGCTCTCTGCTTGAATGCCCGGACATTGATGGCGGGTTAATCGGAGGCGCTTCATTGACAGCCGATGAATTTCTCGGCATTTGCAGGTCTGCCTAACCGAAAAAGAACAAACACAACGTTTACATTATGCTTTCAAACTTACTTCTGGTATTTCATCTTCTGGTTGCACTTACAATCATCGTATTGGTCCTCTTACAACAGGGCAAGGGTGCCGATATGGGAGCCGCATTTGGTGGCGGGTCTTCTGAAACCCTCTTCGGAGCAAGGGGCTCAGCGAGTTTTCTGACCCGAATCACCTCCAGCCTGGCTGTCATCTTTTTTGTTACCAGCCTCGTACTGGCCTTTTTGTTCACGCGGCAAACCGGTGATACCAGTGTAATTGAGCAGTCATCCGTTCTTCAGTCTGCGGAAAACGTTTTGGTTGAGACTCCTGAGACGGTTGAAGGCAGTCAGCAGGAAGATTCTGATGTGCCACAAATCCCGGAGTAATTGCCGACAGCCAATCATTGCCGAAGTGGTGGAACTGGTAGACACGCTATCTTGAGGGGGTAGTGGAGAGATCCGTGCGGGTTCGAGTCCCGCCTTCGGCACCAAAATCTGACTTATAGGCCGCTTCACAACTACGCCAGTTAGTTGAAAATACAGGATATCTCTTCTATCAAGTGCTTGAAACTGTTAAGCCTGAGGAGTTATTACAAGGCAAATACGGCTATCTCTTTGAGTTACTATGCGGTAAAGCCCTATTTCAGCGAATTAGGACAATGACCAGCTGAGAGAAATTAAGTCTGTCTCATAGAGCAATCCTGTACTCTAGATAGGTCAAGATTTTCGATTGGTTCATGATTGATACTATCCTTTCAATCCGAATATCTGAACCAATTTGCTATGGAAACCATTTTCACTGAGAGATATTCCGTCAATATACCCCAGTTCCAGTCCGAAGTGCAATACTAGCCCCTGCTACAAGACCTCGTGCAGCGTGCGGTAGCCCGGCACCTTGCGGGGGCAGTGGTTCAGCTGGTCCTCGACCTGCCGGACCTGCTCCTCCTTGACCTAGCATAAATCGTCGCCCTTGGGAAAGTACTGACGCCCCATGCGCAGCAGCAGGGCCTCGGTCATGGGTACCGCGGCTCTGCTGGCCAGGCGTTCTAGGGTCGTGTACTTCGACATCCGGTCCACCGTCTCCTCGCCCAGATGCCTCAAATGGCCCTCTATACGACCCCACAGCTCGCCGGCCAGCTGGCGGAGAGAGCTCGATGCCTCATGGCGGCGGGCACTGGTCCTAGTCTGGGCCTGATTGTGCCGATAGCCGCACCGGCCCCGGTTGCGGGCAGCCTCGTGGCTGATCGTGGCCGGACTCCGGCCCAGCTGATCAGCGATCTTGCGGACCGAGTCGCTCAGGGCCTTGATCTGACATCGTTCATCACAGGCCAGCTGGCGGCAGCTTTTGCACATGACACTTCTCTGTAGTTAATTGTATGGAGATTGTCATTCGCCTGCTGGCCGTCTGCAACACGCCACCGGCCCCCCAGAGTGTTGCACTTTGGAGTGGAATTGGGGAAATGATATTGTTTGAAATGATTATTGATATATTTCACTGATAATGCTATTTTCACCATATGGTGAAAACAAGCGAAACAGGAAAACAGGTGGAGAATGCGGCAGTGGACATGACATGTACACTGCTTGGACACGTACCTAACATACAAATTATCGGAGTTAAACATGAACAGCTATTCAAGTCGGTTCATCAGATTGATGCTAGGATCGATCTAGAGCACGATGGACAGCATTATATGCTCCTGATGAAGGCTAAGTCAAACGGGGCACCGCGTTTTGTCCGATCTGCGATCCATGAGATCGTAAGCTATATCGCACACTTGCAAAAAACAGATTATCAAGACAGTATCCGGCTGTTCATACCTATACTTGTGGCTCCTTACCTTTATCCCGAATCGCGCTCCATCTGCCTTGATAGCAATGTTGCCTATCTTGACCTCTATGGTAACGCCCATCTTGCTTTTGGTTCCGTCTATATAGAGCGATCAGTTCCGGGCAAACCGAAGCCTGAGGTTCGTTCTCATAAATCGTTATTTACCCCGAAGTCAGGCGCAATCCTTCGGGTTCTCTTGCGCGACCCAAGCCATGCATGGCGCATTACAGGTCTAGCCGAAGCATCTAATGCCAGCCTCGGTCACGTGAGCAAAGTCCGCAAAGCGCTGCTCGATCTAGAATGGATCGAAATCCGGGAAAACGGCCTCGTCCTCGTCCAGCCCAATGCGCTACTTAAGTCCTGGCGCGAGAACTACCGTAAACCTACCGATCATCACGTCAGCGGATACATGTTACTTCACGGGGATCAACTATACGAACGCCTGTCGGCAAGCCTAAATGCGGGGTCACAACCTCCTCGATCAATCTGCGCCTCAAACTCTGCTGCTGACTGGATTGCTCCATACATCCGGGGTGGTACACATAGCTTCTATGTAGACGAACCCGGGGCACAGAAACTAAAAGAGGCACTTCAACTGACTCATGCTAAATTGGGCGCCAACGTAATCCTACATATTGCTAGTGATGAAACCTTGTTTGAAGACGCTGTTGAGCCGTCACCAGGCATCTTCTGTGCAAACCCGGTCGTCACCTACCTCGATCTCTGGAATGGCAACGAACGGGAGCGTGAAGCTGCCGATCACTTAGCCGAGACATGTTTTTCATGGCTGTGAGAGAACCCCAACACGCCGGCCAATATGATGACCGAACGACAGAAGCGGTCAAATCAGTACTGATTGAGATTGGGCAGATTCTTGGCAGTTTTAGAGGCAAGTTTGCAGTCATTGGCGGTGCTGTTCCATGGTTATTGCTGAACGAATCCGAAATGCGGCATGTTGGCACAGGAGATGTGGATATTAGCCTAAACCCCAAAGCCCTAGCTGACGGAGAATGCGTTCGTCTTGTCGAAGCCCTTCAGAAGCAGGGCTATCTTCAACGGGAAAATTTACAGCGCTTTCAGCTCGCGCGAACCGTCCCATATAGTGACGGCGGGCCCGAAATTGATGTAATTGTCGATTTTCTCATGCCGCGTGACTCAGTTATCATGAGGAACATTCCACCAATTATTAGTCAGTTTGCTGTCCAACGCGCAGATGGCGCTGATCTGGCACTTAGATTCTATCAAATGGTAGCCATTGAGGGTCACATGCCTGATGGTGACCGCAATCGCATCAGTTTGTGGTGGCATCAATCCCGGCCTTTCTAGCCATGAAGGGTTATGCCATAGCAAACAGGCTGAAGCTCAAGGATGCCTATGACATTTATTATTCTGTAAGGAATTTCCCGGATGGTATCGACAACTTGGTCAAGGCAACTCGGCCGCTCCTCAACGTCGAATCGGCTCTACAAGGATATCTCCATATCTCAGCCAAGTTTCGAGATGTCGATGATTTCGGACCGATGAGTGTAAGAAGGTTCGTCGAGGGTTCTTACTTGCTTGCCGGTCGAACAGAAGACCAATGGCAGCAGGATGCGTTCGGACACGTTGACGCTTGGCTGAAAGGCCTTGGCCTCAGACAATAATGACTGGAAATTCCCGAGGGGATTCTTGATCAAAAGGCGAACATTTATTGCACCAATTGTGGCATGCCTGCACGGATGCTGCACCCTGAAGCCTGAAAACCGTGAACCTATGATCGAGCCCCGGTAAGGGCGATCTCGAGAGCCGCATCGACAAAACTGCAGCAGTTCACGGTGATTCCTTGTACCTTGAACCCCGAGAAGCCTTTTATATTTTGAACCGAACCACCCTGCCCGGTTACCGGCAAGCTTATACGCATCCTTTAAAGCGGTAGATATTCACCCTGATTTACGAGTGGAAGCCCTGGCTGACACTTTATGCAATCGGAGAGATCCGTGCGGGTTCGAGCCCCACCTTTGGCACCAAATCTAGCATCTTATAGTGCCTAAGACTCCACCGAACGATAGGGAACAGGGTATGTGTGCGGCCTGTTCCAGAGTGTGAAACCTCTCATGCAATCATCGCTGAAAACTACCTCAAACCTGATGAGACGATTTTTCACCGCCAGCAGGTAAATTTGACCATCGCCTTTCGGTACTGTGCGGGAGATAACCGATTGCAAGACTTTTGTGTCAGCAAATCGAGGCAATATCAAGCCAATCAAAATTCAGCTGTCCAATAAAACATTTGTTTGGCTCGCGATTGATGCTATCCCTTCAGTCAAAACATCTGGGCCAACTTACAAATGTAAGTAATTTTTACTCAGAGACCTGCCATCAACAAGATCAATATTTAGCAAATCCACCCGGAATTTTTTGATATCACGCAAAGTATTGAAAGAAAACACATATCCGCGAGTGTGCATAGCGCCCATATTTTTCATGATGCCGACCAACTTTATAGACCATTTGTTTACCATGAGCGTGGAGCTTTCCATATGTCCTTTTTCAGGCCATGCAAAACAACATCCTGTATCGCCGTCATGCGACTGACAGGGGAGTGATTTCCGAGAGGTCCAGCACATCAATGGCTTCGGAGAGATCGAAAGACCGCTGCAAATTGATCCAGTACTCCGGAGAAGTGCTGTAGAACTTTGCCAGACGAATCGCCGTGTCCACGCTCAAGGCGGTTTCCTGCCGGACGAGCCGCTCAATGCGCGTGCGGGGCACGTTCAGGCGACGGGCCAGATTGATCGCACTCATGCCGGTTGGCTTGAGGTAGAGCTCCTGGAGCACTTCTCCGGGGTGGCAGGGGTTCTTTAGCAAAGACATGTTTCATCCTCAGTGATAATCTACAATTTCGACTTGTGCTGGGCCTCGATCTGTCCAGATGAAGCATATCCGCCAGTGGTCATTGATGCGTATGGAATATTGCCCGATCCGATCGCCACTCAATTGCTCAAGTCGGTTGCCCGGCGGGAAACGAAGATCATCGAGATAAACGGCAGCATTTAACGCCGCCAGTAAATTATGCATGCATTTTGCCAAGTGGACAGGATACCCCTTGTCCAGACGGTCTCGGACGGCATCCTTTGACAATTTACCCCCTGTACTCAAGATCATGGCTATAGTGTATCATAGCATGATACATTTCTCAATGCCGACAATGCTTATTCTGTCAAGAGCAGATCCTGTTGAATAAAATGAAAGGTCATGGAATTAGCGGTATTGACGGTTTATGTAGAAACTCTGACTTTGCGGCTAACGATGTACACAACAGAACATAAAGGCTGAAATGCCGGTGCTGAGTTTATCTAAGCACATCATTGATGGATGAGTCATTCAGGAAGGCATTTCCCGGATACTGTTGTTCCCCAGTTAGGTTTGTTCGGTTTGAAAAAGGAATCTCAAGTTATTGACTCTGCTGAACCAGGGTTAGTTCACCCTCTTTCAGCGCAAGCTCAAGGTGGTTGAGGAAACTCATTCCAAGCAGCACCTTGTCACCCTGCATGTGCGGATTGATGTTTGCCCTGACATTCGGAACCGATATATTGCCAAGCTGAACAGTCTCAAGCCGGGTTTCATAGACCCGAATCACCCCATTTGCAGTCTCAGCCAGAATCGGCACTCCCAATTCCAGCGACAGCTTCTCGGCCAGAGCCCAGGGAACAACGACTGATGTTGCCCCCGTATCCACAATGTAGTCGACCGAACGATTGTTGATGCGGCCCGAAACAACAAAATGCCCAAGGCGGTTTTTCTTGAGCACAACCCTGCTCTCGGAAAAACTCTCCGACGTCTCAGGACGACGGTTCGGGTTGATCTGACGCTCCAGCACGTCACCAAAAATGATCACCATCAAGCCCATCAGGATGATCCAGAACAGGATGATCATCCCGGTTCCGTATTTTCGGGTTTCCTGATAGCGCCCGTAGGCTGAGCGGTAGCCTTGCTTGTGTCTATCCAGATCGCTCACCAGCAGAGCCCGGACTCATTCATGACGCGGAAGACTTCATCATCCCCGGATAGACCGAGGTACAGCTTGCAATGTGTTGCGGGCGAATGATTCAAACGATTTCCAGTCCGAATTGCCGGGCAACATCCACAAGACCTTCCCAGACAAACAATGCAAATCCGCGCGGCACAAACAAATCGTAATGACCATCCGCACACCACAGGGTCACACCAACATGATGGATAGCAGATGAAGCTACCGAACCTTGGGGAAACGACCTCTCACGCAAATCAAGCGGCAGAAATCGATTCAGGAACTCAACGGCATATGGGCCGCTGATGCGAATCCGAGTTCGCGAATGAGAAAGATCAAGAGTTGCGCCATGCTCTGGCGATATTTCCGGAGCAGCAGCACCGATTATCCACCATTTCATTGGCTCTACACGAAGCAGTGCGCCCTCTTCTCCAACCACAGCCTGGCCGGGACCGGGTGCCGATTCCACCTTGACTGCCTTGGCGATTTGCGACCCGACCATGTCCATCGTATCTGCCCATCCTGCGACCTGATGCAGCAAAAGTTCTTCGACATTCTCCAGAATAACCCCAGCACTTCCATCAGTGCTGATCTCGCCAGACTTGCCGATGGAGCAATGGCCACTCAAAGCCGATATTCGCTGCGTTCCCGATTCAGACATGCATGCGTTCTCCCTTCGGATCAAACATGTGCGGTGAGACGATTTCTGCCTCGACATCCTCCTTGCGAAGCGGGTCGGCCACTATCGCTGTTCTATCCTTCCACGCTTCATGTCCTCCCTTAATGAATCCAAGGCCGATCCAGTGGCCAAGAGCCGGAGAGTGGGTAACTGCCGTGACCCAGCCTTCTCCCATTCCGGAGACTTGATCCTGCTTGCACAAGATTGCTCCAGCATTGAAAGTCTTGCTGCGATCCTTGGGCTTGATGCCCACTAGTCTTGGTCGATCCTCACGCACGAGTTCTGGCCGGTTTTTCAGGGATTTGCCAATATAGGATTTGTTGGGCGAGGCCATTTTTCCGAGGCCGGCATCTTCAATCGTGACCCGGCCATCAAGCTCTGCGCCCGTTACATGCCCTTTTTCGATTCGAAGTGCACCTAGTGCCTCGAGGCCATACAGACACCCCCCGGCAGCCTTGGCTCGTTCCCACAACAGATTCATCATCGATTCACCATAGTCTGAGGGAACATAGACCTCATACGCCAATTCGCCCGAAAAACTGATGCGCGCAATGCGTGATGGCATACCCCCCTTCATTAGCGTCTGCATGACTCCCATGAACGGCAGGTTTTCGTTGCTGATCACATCCTCACTCTCGAGAGAAGCCATCAGGACTTCTCTGGACTTGGGTCCAGCGACCGCACAACCGGCCCACTGTTCCGAGACGCTTGTCACATGCACCTTGAGATCCTGCCAGCGAGTCTGAAGCAGTTCCTCCAGCCAGGTCATGACTTTTGCAGCATGTGCGGTCGTGGTGGTCATGAAGTATTCGGTTTCCGAAAATCGCCAGGTTGTGCCGTCATCCATGACAATTCCGTCATCCCGCAGCATGATTCCATATCTGGCCTTGCCGATCGGCAATTTGGCAAACGGGTTGGTATACACCCGATTCAGGAACTCGGTGGCATCAGGGCCCTGTATGGCGATTTTCCCCAGTGAGGTCACATCACAGAGTCCAACCGTTTCCCGGACCGTGGCTGCTTCCCGGATATAGGCCTGTTCAATCCCTTCATCCTGCTGTGCAAAATACCAGGGGCGATGCCACAAGCCCGCCATGGTCATGGTCGCGCCATGTTCAAGATTCCAGTCGTGCATGGGGGTGCGACGCAAGGGCCGAAAATGCTCTCCAACATTTCTTCCCCGGAGTGCTCCGATCGAAACTGGCGTATAGGGAGGGCGAAATGTCGTTGTACCCACGTCTGGAATATCTTTGCCCAACGCTTCGGCCATCAAGGCCAGGCCGATCACATTGCCAACCTTGCCCCCATCAGTCGCCATGCCCAAAGTAGTATATCGCTTGAGGTGTTCCACTGAAACAAATCCCTCCCGATGCGCAAGCCGGATGTCATCCGTAGTGACATCATGCTGGGGATCGACCAGGGACTTGAGCTGTCTGCCCTGGACCGCAACTTCGTAAATCGGCTTGATCGGACCGCTCCAGCCACCCGCTTTCGGGTTTTTTTTCTGGCGCACCGAACAACCCATGAGCTTGGCTGCACCGGCACCCGCTGATTGTCCGGAAATCAGGCAATCCTCGTGATTCCAGATTGCAGCAGCACTGCCTGCCATGAGTACTGGACTGCCTGTTTCAGGCGCCACAAAACAGGCCTGTTCCCGATTCCAGATGGGCTTATGCCCGAGATGAGAAAGCAGATTGACTACTGGAGACCAGCCCCCGGAAACCAGCAGCAAATCACAATCCTCGACACCGCCATGCTCCCAGCCCTGCGAGGTGGCCGTGGTATATTCCAGAGCCTTGATGCACCGCATGCCCTTGACGTCAAGGGGAGCGGCACGTATGCGCAGACTTATATTGCTGCCCCCAAGCAGACCGATTAATTCTGAACGGACATTCTCACGAGCATCAATAAGACTCACAACTGCTCCCGCATCTTCCAGTTCGGTTGCTGTCTGATATGCCGAGTCATTATTGGTCGCTATCACAATCCGCTCGCCCGGAAGAATTCCGAAACGATTGAGATAGGCACGTCCGGCCGATGCAGTCATCACCCCGGGACGGTCATTGCTGCCGAAGGCAATCTGCCTCTCGATGGCACCGGTCGCCAAAATGATACGGCTTGACCTGACGATCCAGAAACGCTGTCTGGGAAGATTATGATTGATGCCCGGCAAATGATCGCTGACCCGCTCAACCAGCCCGGCCGCTCCGTGATCGTAAAGCCCAAATGCGGTGGTTCGGGTCATGATCCTGACTCCCTGCCTTTGCACATCCGCGATCAATTTCCTACGCTGTTGATCGGCAGGCTCTGGCTGATTGAGCAAGTCGCCGCCAAGTTCAAAGTCCTGTTCAACCAACAGCACATCCAGACCAGCCCGAGCCGCTACGGCCGCCGCAGATAAACCTGCAGGACCGCCGCCAACCACCAGCACATCGCAATGGGCGTGTGCATGGTCATAGCAGTCAGGATCAGGATCGCGAGATGCTTTGCCCATCCCGGCCGCCTGTCGGATCAGCTTTTCACACAGCATCCAGAAACCGGTTCCTTGGCCTAACAAGGCTTTCGGGCCCATGAATGTCTTGTAATAGAATCCAGCCGCAAAGAATCTTGAGAAAAGCGAGTTGATAGCACCAAGATCATAGCGAACACTCGGCCAGGCATTTTGACCGAATGCCTCAAGTCCTTCAAACAACTCTTGGACAGTTGCCTTGGTGTTGGGCTCGGTTCGGGAACCCTTGCCGATCGTGACCAGCGCCCCGGATTCTTCAACTCCGGCCGACATTATGCCACGTGGTCTGTGATACTTGAAGCTTCGGCCCAGAATCTGCTGCCCGGAAGCCATCAAGGCCGATGCCAGCGTATCGCCCTGGTAGCCAGTCAGGCTTTTTCCATCCCAGGCAAATCCTATGGATTTCGCTCGGTCGATGCGTCCGCCCTGTTCAAGCCTGCGGCTTTTCATGTTTCTCCCTGCCTGTTTCCGTTGCAATGACATTTGCCCATTCGGGGTGGGCTGGTCGAACACCAACGATTTCGTGGGTCAGAGTGTCTCGATCAACAATCAGCCACATCCGACAGCCGTTCACGTGGTGCCAGGTCTCCGATTGCAGCCCACGCACATTTTCTCGCATGAACACTGCATCATGCCACGCGTCTTCATCCGCATCCAGGGCAGGATAAACCACCGCAGCATCACCCCCATAAGTAAACTCGGAATAGTCCCTAAGACCGCAAAATGGACAAGCAATTCTCAACATGGTCTATCCGTGAAGTTTGGGGTCAGGCCCGGCACCGCGCTCATCAATATTCACTCCTTTTCGAAAGCGGTCAAGGGTGAAATGCCCAACAGTTTCATGTGCACGATTATTGGCGATCAGATCTGCAAAATACCAACCGGAGGCCGGACTCGCCTTGAATCCACCATAATTCCAGCCTGCATTCAAATAGAGATTTTCAACGGGCGTCTTACAGATAAAGGGGGATCCGTCCATAGACATATCCATTACACCAGACCAGTGTCGCAACAGACGAACACGTCCAAGGCATGGGAGAATCGATGTTGCACACTCACAGACATCCTGGACAACCGGCAGGTTCCCGCGTTGTGCATAGGACTTGTACCAGTCGAGGTCACCGCCAAATACCATCCCGCCCTTGTCGGACTGCGATATGTAGAAATGTGCGCCCCCGACTCCGAAAACGACCACGTGGTCAAGCAGCGGCTTGATGGGCTCGGAAACAAAGGCCTGAAGTTTGTGTGTTTCTATCGGCAAATTGCCAAGACCGGCCATCTGCCAGAGACGCGAGGTATTTCCTGCGACCGCAAGCCCCACTTTGCCAGCGCCAATCTCTCCCCGGGTGGTTTGCAAGCTGGTCACTTTTCCGTTTTCACGAACTACCCCGGTGACCTCGCAATTCTGGATGATGTCGATGCCCAGACTGTCGGCGCCTCGGGCATAACCCCAGGCTACAGCATCATGACGGGCATTGCCCGCGCGTCGTTGAACCGCTGCACCAATGATTGGAAATCGGGCATTGTCATAATTGAGGTGAGGGATTTCCTTTCTGATGGTTGGCAAATCCCACATCTCTGCATCGGAGTCGGCTAACTTCATCGTGTTATATCGCCGCGCCGCGCTATCTCGAGCTGCCGGAGAGTGCAGCAAGGTCACATGATGGCGTTGCGAAAACATGACGTTGTAGTTCAACTCATGACTCAGTCCTTCCCAAAGTTTGAGGGAGTGCTCATAGAACTCTCGATTTCCCGGCATCATGTAGTTGGAACGGATGATGGTAGTGTTTCGTCCTGCATTGCCGCCGCCTAGCCACCCCTTCTCAAGTACCGCAACATTCCGGACATAATGGTTTTTTGCCAGATAATAAGCCGTAGCTAATCCATGCAGGCCAGCTCCCACAATCACCACATCATATTTATCTCGAGGTTCAGGGTCGCGCCATTGTCTTTGCCAGCCCCGCTGTCTGTTCAGGCCATTCTGAATGATCGACCACAATGAAAATCTAGACATGTGAGCTGAAGAATAAATTAGGAAAAATGCCTAAAGGCATTGTTAAGGACATACGCTATGCTTATGGTAAATGTCAGGAGTCGCCTGCTCTTTCGCGCCAAAAGCAGTCAAGCCAATCGCTAAACACATTTGCTCGAAGCACGGTCTTTTGCCATACAAATTATCCTGCTTTGACTTGAGTGGGGCCGGGTTGTCCATAGTGAGTCTCTGGGTAATCAGCAATCTGCAAATAACGTAGGCTTTAGATTGAATACAAAAGATACAAAAACACTGTGCCAAATGTGGACTTATCAATATTTTGACGCACCCCGAATTATAAGGAATACTTGCCAGAATATTTTGGGTATTAATGCAATTACACATTTGACCGATTTTTTTCGGCCAATTGTCCTTGTCGCTTTGTAGTGTTATAGAGATGCAATCCCAGTAGCCTCTTGGCAATTTGATACGAGAAAAAAGGTTTAATCAAATTCCCGCAGGTGGGTCTCCGGGCAAAGACCGTAAATAATCGCCTAAAGATGGAATCGGGATACGATAAAAATTTGGGGGTTCTCTTGTTTCAATCAAAACACCTGCGTGCAATGCTTCTGTCAGAAAATCCTCCACAGGTTTTCCTCGCTTGGTTCGTGCATGTTCAGCAATGCAAAAAATTTCATCCAAACCCAGAATATCATTTTTCTCCCTCGCCACCAGAGCCAACTTCTTGTAAATCCATGGCTGACCCGAACATCTCCTGAGAATCATGGCGTAATAGCTCTCTTTGCGCTTTTGTCCCTCATCAAGCACTCGTTCAAGCAACTCTCTCTTGATCTGTCCTCCATTATTGGATATGACACGAGAAGCCACTACTGATACTCGACTTATATGTTGAGGCCACCCTTGTGACAGCTTCGCCAAGTGTGACACCCATATCTCGATATCTTCCTTTGAACCGCTAAATTTATATGCCTCAAATACGCTCCTTATCACCTCGGAGCTCTCCTCATAGGTCAACAATTCAAGATTTGCCACTCGCTCATCTGGAGGCCTTGAGAGACTGCATTTGCTTAAAATTGCCTCAGTATCGCTCAAGCCAAAAAAAGCGGTCACCAGGGGAATTTCGCCGGGCGGATTGTGCAAACAGTCCACGACCCCTAAAGTTGATTTTTCTACCGGCGTATTCTGAGCCTCGTCAACGAAAACCACGATGCGGAAGCTCTTCAAAAAACTGGCGGCATCTTGGAAAACCCGCTGTGAATATACTTTGGCTTCCTGTTCGCTGTTCGGCTTTGCTCCTATGGAAATACCAGCAATGCCAACACCTCTTTCAGATAGGTCATGGTACATTTTTCGTCCTATTCCCATAATTCTCTCCAGCTTTTTGGCACCACTACCCGATGATATTTTCGATAGTCTCTCGCTTTCTTCGTTAGCTGCATCGACAAGCAGCATAACCACTTCCGCAGCCGACTCCAGATTCTCTGGCTTGATGTTATAGGCAACCCATGGGTCATCCGGAGATGAATGTTGGCGAATCGCTTCCATGCACTCCAGCATCAGGGCAGTCTTACCCGCACCCGGAGCGCCCTGAAAAATCGTAGAGCCTCCGCCTATATGTCCATAACTGAGGCTTTTGACGGTTTTTCGAAAAATCTCGTATTCGGCATTACGACCACGAAAAAAAGCCTCGCGTCCAACTTCAGCACGATCTGTCAGGTCCAGCCACTCAATGAGAGGAAGATGTTCAGCAGGAGGCGGCTTGGGAAATAGAATTTGGTTCATGGAACAGTCTTGCTATTTAACTACAAGGTTGGATTTCGGAAAAACCCCTAATTCCAAGAAAAAGCCTTTTGTGATTGGCATTCCCAACTGCAAGCCTGTCTTCCACTCAAAAATATCCCGCTCTAAACCGTCATATTCCATCATAGTACGGGAGAATGATAGGCGATGCCAGGGTTGAAGATGCAACGGATATCAAGCCGGTCATGACATGGCTGGCCACCTGCCCCTTGAGCAGACATCAAGCCAACCGGATTGCTGGTAGCCTCAAGGCCCGATGCCACCACTAGCAGAATCCAATGTCGGGGAAGAGTTCTCAGCGATCCCTCCCCGGTCAAGCAAGTAGGTGCGGAAGGACGGAATCGGGCAGACAAACCGGTCAACGGACTCCTCGTGCAGGGCCCCCTTGTGCACGAGATGAACAAAAAATTCTCCCGTGCTCATTCCTTCCGGGAACACGTAGCCTGACTTGTCTGCCCTGCATTCATCGATTAACCTGATGATGTCCTCGCGCCCGCTACCCGTATGCAATTCAGCCATGATCTTGGCCGTCAGGCTTCTGGCCTCCCTCATCTCGGCTGAAAACTGATGACCGTAATAATCGTCCCTTCCGGTCCTGATTTCAGAACGCACTTTTTCCCATTCCACCTTGCCCAGATCGCCGCCCATTCTCAAGGCTTCCCTGCCAAAGGCCTTGAGCACGATGTGCAGGTGGCGGGGCCAGCCGTCGCAGGGCTCGGCCAGCCGGTCTACCCCTTGCTCGAATCCGGCAATGCCGATCCCGAAATGTGCGCAGGATATGGTCATGAACTCCTTAGCCTCATGGTCTGGAAAGCAACCGATGTTGTGGACTTGCCCGGACGGAATGCGGGTCAGGTCCATCCTGCCAGCGGAGAATTCGGTATCGCTGAGTCCGGCTAGCACTAGGGCGATCGGCAGGCCGCATCCGTCATGAAGGCTCTGAAACAGCTTAGAGAGCGGGTCTTCTGGATCACGGTCAAACCGCTGCGCCTCGTCGACGGCGAGGATGATTGGCCGGTCGAACCCGCCGTGCTGTTCAACCCACGCGCCGAATACGCTCCAGCGCGCCCTAGGCCTTGCCGTCTCCGCACTCGTTTCTGCCCTGCCGCCGACCCGAACCGGACCGAAGCCGACCCCGGCCTCACCGCCGAACGTCCGGCTGTACTTGGACAGAAAATCCCCGGCGGCTGATGGATTGATCCTCATGGCCAGTGGCTCGAGGATGTCGACAGGTTCCTCAATGTCCCCGGACTTGAGCATCAGCACCATCGGGACAGGGGTGCCCTCCAGCCGCAGCTTCTCCGGGCTGCGGGCGATTTCGTTCAGGATCGAGCTCTTGCCGGCCCCGGGGGCACCCTGCACAATGCGCGTC
>JAPOSW010000097.1 GCA_026709505.1 Gammaproteobacteria bacterium | reverse complement strand
ATTGTATCTGGGGAAAATTGCTTGGCAGCGATTTGCATGCCAGCAAGTCTGGCATATTTCTTTTACGGAGTTAAGTGTGGAATGATGATAGGGGCGGGGCAGCGGTCATGAAGCGCAAGCCGCTGGCGTTGCTCAGCATCGGCATTGAGCTGGATGTGGAGGCGCTCGAGGGTTTTTCCTGCGACTATCCGGTTGAGCTGGTCCATGGCTGCTGTCATGCCTTTTTGAAGCGTTATCCGTTCGAGGGCAGGGAGCTGGTTTTTGCCGATCCACCCTATCTCAGGAGTACCCGCAAGGCACCGGAGCGTTATCGTTACCGCCATGATTATGCGGAGCAGGATCATGTTGAGCTGCTCGGGATCCTGAAGTCGCTGCCGTGTCAGGTGATGCTGTCGGGCTATCGCTCGGCCTTGTACGACGAGCTGCTGTCAGAGTGGCAGCGGATTGAGCTTCAAGTCATGAATCAGGCGGGGGTTGTCACGGAGGTAGCGTGATACAGCTTCGCGATTGGCCGTCTCCACTGGTCGCGTCATGCGGGGGACAGTCCAAATCATCGCCAGTGAAACGCAAGGCCGAGCGCTGGGCGAGGCGTTACCGGCTGATGCCGCAAGCGGAGCGGATTGCGATGCTGGGGGCGATCATGGGGGTGGAGGCCAAAGCGTGAGCAGGTCTGTGGCCGAGCGGAATCTGGCCCTCCTGAAGGAAGAGCTTGAAGAGCTTGAGGCGGCCGGCAAGCGTTCGCAGGAAATCACGCTGCTGGCGCTACTTGAGACGGTGCTGATGCTGCTCGTGGAGAAGAGCACCCTGAAAAGTCCGGTCAATTCGAGCCTCCCGGGTTCGCTCATGCGACCCGGTCAAACGGCACAGTCGAAGCCTCGAGCGGCAGGTCCAGAGCGCCAGCATGAACATCGTGAATGTGCCAGCACCCGTCACGCCGAGACACTGCAAGTATCGCCCGTCGAGCAGTGTCAGCACTGCCATCATGACTGGACCCGGGGGCGGGTACTGAGTCATGAGCGGCGCACCCTGGTCTATGTGGCATTTGTGGATGAAGCGCATCATGCTGATGCCGAAATCAAGCGCTGCCCGGCGTGCGGGAAGACCGCCCGCGGGGGCCTTTCCGGAGCTTCTGCACGGACCCCTGCAGTAAGGTGCGGGCGTGATCGCGTTCTCGATCAGCCTGCTCATCTCGCAGATGGTGCCGTAGCGCAGGAGCGTACGGCTGCTCAAGTCGATGATGGGCAGACTGGCATCCGAAGCGACCCTGATCGAGTGGGTGATGCGTCTGTACCGTGCCCTCAAGGAATGGGAACAGGCGGCCGCCAGACAGCTGCTGCAGATGCCGGTCCTGCATGCCGACGAGACCTCGCTACGCATTAACCGCAATAACCACTGGATGCACAGCCATGCCCCCGCCCATCCGGCCGTGAAGTTCATGCATCGCAAACGGGGCCAGGCAGCGATCGAAGCGATCAGTGTCATCCCGCGCTACGGAGCAGCCCGCAGCCGGGATCGGGAAGACGGAAAAGAAGAACCGAAGCCGGTGCTCGTGCATGACCGCTGGGCCAGCTGCTTCAAGTATGATCACTGCGATCATGGACTCTGTGGCGCGCATTTACTGCGTGACCTTCAGTTCATCATCGATGCGCACTCCCACCGCTGGGCCGAACGCATGCAGAAGCTGCCGGTCAATGCCAACCGGGAAGTCACGGCAAGCGAACACAAGGCCCTTGACCCAACGCCTGCACCAGGCGTTGCGCGAACATGAATGCGAAATCCTGCGCTTCACGCACAATCCCTGCTGACCGTTTTCAAGCAATCCTGGAGAAAGAGTGCAGCGCATGAGCAAGATCAGGCAGAAAGTCTCCAGAAGCTTTCGCTCCATGACCATGGCTCATGCCTGCTGCAGAATCTCCAGCCATCTCCGGAGCATGAACATGCCCGGGCATAACCCGTTGACCGCTGTCCACATCGCGCTCAAGGGCGACGCCGTCAAGATTCTAAATGAAGACAAGCCCCAGCTGCACTTCGGAGCGGAACTGGGGAAGTAAAACAATCCCCATGCCTGGTGCGAAAACCAGACTCAACAACTGCTGCCACATGTAGCGAACTTATGGGACGAGTAGTTACAATGTTCCGCACAAAGGTACGAAAGCAGGACTGTATCCGCATGAGAATCTCAAAGATATCGAAAAGGCAATTTCTTGGCTAGGATACGGCAATAGTTTCCGAGCCGAACATGCAGGGGAAACGCGGAAATGCATAAATAATGCGTGGCAAGACATGCATCACGCCATGTTATTGGAATTCGACCGTGATACCCCAATAAGGCCGGTTAGCAGGTATTTGACAGGGGAACCTTCGGAGATCAGCAAATTAATAAGTTCACACTCGAGTAATAGCGTCTCAGAGCACATTCAAGATTCCTAACTTGGCAGAGCCAGAACCAAACGTGAGTTGGTAATTCAGTTAGGCATTGTTGTCCAACTTTTCGCATATTGAACATTCTACATCTCCTTGAAACCGGCCTCCGTCAGCATGATGCCTCCGCCCTCTTTTTCTTCAATCCATCCGTTATCTACACCCCATTTCAGGCCATCCTTAATATCATCCATCTGCCATCCCCATTTTCCAGCCATTGCAATAAAGTTGGTTAGCCGTAATACCTCTTCAGACCGCATATTGAAATGCTGAAAAATTGCCCCCACATAAAAAAACATCGGTGTCATAAGGTCATCGCAGTATTTGTTTATAAAGGCAACTAGTAATTGCTCGCATATTGAGTGAATCATAAACATGATTTCCGTAATGTATGGTGATTGCCTATCTACTGGAGGTATCTCTGGAAGATACAAGGTTGTATTATTAACAATCGTATTTAATATTGTGCTCGCGACGACAACAGACGGGGACGATTGAGGATAAGGGCACTGTCTGATTCAACGTCCCCTCTCGGAACTTAAATGACCTGCAAGCTAATAGCCTCAGACCAGAAATACTACCCTCACTTCGATAGTCCCATCAGTCTTGACGAAGCAAATTCTCTAGTTGCCGATCCGGTTAGGGTTGCTCATCACAAATTCTATCCATTCATCCAGTATAACGATGAGTGGAAACCGTTCCGCCCGAAGGATTCTAAAGAAGAAATTCCAAAAAAATCACGTCCAATTCGCTATGCGGCCAGACGTGATGCCTATATCTTCACATATTACAGACGTATCCTCTCCAAACTGTATGAGAACAAACTGACTGAACTGAAGATCGGACAATGCCCCATTGCATACCGAAAAATTGTCAATGAATCCAACAGAGGCAAATGCAATATTGATTTTGCCAAGGATGCTTTCGACGAAATCTGTCGGTTGGGAGACTGTGTAGCCATTGCGCTTGACATCAGGGGTTTTTTTGAAAATTTGGATCATGCGAGAATCAAGCATGCCTGGTGTTACCTGCTTGGCGTGAATCGTCTACCGGAGGACCATTACAGGGTCTTCAAAAACCTCACTAAATACCATTATGTAGAAAAAGAAGGCCTATATCATCGATTGGGATATTTGGAGAAAAGCAAGGGAAGTGAACACGCTCGTGTCACCTATACGACTTCATACAAAAATATGCCCAAGCAGCTTTGTTCACCACAAGAATTTCGGGAGAAGGTTTGTGGTGGTGATCCCGACTTGCCGTCAATCATAAAATCAAATGCAGATGAAGATGGCAACCTTCTGGATCGGGGTATTCCCCAAGGGGCGCCGATTTCAGATTTGATTGCAAATTTCTACATGCTTGATTTTGACAAGGAAATGAATTCGTATGCGACCGAGAAAAAAGGTCGATATATGCGATATTCAGACGATATCTTGTTGATCCTGCCAGGAGATAGGGCAGTGGCAAAAGATGCTGATAACTTTGCAAAAAAATCAATAAGACAATATGGTGAAAAACTGGAAATCAAGACGGAGAAGACTTGTATCGGGCACTTCAAAAAAACCTCCTCGGCCATGAACTATCAACATCTTGAAGGACCCCACGGGAAGAATGGGTTTGAATACCTCGGGTTTAGGTTTGATGGAAAGTATGTATACCTCCGGGATAGCACCCTATCTCGACTATTCAGCAAGGCAACTAAAACAGCTCATGGGATTACCTGTTCACTCGTTAAAGACAACCCAGGTAAAAATCCCGACGAAATATGCCAAATTTTCGATTACTCGTTGTTTTTTCAGAAATATTCAAAAGTTTGTTCAAAAATCTTGTCGCAAAGTGATTATCGAACTTGGACTTTTCACAGTTACGTTAAACGGGCCGCCTTTACGTTTTCAGAGCGTGGGTCTCGAATTCCAAGACAAGCACGAAACTTCAAAAGGATAATGAGGAGTCGAATCTGCAAGGGAATAGAAAAAGCTGTGGAAAGACGAGATAAGTCAATCTCTTAGTCATATACTTGTGACAATACTGGTAGGTGGGTAACTTCTAGATGTACCGGATTCCGACCTGTCTGAGTGTCCGAGTAGGTAAGGTTTCTACCAAGTCCTATCTCTCACTGACCTGAGCGTGTGCGATTGATAGTGCTCGGTTCCTCACAACAGGAGAATCGCTCTTGTATGCATTGAGCAAGCGAAACTTGCTTCGCATCCGGATACTCTCCCTGTGTTGAGCAACTACTTCGCGAGGTCTCGGAACGATGCCAAACCATAGTAAGGAAGCATTCCGATGTGCTGGTTGACTCGCTGACGGACACACCAGAAAGTGCGGTGGCGTCTAAGAAACATCAATGTCAGACTTCCATGCGACCGATTGGAACAGCCCTAGGTCTCAGACTGAATGAAGAATACAGTCTCGGCGAACTATAGCAAAGAGGGGAGTTGACGGCCAATCACTGTTGAATATGAAAGTGGGAGAGGAGACAGCAAATTCTTAAAAGGACTTTTTCTCAGGGAATTCAGCGAGGTTTTCAGAAAGATCGGTCTTGAGGGAAGGATGCCTCGTATTATTAGCATGCGGTAGTCTCAATGATGTGTTCAGTGATTTTTGCAACGCACGAAATAATGACGCTGTCGATGATTTCATCGTTCTGCTGTTTGATGCAGAGGATCCTGTGGATCCTCAAGAAATAGCTTCGAATCATCTAGTACAGAGTAACATGAATGCATTGACATTACAGTGGTTTTCAGTGGTTTTCGCCCATGGTCGCCGTTCCCGAACTACTGACGGAGGCCATGATGGCACGAAAGACGGAAAGGCCTGCACTGGCCATCAGCGAAGGCCAGCGGTCGATGCTGTGCACTCTGGCGAGGTCGCAGACGGCGCCGATACGCGAAGTGCAGCGGGCGCAGATCCTGCTGCATCATGAAGGGAGCCTGCCGCTGGCGGAGATAGCCGGCAGGGTCGGGGTGTCGCACCCGACGGTGTACAAGTGCATCGACAAGGCCCTGGGCACGGGCGTGGAGTCGGCCCTCCGGGACTGTCCGCGTCGCGGCCGGGAGCCGGAAATCAGCGACGGTGCGAAGGCCTGGGTGGCGGGCCTGGCCTGCCGCAAGCCGAAGGAGCTGGGTCTGGCGGCGGAGGCATGGAAGCTGTCGGCACTGGCCCGGCATGTCCGGGAGCAGGCGGAGGAGGCGGGCTTTCCCCGCCTGTCCGGCACCACGAAGATGACGGTGTGGCGGATCCTGGACGGGAACGAACTGAAGCCGCACCGCATCCGGTACTGCCTGGAAAGGCGGGATCCCGACTTCGACGGGAAGATGCAGGAGGTGCTGATGGTCTGCCGGGAGGTCTCCCTGCAGGCGGAAACCCCCGGAGCGTCCGGCGAACCTGCGGTGTACAGCGTCAGTGTCGACGAGAAGCCCGGCATCCAGGCGCTGGGCGCCTGGATGCCCACTGCCTGGAAGGCGCGACCATCCGCATTGTCCTGGACAGCCACTCCTCGCACGTCTCGAGGGAGACCCGGGAATGCCTGGCCACCCGGCCAGGTCGTGAAGTCCGGGCTGCACAAGGGCAGCGTGCCGCCGGCCGCGAAGAACCGCGAGTTCTTCGAGCGCTGAGCGCTGCATCGAGGCCCTGCCGGAAGGCGCGTGCGTGCCGATGCTGCTGGATAACGGCGCCAGCGCATCTTCCGGGGCATCGAGGAAATGAACGCCGAACCGGTACCCTTCCGGTGGAAAAACTTCGACAGGCTGATGCCGAATTATATGACAGCGAATCAATGATACGATGTACTAGGCATCGGTTAACGGTCCCAGCCGCCCTGATGCGTTTCTGCGACCGCGATTTCAGTGACGCGGAGATTCTGCACACTCGAGCACTGATTGCGGAGCATCCCGAGTGGGCCCGGACAAAAGTCTCACGACAGGTGTACGAAATGCTCGGCTGGAGAAAGCCGGATCAGGGACTCAAGGACATGTCTTGCTGGGTCGCGCTGCTGCGCGTGCACCGGGCCGGAGTGATCGAGTTGCCGGCACCCACCCGAACCCTGAGGAAATCCAGGATTACGATTACCGATGCCACTGCAAGCCCCGGTCAGCCAGCCATTGCCAACTGCCACGCCCACGGTTCACGCTGATATCAACCCCCAGCGATTCCCGTCTCTGGAATGAATGCATCGAGCGCTGCCACTATCTCGACTACAGGAGGCTACCCGGAGCCCAGCTGCACTGGTTCGCGACCATTAACGGACAAATCGTGGTCGCACTCGGATTCGGTGTGGCAACCCAGAAGACCGCACCACGCGATCACTATATTGACTGGCATCCAGAACAGCGTACGCTATATCGTTAATCACGCCCGATATCTGGGATTCAATACCTGAATCTCACCTCCCACCTGCTCGCGAGAATTGCTCGCGAGTTACCGGAACAGTAGTACAATCGCAATCGAATACGCCCCGTACCTACTGGAAATCTTTGTCGAGAACCGCTTTCCCGGAACCAGCTACCGTGCCGCAAACTGGACCCATGCAGGAGAAACAAGCGGTCGCGGCAAATGTTCAACTTCATGCAAGCCAGCCTTGCCAATCAAGCAAATCTGGCTATATCCTCTGCAACCGGATTCAGAACCATCCTCAATAAACACTGACTCTGGAAAACAGGGGGTTGGCCGAATATTTACCGATTTCGGGTTTTCTGGCAAACACTAAATGTTAAATGTCGGACATCAAAATTGAGACTGTTTGTATTCGACTGTTTGAAATCCATATTTCATTCGTGCACGGAGCAGACCGGCTTTTCGTAGTTTACACAGTCGAATCTTCATTCGACCTGGCAGAGAATTTATGTGCAGCGTCGATCAGGCAACCGGTTCAGTAAATCCCACTCTGGCAAAACCAATGCCGATGCCGCAAGAAGTTTTCCACGCCACGGGGCGACTCTGCTCCGTTCCCGATCACTGTGCTGAATCTCTTGCCACATTCTCGTGAAAACGACAAAAATGAACGGATATTTTGAACAGGAACAAGTAAAACCCAAACTGACTTAATGTGAATAGGTTTTGTTCGCAATCCAGGCAGTCAAGATAGTCAACGGGAATCGTATGCAAGTCATCAAAATAGGCAATATAGTCACCAAACAATTCCCCGCCTTGAGGCAAATAGAAAATCGATGTCACTTCCTGCCTTTTTATACTCTCAATTTTCGATGAAATTACATCAGTAGGCAAACCCCGGCTTGCGAGCAATTTTCTATATCGAGATAGACTGATTATTGGGGCGAATACAATGTTTGGCGGTCGTTCTCTTTTATTACCGAGATCCATGTCGCAAGTATTCGAAAGCAAAATTCCTTTTGTACTGATTCTCCTTGTATCTTTGAATTGAATTATTTCGAGCGCATCCCAACCGTCGCCCTGTAGCAACTCTCCCTGATGATGAGCAGTGTAGTATGAGACACTTTCGCCTTTCTGGGAGAAATCCTCAAGTGCCCTTTTGAGTCCTTCTCTTTGGTCTTGGGTCAAATAATAGGGTATATGATCTCGTAGCGAATGAACTGATATTTCCATTTTGACTGCTTTATGAGCCGTATAAATCTGACAAGTTTTCGTTCAATACTTGTTCAAATTCCTTTCCTAGCGGTTTCTGCCTGGAAGACAGAGTTGCATAGAAGGTAGAAACAGCTTCGATGAAACCCCTGTCATGTTTTGCTACATATAGACTCCCGGAAGAGTAAGTTTCCGGACTGGTAGTGGAAGAGATGCCATCATGAATATATGAAGACTCGGATGAATTCAATTTTAGACCAGCGGTATTTTTTTCTGAAGAATCAACAAAGCTCAGATACTGACTAGCCGTGACGCCAATCAAAAAGAAGACATTCGCCAAAGTTGCAGAGGACTGGCGGGCAAGATATTTATACGTCATATTCGGGGTCCAGGGATGCAATCGTTTTTTCTTTCAGCAAATTAAAGAATAGCCTTTTATTTTCAGCATGAACAGATTCAAGTCCCCCTGATACATATTTGAACCAATCGTCAATATCACCAGATTCTGCAATCGTAAATATAGTATCTGTATCAATAATAACCCCTTCTTTGGTCACGCTATTATTGATTATCAATTGTGCTAACGAAAGAATATTAACGATGCTTATAAATTCTCCGTGCGGAATTTCCGCTTTTAATGAAAAGTCCTTGTCCTCAAGGCTGTATTGACCAATGGATATTGTTGATTCAAGTAAATCAACGCATTTCCTTGATGCATCTATTTCCAAGAGGTCGACATACTTCAGAGAGTATCTATGAATGCTTTTGACAATTCCTGCTTCATTGATTATTTTCATTATCTGCCTTATCTTGGATTTAAACTGACTCCAACCTTGATAAGGCATATTACAGGAAACAGCCGCATTTTTATCTCCTATCAGAACATCATATCCTTCAAGCTGGATTTTTACCAAAGAGGCAAACTGCAGGTTTGGATCATTTTGCCTAATTGTTGTTGGCATCTCGTTTGCAGGGAGTTTCTTGATATGCTTTTGACCATCTATCTTGCTATATAAAATACCTGTCAAAACGTCAGATGCCTGCATATCGCTAGTAAAGCGAATCTCAAAAAGAGCTTCAATAATCGTTTCTTTTCCAAGTCTTTTGGGTAGTTTTCTATCTGACATGTCTCAATGCTCTACCACAAGTTGACAATTCTCTAATAACTAAGCGCAGACTAGATTTGGCAGACTAGATTTGCGGTCTTCGATGACATCTATATTCTCTATCCGGTACTCCAGCCCCAAGCGCAATATTTACCTTGTCTGCCGACGGATGAATGGCATCATGTAAAGCTAGGGTGCCAATACAATAATCAGGGGATGGAGCCCGTAATCCTACTCTAATACGATTGTAAAGCCTATGCATTAAGATCATAAGCGAGATTTTCAGGCAATGCAATAACACTCTTGGCTTTAACCCGATTGAGCCAAAAACCCCTTCCAGTCAGAAATACACGTGGATTACTGAGCATGGTTCCAAGTCTCAGATAGCAGAAAAATCTTCCACAATACTGCACAATACTGGTTTGGCTGTTGTGGTTTTAACCAAGGTAATTGTATCACGGCTACGGGAGGCACTGCCTCATCCTACTATGCAAGGCGAATTTTTGATTGAGTCATCTGCCTGAATAAAAAATTCGCCCTGTTCCGCGCTGGATTTCACAACATCCGGCTTCGCCTTCTGCTACACTCGGACTTTCAACAGCCGGAAAACAGGGGTTTTCTGGCAGACACTAACTACCCTGATCTAAAAATAGGAATCGCGAAAAAAGAAGAAAGCCTTGTTAAATTAGAAGTTTATTGACAAATAGTGTTTTGCCAGCTTCACCCAATGGGTGAACATTCCATCAACCCCAAAACAGCAGGGCACATGAACATTCTACATCATTCAGTCGCGAAAAGCCGCCACAGCTTCACTTCCCGGGCAGGCCTCATGGTGCCCGCGATGCTCCTCGAGCGGCTGGGACTCGGGGAGCCGGCGCTCGCCGGGCTGATGGGGTTCCGGTCGCTGCCATGCGCCGCCACGCTGGGCGGCTGGCTGCAGCGGGTCGGCAGGAGCCAGCCGTCGAGGGACGTCCTGCAGGAGGCAGTCGCCGGTGCCGGGTGCCGGAGGCGGCCCTGCAGGGCCGGGACCGGGTGACCCTGGACATCGACGCCTCGGTGGTTCATGCGAAGGAAGAAGAAGACCGCGAGGAACCGCGAATTCTTCGAGCGCTGCATCGAAGCCCTGCCGGAAGGCGCGCGAGACGGGCCGGCACCTTCCGGCACCGCCTGTACGCGATGGGCGGGCAGGTGGTCCGCCATGCCCGGCAGCGGGTCCTGAAGGCCGTCCCGTCCAGCCTGGGCCGGCTCGGGGAAGCCCTCTGGCGGATGCGCACCTGCCGGCTGTTCTAACTCCCCTGTTCCTCTGGACCCGTCAGAGGCCTGCCGCAAACGGCCACGGATTCGCTCGACCGGAATTCGCCATCAGGCCAGGAAACACGACCCGCCACTGCGTTCCGGCATGACTTTTCAGTTCTCTGGCCAGCCGGTCAGCCCCGCCCGGCTGGTCGAGTTCATCCCGCCATTGCCGACTCCAGGCCTGGCCAAGGTCGGCGTCATCGAAGATCGCCCTGGCTGCATTGCCCACATGCTCCTTGGCATGATAAGTATCCACGATCTGGATGGCATCCGGCAGGTGCTCATCCGCCCGCTTCCATATCCATGCTGCGCCGTCACCCGCCACCACCTGGCGCTCAACCGAGTGGAATTCCCGACGCTTCAGCTCTCGCTCCAGACGCTGTGCATAGGGTGCCGCCTCGGTATCGGCATCCCGGCCTGCAATAGTCTCGATGGCCGCGCTATAGCTCACCGAACCGGGGTCGCGTTGCGGATTGCCGGTTTTCCGGTGCACCTACTCCGCCGACCAGACGCAGGCCAGTTTGACCTCGCGAGTCTTGGCGCCGCCATCGGCCTGCTTCCAACTTGGGCAACTGGCTGCGTTCGATCGGCAGGCATCAATACCTGTCGGGAACAGGATGCCCGTTTCGCCATTCGTGCCAAGATGAGCCAGAATGTCCGTGACCTGATTGCGGAGATTCCGGAATCGGAGTGGCAGCCGGCAGTCGATGAGGATGGTTCTCTCTCCGAGACCGGGCTTCCCGCCCGAACCCTGCATGCAATGGACAGGACGCCGAAAGCCTTTTGCCTGGCGGTACAGAAAACCCGGGTCCCCGGCAAAGTCAAGCCGCAAGACCCGGCACCCCGGCACAGCCTGAGCAGATGGAGATCAGGATGCAGGAACAGCAGTTGAATCCGGTGGATGAGGAAAGTGCCCTGAAAGACGGATTCATCTGCCGTGCTATTGCGACGGATCCTGATCAGGAAGGACTCGGCGATGCGGAGATTGTCTGGTGGCATAGCCAGCGTGCAGACAGCCCGGAAAATCGTCTCGGGGAACTGCGCAGTGATTTCAGTGGCGCTCACTTGCCCTGTAGTATATTCCGGGCCAATGCGGTCTATCTGTACCTGAATGTGATTGCCTGCAGCCTGCTGGTTCTCCTGCGCATGACACCCGGTCTCGAGTGGCATGGCAATCGGGCCGGCACCTTCCGAACCCGCCTGCATGACATGGCCGGTCTGATGGTGCGTCACTCCCGGGAGTGGGTGTTGAAGGTCAGCCCGGTGGATCTGCAACTGCTGGATGAAACACTCCGGATGATCCGCACCTGCCGACTGTTCTGATTCCCTTGTTCCCCTGGATCCATCTAGGACTGGCCGAACAGGGCCATGGATTCGCACGCCCGGAATTTGCCCTGAGGCCCAAAATCCGCTGCTGCGTTGCGATTTGGGAAGTGAAATTGTGGCGACTTTTCGCGACTGAATGGTGTAGAATGTTTATGGCCTTGCTGTTTTGGGGTTGACGGAATGTTCATCCATTGGGTGAAACTGGAAAAACACTGTTTGTCAATAAGGCACTAATTTAACAAGGCATTCTTCTTTTTTCGCAATTCCTATTTTTAGATCAAGGCATTCCCCGGGTGTATTTTGTACAGCTTTTTTACCGGTAGGGGCTAATTGCCTTTTTGGAACTGCTGCTAAATAACAAATGGATGAAAATATAAAATATATTGGTCTTTTTGCCGAATCGAACGCTATTGAGGTGGCAAACTTTTGCGTTTACTTGGACAGTCCCATAGATCACGCCGATATTCGTCGGTTTGACGAGAGTCGTGAAATTAAAGACCTGTATCCCGCCATCAATAGCCCTGATATGCTCCAGATCAGAATCGGCAACCAGAGACAAGGCAGTTCATCGCCGCCACCGGTTCCGGTAAAACAACTCAATCATTATCGGCCTGATGGCAAGCCAGACTGGACGGGCTCATTCGGTGAAAACCGGATTTTGGTTTCATGCCATTTCTATGATAGCTGGGAGAGCGTCTGGCTAGATGCAAAAAAACGATTGGACTTGCTGCTTGGATGTGTAGACCAGTACAAGAACATATTCTCAATAGATTACAGTGTAACGGACACTTTCAGTGCCAGGAGGGCCGATGAATCTCTCGTACCATCCAATTTATTCAAGGACAATGAATTTATCGCAAAATACATACTAAAATCAAAAGATAACAGGTGGGACTTTAGTCAGGGGTGGTTCGAAAACCCGACAACCCAAGATCAGGTTCTTATGCGTATAGAGGGTCAAGGAGGAATTGAGAATGATGTTGTGATTGCCAGCATCGTAAACCTGTATTCGCAACGCCCTAGTACAAAAGTCGCCGTTAAGGATTTACTCGACTCTGTGGATGGCAATTCCATACTTGATCAAGTATTTGAACAATTTCATGATCAAAATAAAAGGTTGTTGAGGCAATTACTAGTAGATGGCTTGCTTGATAGGATGGGTTTGGGAGAATAGCGGTGTTTGAGTCTACAAACGTTCAACATGACCTCTCAAATCAAGCGGTTGGAGAGGGGCGACTTCCGCGTGAGGTTGTTTTTCCAAGTGTGAGGGCTCGACAAGATCAGGAAAGCAATGGTCGGATCACGGCGAATATTAATGGAAGACTTCCGCGCCGTATTGTGCTTCCAAGCACTAATGTTGCCGTTAAGGGTTTGTATCAGACCTATCGTGATCCAGATTTGCAAAATGGCATAAATCATGAATTGACGAGTGAAATATATCAGGCTAGATCGTTTGCTCACGGGAATTTTCAGGACTTGGATCGCAACCGATTGGAACAGGCTATTTGTGAAGCGCTCATTTTGGCAAACAGTGGGTTATTTGACTCGGAAATATATCCTGATGTCCGTGTTGATCCTTATGGCGAGATTACATTCAGTCACAAGTCAAGTGCCGGGTATGTCGACATTGGTGTAAGAGGCGAGAGAGAACTCTCCTATCATGTTCGTAACGATATCGAACCCATGAATTCAAAATTCGATGATCATAGGTGGGATTACAATTGCTTGCCGCAGCCTCTTTGTGATGCAATCAGGGCATTAAAGCAAAATCTTCTGTAGCGAGAAACGAATTGCCCCAGGTTCATGATGACGAAGAGGTTGCACGGCTGTTGTTTTTTCCTCAGATGGTGGATCATTCTGGCGGACAACTCAAACAAACTGTTTTCCCAATGGACGAATTATTGGCGAACAAAAACAAAAGGGGTGTCTCTGTAGACCGTTGCGGGATGTTGAAGGATTATGAGACTTTACTGCATAGCAAAGCCCATGAGAACGCCAACCCTGAAGGCGGACGACATCCATATGGCTATTGTTTGGGAAAGGTAAAACATATTAGATCAATCAAAATTGAGTATGATGGGGCAAAACAGGCATTCGAAATTTTTTCAGACCCCATATTAGACAATAATCCCTCAAGAGAATGGGACCATGCCCATGCACTCATCGTTAGATTTAGTGATATTTACACAAGAGGCCTTCTGCGTGGCTTTCGCGATCGCCTTATTGAGGTGTTTTCGTCCTCTGTGAAACGCTTCTGAGCATGGAATTATGTTGATAGATCACTACTGTCCCAACGTTTTATCGAATATATTCAGCCGGATGTGAATATCGTCCGGTTCTCTTGCGTGTTCGTTTTCCGTAAGCAATTGATATAATCGCATTCTCTCGAACAAGGGTTGTGCTCAATGTCGGAATGATTTTGTAGAGACTGGGATCCGACTACAGCTGTTTTCTGATGATTATGCACAGGGCATATGCCAATCCAGAATTGGTTCTTGACGGCATTTTCCGAACAGCCGCAAAACCACTTCACTCTCAAGTGCTGCTTGATCCACCTGAAGGACAATCCGACCTGCCAACGACTTTTTCATGGTTCTGTGATGACCGGAGATGGCAGTTTCCTATTGTTGGTCAGGAACCCTGCCGCATTCAAGGTCTCGGTAGCAAATTCTTCGCAGCAGATGAGGATAATGGCCCTGGTCACGGACCAGGCCAGTAGAACGTTCTACCGGATACGAGTAGACACGCAGGGACACGGGGCGTCCGGGCATGGACCTGTGGAGCATGCTGGTGCTGGCGGTTCTCAGGCAGGGCCTGGACTGCGACTTCGACCGTCTGGTGCACATTGCGAATCACGATGGCCTGGTTCGCCAGATGCCGGGGCACGGGCACTGCGGGCCGGGATGCGGGCTGCAGACGGTGATCGACAGCGTGTCCCTGCCGGGTCCGGAGCTGCTGGGCAGGACAGGTGGACTGGCGGTCGAGTCGGGGCACCGGGTGGCCGGAAAAAAGCCTGGAGAGCCGTTGCGCGGGCGGGTTGACTCCTTCTGCGTCGAGACCGACGCCCGCTATCCGACCGACGTCGGGCTGCTCCGGGACGCGATGCGGTGCACGATTCGCCATGCCGCGCGGCGGTCCCGGGAGCTGGGCATTCCGGGCTGGCGCCAGCATGAACCCGTCACCGGGAAGGTGGTGAAGAAGGCGTTCAGCCGGGTGCGCACCTCGAAGCTGGCGAAGCGGTCCCCGGAACGGGTTGCGGGCTGCCTGGCGGTCTGCGAGCAGTACCTGGACCGGGTCCGGGACACGCTCGGCGAGGCCGGCAGCCGGGACCTGTCGTGTTCCCAGCGCCGCGAGGCGGAGCGGGTCCGGCACTTTCTGGCTCATGCCGAGCGCCAGGCCAGGCAGGTTCGGCGTCGGCTGCTGGAGGGGGAGCCGGTGCCCCATGGCGAGAAGACGTTCTCGATCTTCGAGCCGCATGCGCGCTGGGCTGCCAGGGGCAAGGCCGGCCGGTGGAGATCGGGGTGCCGGTGTGCGTGGTCGAGGACCAGTACCGGTTCATCCTGCACCATGAGGTGATGTGACAGGGGGGCGACGCGGAGCATGCGGTGCCGGTGGTCGAGGCCGCACAGGAGAGGCATCCGGAGCTGCGCATGGCGAGCTTCGACCGGGGTTTCCATTCGCCGGGCAGCCAGCGGAAGCTGGCCGTGCGGCTGGACGAGTGTGCCCTGCCGGTAAAGGGGGGGCTGAGCCGCGAGGCCGCACAGCGGCAGTCCGAGGACGGGTTCCGGAGTGCCCGCAAGCGCCATCCGGGCATCGAGTCGGCAATCAGCCACCTGGAGCACTGCGGCCTGGGCCGGGTGCGCACGCATGGCGCGGACGGCTTTGCGCGCGCCGTTGCCCTGTCGGTGCTGGCGGCCAGCGTCAAGCGGCTGGGCCGGCTGGTTCGCGACCGGGAGCGCAAGCGGCTGGAGCGAAGGCAGCGCCTGTCCTGGACCGGTGATGACGGGGCTTCACAAAACGCAGGGAGCTTCTTCATGCTGGCGCCCTCGCGAATGTGCAGGACATCCCTGCCATCTCCCGGGTTTCTCCCGTACCTGTAGTCCCCTGGCAGGCTAAGGGCCCGGCAACCGTCAGTGACGTGGCGTTTCGACCCCGTTTGGGCCCGGGGATCAGGTTTACGGTCGAATCGCTTGACCGGTAATGACGGGTGATCGCCAGATCGCCTGAATTCCGTATCTGCTTGCTGGCAGTCCGGCAGCACTGGACAGTTTCATGCAGAAGAATTCGTTCAGCACGAGATCTGGACAGTCTTTCCTTTCAAATTTCAGGATATGGGTTGAGCACAGCGCACCTTCGCCAAGGCCGATCTGCCCATGCTCATTGACCAGGATGTTCATCTTGTCCTGAACGCCAGCCATGCTGAGCCTGGGCTTTTCATCCCAAATCAGCAGCCCGCCCGCTACTCTGTTGTCCAGACGAGCAGCCAGTTCATGATCCTCAATGAGCCTAAAGCCCGGCTGTAGAGAACGACCTGTTTCAACTTGATTGCCGAAAAAAGCGAAGGCGCCCGCAAGGTCACGCCCAATTACGCGAATTTGTGCATGGACATTTTTTTCAGATGCCCCCGAATATTCAGCCAGCAGTTTCCTGGATTCTCCTTCCGGGAGGGCATTATCCAGATGGTTGTATGCTGCTTCAGGCTTACGTTCAAGTTGCCGGATCCCAATCCGAATACGGAAACCATTATTATCCTTCCGGGAGCTTACGGGCTATCAACAATCCACACTTGACTTCGTAAAACAAACATGCCAGACTTGCTGGCATGCAAATCGCTGCCAAGCAATTTTCCCCAGATACAAT
>JAPOSW010000051.1 GCA_026709505.1 Gammaproteobacteria bacterium | reverse complement strand
GCCTGTACCCTCCCCTGGCGGCGATCTGCGGATACACGGACCGCGATCTGGATACGGTGTTTGCCCCGGAACTGGAGGGACTGGACCGGGACAGGATTCGCCAATGGTACAACGGCTACAGCTGGCTGGGCGCCGAGAAGCTCTACAACCCCCACGACATTCTTCACCTTTTCAGGAAGCGCGAATACCGGGCCCACTGGTTCAAGTCAGGAGAGCCGGGCTACCTTTACCGGCTGCTGCTGGAAAGGAAGGTCAGTCCCATGCAGCTGGAAAGCCGCGTGGTCGATGCGGATTTCATTTCGAATTTCGAACTCGGTCAATTCAGTCACGAGGCCCTGCTGTTCCAGTCCGGGTACCTGACCATCACGGAGAAGGAGCAGCAGGGTACCCGCACCGTATACCGTCTGGACTATCCGAACTTCGAGGTGCAGAGCAGTTTCAGCATCGGCCTGGCCGATCACCTGACCGGCCGTGGCCGGGAGATCGCAGAAGCGGGAAACGAACTGGTTCGAGCCCTGGGAGACAGGGACTTTCCGGCGTTCATGGCGAAGGTTCAGGCCATGCTGGGGGGCATTCCCCATGCCTGGCATGACAGCGGGGGTCTTGGTCGCTATGAATCCTGGTATACGAGCCTGCTGTACATGAGTTTCCGGACAACGCCGGTTGACCTCAGGGCAGAGGAAATGACCAGCCATGGCCGCTCGGACCTGGTGCTCCTGCATGAGGGACAGGTGTTCGTCCTTGAATTCAAGATGGTGGAAGGCGGCGAAAATTCGGAAGAAAAAGTGAAGGAAGGCCTTGACGGCGCCATTGCGCAGATTCGGGAGAAAGGCTATGCCGAGAAGTATCGTGACCTTGATCAGCCAATCCACCTGATCGGCATGGTGTTTGGCGAAAAAGATCGAAACCTGCTGGATATTCGTGTCGAGAAGCTTTGATGTTCCCGTGTTGCGTACAGCATGAATCCGTTAAAACCACGCAACTCAGACACGGGGCGAGTCATCGTCAACCGTTTTTACAGACAGAAGAAAGAAGTTGCAGAATCCCGATACTGAGACGTTTCCCAACGCACCGGTTGGACGGTCGGTCAACGCAGCCTTTTGGCTTGCTGGCAGCCCATGGCAGTGCTTCTGGTCCGGTAGATCCGTTTTCACCCGCCATTCTCGCTCCCAGGGGTTCACTGTATGTGACTCGTCCAACTCTGGCCAACCATACTGCAACCCGCAAGCTTCTCACGGAAGGGGCAAAGCGCCTGTTCAGGGTTGTGAGCGATGGGACGGTTGGTCTCGCGGTCCATCAAACCTATGCCCTGTCCGACACGGCAACTGCTCATCGCGATCTGGAATCCAGGGTCACCGCTGGAGCAAGCGTGTTGATTCCATGAGATCCGCAATACATGATCATTTGCTGCTGCTCGCTTCTGCTGATGTTAGGATGACCGCATGATGAATGAAGAAGTTCAGACAGCCCGCCGTCCGCTGCCCACCGGCATTCAGACATTCCGCCGGCTCCGGGAGAGGGGCTGCTACTATGTCGACAAGACCTCCCTGATCCGGCAAATGATTGAAGAGGGGTATTTCTACTTTCTCTCCCGCCCGCGCCGTTTCGGCAAGAGCCTACTGGTCAGCACTCTGAAGGAGCTGTTCGAGGGCAGCGAGCCCCTGTTCCGGGGGCTGGACATCCACCCGCACTGGGACTGGTCGGTCCGGCATCCCGTGGTCCGTCTGACCCTGGACGGTAAGGTCGACACGCCTGGCGCCCTCGAGAAGAATGTACTAAACCAGCTGCACGGAATCGAATTGGCTTTTGATCTTGAATCGCCGCCGGTCACGCATGCTGCCGATCGGCTTCGGAACTTGCTGACCCTTCTGCACCGGGCAACTGGCCGTCAGGCAGTGGTGCTGGTCGACGAATACGACAAGCCGGTACTGGACGTGCTGGAGGATCAGGAAAAGGCAAGGGCAAACAGGGACTGCCTGAAGGAGATATACAGCATCCTGAAGAGCTCCGAAGACCACATCCGTTTCGTGTTCGTGACCGGCATCACGATGTTTTCAAAGACCAGCTTTTCTTCCGGTCTCAACAATCTCGATGATATCAGCCTCTACCCTCCCCTGGCATCGATCTGCGGATACACGGATCATGACCTGGATACGGTGTTTACCCCGGAACTGGAGGGACTGGACCGGGACAGGATTCGCCAATGGTACAACGGCTACAGCTGGCTGGGCGCCGAGAAGCTCTACAACCCCCACGACATTCTTCACCTTTTCAGGAAGCGCGAATACCGGGCCCACTGGTTCAAGTCAGGAGAGCCGGGCTACCTTTACCGGCTGCTGCTGGAAAGGAAGGTCAGTCCCATGCAGCTGGAAAGCCGCGTGGTCGATGCGGATTTCATTTCGAATTTCGAACTCGGTCAATTCAGTCACGAGGCCCTGCTGTTCCAGTCCGGGTACCTGACCATCACGGAGAAGGAGCAGCAGGGTACCCGCACCGTATACCGTCTGGACTATCCGAACTTCGAGGTGCAGAGCAGTTTCAGCATCGGCCTGGCCGATCACCTGACCGGCCGTGGCCGGGAGATTGCGGAGGCAGGGAATGAACTGGTGCAGGCCCTGGGGGACAACGACTTTCCTGCCTTCATGGGAAAGATCCGGGACCTGCTTTCGGAATTTCCTCATACATGGCATGATCAGGCAAAGCTTGGTGACTATGAGTCCTGGTATGCGAGTCTGCTGTACATGAGCTTCCGGACAACGCCGGTTGAGCTGAAGGCGGAGGAAATGACCAAGCATGGCCGCTCGGACCTGGTGCTCCTGCATGAGGGACAGGTGTTTGTCCTGGAACTCAAGATGGCTGAAAATGAAGCTGGTACAGAAAAAGGCCTCGACAGTGCGATCACGCAGATTCGGGAGAAGGGCTATACCGAGAAGTATCGGGGCCGCGGAGAACCCATTTACCTGATTGGAATGGTGTTTGGTCGAGAAGAACGGGACCTGCTGGACATTCGCGTCGAGAAGCTGTGATGCTCCCGTGTTGCGTGCGGCATGAATCCTTTAAGACCGCATGCTCAGGCAAGGGGCGAGCAGTCGTCAAGCCATTTTTACAGACAGGAGAAAGAAGTTGATGAATCCCGATATTGAGATGTTTCCCAACGCACCGGTTGGATGGTCGGTCAGAGTAGCGTTATCCAGTGCGAAAGATCTAGGAATTGAATTGACCGAGGATCACTGGGAGGTGGTGCTCGCCTTGCAGGAATACGGATCAAAGCGTGAAGTCATTAATCGTCGCGAGTTGGTCGATGCATTGAATGAGAAATTCCACATTAAGGGTGGTACACGTTATCTGTATTACTTGTTTCCGGGTGGGCCAGTAGCCCAAGGTTCCATAGTTGCCGGCCTTGAGGTGCCTTCTGGCAGTGTAGATAAGTCTTTTGGCAGTGTCGTCTGAAAATTTTCGCTTGATTCTTATGTCAATGTTCTTCAGGCCGGGTTGATGAGTCGATCACGTCGGCCAGAAGCCTGATCTCATTCGGTCCGATACGGCAGCAGCCGCCAATAATCTTAGCTCCGGCATTGATCCAGTCACGGCAATCCCGTTGCCACTGATTGAGGGAATGCTCGCCTGTCCAGGTTCCCGGCTGGTAATCCTCACCGGAATTTGGGTAGACAACTACTGACTTGCTTGGAGCTGAAGAACGGAGCTTGCGGATCAAGGGGGTGACATGCTCAGGCGATGTGCAGTTCACGCCAATTGCGAATACAGACTGGATATTCCTGAACAGCGCAGCAGAATTTTGAATTGGAGTGCCGTCTCGCAGATGATCGGCATCATTGCATGAGAAACTTATCCAGCAAGGTGTCGAAACATTTTTGAGGATGGATGCCAAAGCGCAGGCTTCGTGATGATCAGGGATGGTTTCAAGGGCCAGAATGTCAGCTCCGCTTCCATCCATCAGGCCGATCCGTTCCTGATGAAAATCCACAAGGGACTGTATGTTCAGCCCATAATTTCCCCGGTATTCAGAACCGTTGGCAAGATAGGCGCCGTAAGGCCCGATACTTGCAGCAACCAGTGCGGTGCCAGAACCTGATTTACCCCGATAATCATCACGCGCCTGCAAAGCAATATCTATGGAATCGGTCAATACTTTTCGACTTCTGTCGAGATCAATGCCGCAATCAGACAGGCCCTGAAGGGTAGCCTGATAACTTGCGGAAGTGATGATCCTTGCACCTGCTTCCAGATAGGCCATGTGGCTATGATAGATGGCTGTCGGGTTGTTGAGGAGTAATTCTGCAGACCAGAGCTTCGTATTGAATTGATATCCCCGGTTTTCCAATTCTGTGGCTAGCCCGCCATCCAGGCATACCACGTCATTCGCCGACAGACCCAGAGCGCTTTGCATCCAGTTGGGTATTTCTGCGGTGCTGGAATCGTGGTCAGTCACGGAGTAAATGCACGCGCATTGGACTCATCCCTGTTCGGCAAGCTCCAGAAGGGACTGGCATAGATTTTCGAAACTCTGCATGGCTTTCTTGCTCATATGCCGGGCCCGCAGATGGCCATGAGGCAGCCCCTTGTCCAGAATTGCTTTCGCCATGTTGTCCGACGCGGTTAATTTTTCGACATAGATCAGGGCATCGTCGCGAATGGGGTCTACTTCCGCGGCCAGAGCAATACAGGGTGGCAGTCCTGCCAGATCGTCATGCAGAATTGGGGCAAACGCAGGGTCTTTCCAGTCGGGCTTGCCGCCGCACCAAAGAGTGACGAAGTCTTCAACATCCTGACTGGTCATGGCTGGTGCATCGGTACCTTCCTGATAGGAATCAAGGTTGAGGTACATGCCGCCCAGATAAGGATAGATGAGCAGTTGTCCAATGGGTTGACGATTGGTATTTTGCTGGGCGATGCAAAGCGCAGCGGCCAGAGTGCCGCCCGCTGAATCTCCGGCAATGATGGTGCGACCGGCATCAAGAGCAAGAAAAGCATCTTGCACATCCTCAATTTGAGCTGGATGAAGATGTTCCGGGGCAAGCCGATAATCTACCGATACCAGATTGATTCTGGTCCTATGCGCAATTTCAGCGCAGATCGAATCATGGCTTTCCAGGTTGCCGACCACGAATCCTCCGCCGTGCAGGTACAAGATCAGTGTTTCGGCATTGTTGTCTTGCTGACAGTAGTGTCGTATTGGAATGGAGTGGTCATTGCGACCGGTTATGAATGAGTCTTGCTTGGTTATTCCGCCTGGAATCGGTGCCTGAAACATCTCACAGAGAACTCGATAACATTCCCTATGTTCCTGCATGCTGAGTTCCAGCACATTTTCGGGATAGGCCGATTCAGACCTCTCAAGGAATGCGGTGACTTCCGGGTCAAGTTGATCATTCATGGTAGTGCTCAATAAGGAGATTTATATTACTGGCCCTATGGTGTGAAGTAATTAATTCCGAGTTTGCATTTCAAAATGTATTGCAAGCCCGACGTACCTGGCAAGGCTTGGTTTTATGGAGTTGCAAATCTAATGCCCTTCAATTTCCATAAACCAAAAATTACCGCATTTATCCCAGTTGAATTCGTATGACTTTTTTAGCCTGATATCGATCTCTTCTCCGCCGAGTGGAGTTGTCAAGTGTATACTTTTTACTTGATATCCATTTGATATGTCATAGTCCCAGGTTTTCCCCGTTCTGCTCTTGGGATTAACAAAATATTCATGATCAGTCATGACCAGTAAAATCCCTCTATCGAAACCCGCATGCTCGCAATAATCTTCAAGCAATTTCAGATCGGCATAAACATCCTTCATGAAAATATCCTGTGCCCCGCGAGGTTTGCCTGAGGAAGCAGTTTTTCGGTAACACTTCATCTCAACAGCAATCTTATGGATATCGCGAGAGTCATTGCCTTCCAATACCAAATCGATTTCGCGGGAACGACCATCAACATGTACGCTTGATTCCAATTCGATTTGCACGATTTCATTCTGATCAAAACAAATAAGAGGAATCACCTGTTGCAGAACATAAGCATAGTGAAGTTGCATTGAAGCCTCTTTGTTGATCGGTAAAAGGTCATTGCCAACCTTTTTCGAAAATACCAGCCATGCAAATGAAATGCTTTTCATTAGCCGCTTTTGAAAGCTACCTGTCAATAAGTTCATGGCATTACTTGCCAGTTTTATGGCTTCAAATTACTTACATGTGCCAGGAAGTCTCGTAGTACAAGTTTGCCCACCAGCAACAGAAGGGAAGCATCAGATGCAGAGTTTCGATATATAGGGGGAGATTATGTACAACCGTGGCGAACTTGATGATGCTACGGTTTATTCGATTTTCGCAACATCAGCAGGACTGCGACCGTGACAGCCACACCGAAAAGGAATGTCATGGTTTTCTCAACAATCCCCACGGTTTCTTCGTCTTTGATTGCCGCATCAAAATAATGGAATCCAAGCCAGATGATACTGACACAATATGCGAGAGCCAAGATTGCCGATAGTGCGAATCCAGACCACAATGTCCATCGATAAATGTTCCTCTTTGTTCCCCGTAAGGCGAGCTGTCCTCCTCGTTCCAGATCCGCCTCTTCATCCGAGGTAATACCGTCAACCCTCTCTACCGCATTCTTAAGTCTTGGAATTAACTTTTCCGGTACATCTTCGAACAGCTGATTTCGCTGATCGCCACGATCAGGTGGCTTGTCTGGCATTTTCCAGATACTCCGTTATCTTGGACTTAAAATGATTCTTTATCAGTTCGTCGGGAATCACTAAATTTCGCCTGTCAGGACGGTATGTAGTGTGCCAAGGCGAACCCTGTTCGTGGGTTTTGTTTCTCAAGGTGACCGCCTTGAAGTTCTTATACACTCCCCAGACTATGTTCAACACAAGATCAACATCTTTATCACTGTCTGGAATTCTCGGAAAGTGAATTTCAGAAGAATCGAAGTCAAAATTCATGGAGTGATGGTCAATAGGCATAGCTCCATAATGCTTGAATTCATCATAAAGGCTTTTGATCACCGGCCCATGTTTCCATGCATAGATCGGTTCATCGAAAAGCTTTTGATCAAGTACAGCCAGTGACCATCCGTATCCGATGTAAACCAGTTTCTGCAACTTCATCTGCGTAATCGGATGACGTTCTGCAAACGCGCGGTCCAGCACGTGATTGACTACATGACCGGGAGTGTAAATTTTGTTCATGCTGACTTGAAGTATTGTCAGGCAATTATATGGTATATGTTTCAGGAAATTTCCACACTATAAAACCTAGCCCTAATCCAATAGCAATAGAGATAAAAAATAACTGATGCCTTGCCTGCAAAGAGTCAAGCGTTTCACCCGATGATTGACTTCTGGTTTGGATCTGGAACTCATGGTACATGAATCCTTGCGCCTGATAACAGGGTAATCTATTCTTGGGTTGGGGTTCTATCTTTTTTTAACGGCTTGCTCCAGATATCCAGCCATGCCTTGAACTGTGTCGGTTTAATCCGATAGCGCACAAAGTTTCCCTCATGAAGTCCTAGAATCTCGTTTTCAGCGACTTGCCTGAAATCGTCCTGTTCAACTGTTTCGATATGCTTTTCGGCATAAGCAACGATGCGTTGGAACGCCTCATTCTTGTCGAGACGTTCAAGCACAATGGCTTGTACGATTTCAAATAATGCTTCACGATGCTTCTGATGGAAAGGATCCGGTTCACCTAGCGATTGTTTAACCAACGCATGTTGTTTTACGGAACGCTCGTAAGCCCAAATAAAAACATCCTTGAGTAAATCAATTTGGTTCAGTTCATATACGCCAAGTATCGCCTCGGTGTAGGTTGTGGTAGGAACATCCGTGAATGATAGAGGTATGAGGTTTCCTTTAATTAAAGGCATGTTAGCAACAAGGCGTGATACACGTTTGTTCACATCATCAAACGGTTGCAAGTACGGCAAGTGAACCATGACAAATAATGCCTGCTCGAACGGATTTTCAATGGCCTTGGCAGTGGTCAAAATCTGATCAAAGCATTCTTCGATGAGTTGAGGCACTTGAAGTGGGTGGTATGTTGATTGTTCTATACCAACAGCAATCCGGCGCAGACGGCCCATCGATTCAGGGTCGGCCAGAAGATTGTTTGCTAGCAGGGCGTGTAGATTGAGAATCGTGTACCGGTTGAACCCGATTTCTTCCACTGAACCTACAAGAAACTCAATCGCATCCTTGTGGTTCAGAATCATTTGCACCTCAAGCCTTTTTCTACCATTGGCCACCTGGCCGAAGGCAACCAACCGCTTTGTGTCTAGTAACGAGTAGGTATTTCCTTCCAGACGGCTGGAGTTCCATGACAGATCGATAATCAGCCGGTTCAGTATCTGCTTCGCAAATGTTCCAGCGGGTTGCTCTCCGCTAGTTGGAGTACCTATCTCGCGCAAGTGCTCCCGTTCTCTGGCTGATAAGTATGCGGTGACATTGGGTCTGTACATCTCAAGGAATGTACGCTCATAACCGACAAGATTTCGGTTTTGGATGGGTTTGCGGACATATTCCTGTATTTTGACTCCCTGCTTTGAAGGCTGAAATTCGAGATTCAACTCTTGTTTGGATGCTTCAAAGGTTTTTGCCTGGCCTTTGGTTATGGAAGGAAGTAGATACTTGGTCGAGCGTCTGTTGCCTCCCCTGATTAGACGGCCTTCGTCAACAAGATACTTGAGGTGATACTGGAGAGTACGGCGAGCTACTTCCTTCCCCATTTTTTTCTGGATATCCTGGATAGATATACCCTCAGGGTGGGCCGATACAACCGCTTCAATATCTTGCAAATGCTGTTCTGGTATAGATTTAGCCATGTCATTCTGAATTACGCATATAATTAATGCGCAAATATATTATTTATACGCAACAAAAACCCTTTGCGCAATGAAAAAAACGCTTATGCGCAGATTAAATCCTATGCGCAACTTAAAAATCGTATAAGCGCAATATCGATTTTATGCGTAATTGTAACGCGATTATACGCAACAAAAACCCTTTGCGCAATGAAAAAAACGCTTATGCGCAGATTAAATCCTATGCGCAACTTAAAAATCGTATAAGCGCAAGGTTGATTCTAATCACTGGACTGCTGGATTACCTCATGACTACACAGGAAACTCAATATCAATTTGCAGGAAAATCCGCAATATTTCTCAGTACAAGCCCCAAGGCAAATGCCAACCTGACTCATCTATAATGGGTGTTGCAATGTGCGACAATATTGCGTTTTCACATCTATCACTTTCTGTATCTTGTTCCTTACATGAACTTGTACCAGCAAGATCAAATTGTGCGGGGTCTCGAGACGTCTAAGCGAATTATTCACTTGATATCAACATGACACTTGACGAAATTCTTTCAAAATGGCGTACCGAGAGGGCGGCAGCAGATTATTCCAGACAAAGAGCGCTTGGTGATGCCTTTGAGAGGCTATGCATTGCCTACCTTACCCATGACCCCGAGCAGAAAACCCAATATCGAAGAGTAATGACTCGAGAAGAGTGGGCAAGAGAAAAAGACAAGGATGCTCGCGATATCGGGATTGATCTGGTTGCGCAAACCCTTGACGGTCATTTCGTTGCCGTCCAATGCAAATGCTGGGAACAGGGCCGAACAATTCCAAAGAGTGAAATTGATTCATTTCTGGCAGCATCAGGAACTAAAGACTTCACGCATCGTATTCTGATTGACACAACTGGCCGAGAATGGTCGAACAATCTCGAGAGAACTCTTTCCGAACAGGTCATTCCCGTCATACGTATCGGGCTTCATCACCTTCAGAAAAGCCCTATCAATTGGGGTGAGTTCGTTGAAACAAACGATATCCGCTATGAGCACAAGCTATTGGTGCTCAGGCCACATCAGGAAAATGCGCTCAGAAGGGTTGTTGACGGACTACAGGAGACCGGAAGTCGCGGCAAGCTCATCATGGCCTGCGGGACCGGCAAGACGCTGACCGCTCTGCGTATCGCTGAACAGATGATCGGCAATGGCGGACGGATTCTCTATCTTGTACCCTCTCTGGCCTTGATGTCGCAGACCATCCATGCCTGGACAAAGGACGCCAACCTAACGTTGCGGGCCTTCGCAGTGTGTTCAGATAGCCAAGTCGGCAAACGCAAAAAGAATCAGGAGGACAATATTGATATGGATGCCCTTGATCTCGCCTGGCCTGCGACTACGGATGCCGCCAAATTGTCCGAGCGTGCTCGACCAGACGATCCCAATGCATTGACCGTGTTTTTTGCGACCTATCAATCTTCGCCCGTGATTGAAAGGTCTCAGAAAGAGTTTGGACTTCCGGGTTTTGACCTGGCGATCTGTGATGAGGCACATCGTACTGCAGGTGCAATTGTTGACGAAGAGGAGCAATCGAATTTCACCCGAATACATCGCGACAGTTGTATTCATGCATGCCGTCGCCTGTATATGACGGCAACACCCAAGGTCTATTCTGAAAGTGCCCGCAGCAAGGCTGGTGAATTGGCAACAGCACTATGCTCAATGGATGATAATGGGTTGTATGGCCCCGTACTTTACGAGATTGGGTTTGCGGCTGCAGTCGAGCAGGATCTGCTGTCGGATTACCGCGTCATTGTATTGACTGTGCCAGAGAATCTAGCGGCCAAGGTGCTTAAACACTTTGGAGGCGAGTTCGGCGATACCCTTAAAGTTGATGACACCGCCCTGATGATTGGCTGTTGGCGGGCGTTGGCCAAAGCTGACAAGGACATATTTCCCGAGAACGAGTGCACACCCATGAAGCGGGCGATTGCTTTCTGCAGGACGATCAAGTCATCGGAGCAGCTGGAAAACTTGATTGAAAGCATTGGAAAGAAATACCGACTGCTTGCCCCTGCTGGCGATACGACGCTTCCTGACCACGATGCACCGGCACGTCATGTTGACGGCACACACAATGCCGAGCGTCGGGCTGAAGCCTTGAAATGGCTGGACTCGCCTAGGGAAAATGAATGTCGAATCCTGACCAATGCCCGATGTCTTACGGAGGGGGTTGATCTGCCTGCCCTGGATGGAATCTTGTTCATGCATCCGCGAAAAAGTCAGATAGAGGTGGTACAGGCTGTTGGTCGGGTGATGCGCAAGGCACCGGGCAAGCAGATGGGCTATATCATTCTTCCGGTCGTGGTCGCTCCGGGCGCATCAGCCGAGGATATGTTGAATGACAACGAACGATGGCGCAAGGTCTGGCAGATGCTGAATGCCATTCGCAGTCATGACGATGGATTTGACGCCGAGTTGAACCGAATTGAAATGGGGGAAGACCCGAAACGCATAGCCATTATCACAGTGGCTGATTGGAAGGCTGAAGGTAGTGGTTCGGCAAGCAGCGATGGACCTAGTATCGGCCATGGCAGCGGTGAAAGTGATTCTGGTGCTGAAACGTCGTCAGAGCCTGGAGGCCAAACGACCATCTTTGATGACTTGCCCGGTGCAATCATGGCAAAGATTGTGGAGAAGTGTGGTTCTCGCAAATACTGGGACGAATGGGCCGGAGATGTGGCCAAGATTGCCCGCGCCCACATTGCGAGAATCACCGCTATGGTGACAGTCAATGAGAACAACGAGGGCAATCCCGATATCCGTGCGGCTGCAGAGATGTTCGATGGTTTTGTGAAGGAGTTGCAGGATGACTTGAACTCGGGAATCACTCGCGAAAATGCGATTGAAATGCTGGCTCAGCACATGGTCACTGGCCCGGTGTTTGATGCCCTGTTCGAAGCAGAGGCTTTCACCAAGCGCAATCCGGTCAGTCAGGCCATGCAGAACATGCTCGATGTGATCAAGCCTTCCGGCATTGATGCCGAAGCTGAAAACCTGGAAGATTTCTATGCATCGGTCAAGCGGCGTGCCAGGGGCGCATCAAGCGAGGAAGCAAAACAGCAGATCATCGCGGAGCTGTACGACAAGTTTTTTCGCAATGCATTTGCCGAGACCAGCAAGGCTCTTGGAATTGTCTATACGCCGGTTGAGGTTGTGGATTTCATTCTCCGGTCTACAGAACAAGTTTTACACGATGAACTTGGTGCCAGCTTGAGTGACCGGGGAGTCAATATTCTTGATCCTTTCGCTGGCACTGGTACATTCATTACCCGGCTGCTTCAGTCTGGATTGGTCAAGGATGAGGATATCGAGCGCAAGTTTGATCATGAAATCCATGCCAATGAAATTGTCCTGCTGGCCTACTACATTGCCGCCGTCAACATCGAGTCGGTCTTTCATGCGAAAACTGGCAGGGATTACCGACCCTTCAAGCATATCTGTCTTGCCGATACTTTCCAGATGGGGGAAGAAGCCGCCCAAACATCACTGATCAAGGACAGTCTCAAGGAGAATTCCGACCGTCGATCAGGTCAGAAGGATTTGGATATTCGGGTGATTGTTGGCAATCCCCCATGGATGGCGGGCAAGAAAGAGCCGGGTTATCCAGAATTGTACAAGGAAATAGAGGAAACCTATGCAGCTCGTTCGACTGCTACAAATAAGAACAGCCTGTATGATAGTTATAAGTTGGCCATTCGTTGGGCTTCGGACCGGATCGGAGATCGGGGTGTGATCGGCTTTGTTACAAACGGTTCATGGATTTCAGGCAATGCCGATGCTGGTATTCGCGCCTGCCTTGCCGAAGAGTTTTCGTCGATATATGTGGTGGATTTGCGTGGAAACCAAAGAACATCTGGCGAGCTGTCAAGGCGGGAAGGCGGAAAGGTTTTTGGGTCAGGTTCAAGAGCACCGGTTGCCATCATGATTCTGGTCAAGAATCCGTTGGCATTTCATGAAGGCTGCCGCATCCACTATCGGGATATCGGCGATTATCTCTCCCGAGAAGAAAAGATTGAACAATTGGTCGAATGGGGTTCCATTGCTGTAGTCGATGACTGGCAGAAGATTAATCCGGATCAGAATGATGACTGGATCAACAAGCGGGAGGAAGGGTTTGATGATCTGTTCCCAATGGGATCAAAAGAAGCCAGAGGTGGTTCGTTCAACGATGTAGTTTTCCGGTCATACAATAGGGGGTATGAGACTTCCCGAGATGCCTATCTGTATAATTTTTCGTTTGATGCATGTAGTCAGAATGCTCAACTTATGATTAATGACTATAGCGCCGCATTATCAACGTTGTGTGAAAACCCAAACTTAAAGGAAACAAAAAATAAGGTTTCAGAAAAATATAACAAGAACACCTATTGGGATGAAGATTTGATAAACAAACTAAGGCGAAAGATTGTGGTCGATTTCTCTTTCGATCGAATTTGGAAGACCCAGTACCGCCCTTTTGTTAAGCAATATTGCTATGTTGATTATACTTTGGTGAAAAGAAAATCTCAGCAGGACTGTATTTTTCCTGATCCTATTATAAACAATCGATCCATATGTTTGCCTGGAATCGGTTCACCCCAACCCTTTTCAGCCCTGATGGTAGACCATATGCCAGATTTGGGCTTGATTTCAGCATCCCAGTGTTTCCCCCGATACCGGTTTGAAAAGCCGGATGAGCAGAAACAAGATAGCCTATTCGAAGAGAGGACCGGAGAGCGCATCGACAATATCACCAACAATGCTCTCGATAGGTTTCAAACGCATTATCAGGATCCCAAAATCACTAAGGATGATATTTTTGATTATGTCTATGGCGTGCTTCATGCGCCAGATTTTCAGCAGACTTTCCCGAACTCGCTTTCAAAAGAACTGGCCCGCATCCCGTTTGCTCCAGATTTCTGGGCGTTTGCCAAAGCCGGGAGCGAACTTGGCGATTTGCATGTCGGCTATGAGCATTGCTCGGAATATGCACTTGAACTCGAGTTTTCAGGAGAGGGAAACCCGGAATCGTGGCATTATGCACTGAGCAACAGAGCAATGCGCTATGGAAAGATTGAGGGGAGAACAGACAAGTCTACCCTTGTTGTGAATGAGTATATCAGCCTGACCGGCATCCCTGAGGAAGCGCATGAATACATGGTCAATGGCCGCACACCAATAGATTGGCTGATAGACCGCTATAAGATCACAATCGAGAAAAAAAGCGGCAAGGTCAATGACCCAAATGCCTGGTTTGAGAAGCCAGAAGACTTGATCTCTACCATCCGCAGAATTGTCTATCTCAGCGTGGAAACTACTCGGATAATTCGCAGTTTGCCGAACGCGTTGCCTAAATACGATCCGAAGGAACGTGATTAATTGGGCTCACCAAAATGGATTTATGATGATACGGATGTTTACAAGCCCATAATTGAATATGCAATCAGAACGGCACTTGATAGCCAATCCATGATGCTGATTTGCATCGTATCTAAAATAATGTGAGTAAATCTAACAATGGATTACCAAATCGAAGAGTTGGAAATAAAACCAGAGGATCCATATGCTGATGATCTACTGAACCGAGAACCGATTGTAGATTTTTTGTCAGGTTTGATTGAACGCTTGAATGGTCCTTTCGTATTGTCCCTTGATTCTCCTTTCGGTACAGGAAAGACCACGCTAGTCAAGATGTTAATGGAAGGTCTCAAAAAGAAGGGGTTTCACTGCATATATTTCAATGCTTGGGAGGTTGATTTTGTTGCAGATCCTCTCGTGGCATTAGTTTCATTTCTTAATGATATCGATCTTGAGAATAAAGACAATGGAAATAAATGCCGGAAAAAATTTGCAAAGGTCAAGAAGACTACGAACCATATTCTAAAGAGGGGAGCAGTTATAGGAACGAAGGTGATGACTGCTGGATTTGTGAATATAGATGAAGAATTAGAACAATATAATTCAGGGGTTCAAAGGGGCGAAGATAATATTGCAGGAATAGACATTGTTGATGCATTCACCAAACAAAGGCACTTGATGAAAGAATTCCGCTCTGAACTAGAGGAGGCAATTAACAATCTACCCACATCGAATAAAAGCCATAACCTAGTTATCTTCATTGATGAACTAGATCGTTGCCGTCCAACCTTTGCGCTTGAACTGCTTGAGCGCATCAAACATTTTTTCAATATACCCAACATCATATTTGTACTGTCCATTGATAAAGCACAACTTGAAACAAGCATTAAGTCTATATATGGAGATGGTACACAGTCAGCCGAATATCTTCAGCGGTTCATACACTTGGAATACAGCATTCCTCCCACCAGTTCGGCAGGCCACACTGAAGCACTGATCACTCGTTTTGGCCTTGATTCAGTATTCGAAGAGCGAAGTAAGTATCGAGAATCCCAATACGACAAAGAACATTTTGTTGGATTTTTCACGGTGATCGCAGACATATTTGAATTGACGATTCGCGCACGAGAGAGATGTATCACTCGGTTACGCGTGGTTTTAGATCAAACCCCCTCCAATCATTATCTTGATCCCGCCATCGTGGCGCTATTGACTGTGTTACGAACCAAAGATAGGGATTTTTACAAGAAAGTCACAAACGGTGAAAAATCGCCGGAAGATATAATGAAAAGGTTAACTTGCCAACCACAAAAAAATAAACTTCTATCAGACCACCAAAAACAGATACTGCATGCCTTCTTAATGATTATGGACCCCGATCAAAACAGAACTAACGAAAAGATAGAAAGGTTAAGAAAGGATGAAACTCCATATTCTCAAGATCTGTATGAAATGATTACAGATATTAAAAGCATGAGATATGCGAGCATACCATCGTTTTCTGTAGTTGCCCCAAAAATAGATTTGGCATCTGGTGTTCGCTAAAACAGGATTTTGCTGAGAATCGTGTAAAAATACACTCTAAAGACGTTATAAAATCGATGGGCTTGGATGAACTAATCAGAAATGGACGAATACGTATTGTGGAATCCTGAAGCATTAATTCGACAGGCCTAAAAAGCAAATAATCACCCGATTGGATAATGGTAACTTGAATGAGTTCCATTGAAGTTAGATTGCTCATGGAAGTCTCATGTGTTTGATTTTTTTAGTGGAGGTTCCAGAACTTCTCTATTTTCCAGAGGCCATGACCGACAGTTAAACGTTTGAATACATCGATTATGTTCTCGTATTGATTAGATTCTAGTTTAGTCCATTGTTTTACTTCAGGTTTGTCTAAATCCAAGAGGCTTGTTATCAATATCGCAACTGGGGATGCGGATAACAATTTTGAGGCATCTACTATCCCTAAAATATTTCGTGTTACATTTTCTAAAAGATTACGATCAACAGGGGGGTGAACGACTCGTCGTGCCTGCGGATTTATTTGCAAAAACCATGCCTTCAAATAAACGTTAATCAGTTTTGCCACTTTTCCGTGGGTAAGATTGGAATCGTAATCTGTTCCATTTTGCTGGTTCAAATTCAAAATTCTACCTAATTACCACTAATCATAAGCAGGTTTTGTGCTACAATGGGACAGATGCAACCACTTGATTAAAAAGGAGTATATCCATGAAGCGAAATCCTGTCCAGTTCCAGAAAGGCCTCAGTCTCAACGAATTTCTCGAACATTACGGAGACGAGGACAAGTGCCATGACGCACTGTTCCGGCTGCGCTGGCCGGACGGC
>JAPOSW010000121.1 GCA_026709505.1 Gammaproteobacteria bacterium | reverse complement strand
GGCTGAAGGCGCTCCCCTGCTAAGGGAGTATACGTTAACGCGTATCGAGGGTTCGAATCCCTCTCTCTCCGCCATACAGATCGGAATAGATTCCTTTCTATCCGGGGTTTTTCTTGGTTTGGGTTTATTCTGTTGATCCCATTTTGCATATCAAGATCAACTTGACCTGGCTGATGATTTGTCGAGAAATCGCAGTGGCACCTTCTTTGAGGCAATAAATACATTTCCTCAAAACTGCTGTTCGGTTACGGCTTGCGACCGTAATGAAAAAGCAAGTGGTCTAGAGACATCCTTTCAAGCAGTCTGGTCTCAATTTTCTGTGAAATAGCAGAGACGTAATATCCCTTAATATACGCTTTGAATCAATATGAGCTATTCCTATTCTCTTGATCGAACAACTGCTGGCGATATATCTTTAATGCCTCTAGATTGGGGAACACTACATAATGTCTTGCAAGTGCTGCTTGACGAATTGATGAACTGGAATCAAAGAGTGGGAGATGGCGGTGCTAGGAAAATACCTTATGAAAGCGAGATACAAGACCTGTATCGCATCATGACATCCATAAGCAGGAAACTCAAATGTAGCAATGACCATGATGGATTTCTTGTTGAACCAAGGGTATCCATCGGAAGTCTCCGCCTTAAGAAAGCGGCATTGATTCTATTGCTTTGCCGTCAACAGGAGAATATAGAGGATAAAAAAGGGGAGGGCTGGCCAAGCGCAGCTTTGGATTCATTGAACGAGGAAATTAAGCCAGTACAGGAATTACTGGAGAAACAATGGCTTGATTATGAGCCGCGTGAAGTTATATGGCAGCTGATTTCAAAAGCGCAACATGAAAAAGTTATCAACTTCAATCAGCAGTCTTAAAATGAGCGGGCTATCGAAAGTGCTAGGGTTAGGTAAATTCTCCATGCATGCAAGGAATTTAAACGGACTTCATTAGGAATAGATAGAAGAAGCTGGGGCCGCTCTATTAAAACAGCAGAGCGGCTTCGAATGTTCCTCCAGCACATGGCAGGTAAACCCAGTCAACTATACGCTTTCTCTGCGGCTGAAATGCTAGCTGCAGTCCAAATAGCAGAACTAATTCTTAATTGGGATAACTTGCTGAACAGAATCAATAGCCGCTAAAGGTTGGACATTTCACAAGTCAACATTGTACCCAACGGATCAAAACTATCCATTCTTCTATTTTCCAAGGAAAAATGAGTCAAGCAAAGCAAAAGAATTGCATTTTCTGCAACAAGCCAGAATCCAAGATGGTACTAAAGAATGAATTTGCTTATGCGGTTCGTGATGGGCATCCGGTAACCGAACTGCATACTCTGATAATCCCCCGGCGATGCGTACCGACTTACTTTGACCTTAACGAAGACGAAATCCGTGATTGCCAGGAATTATTGATGCTTGCCCGCAAGAACATTCTGGATATCGACAAGACGGTGACAGGATTCAACATTGGGATAAATGCAGGAAGGGACGCTGGTCAAAGCATTTTTCACTGCCACATTCATCTCATCCCGAGGCGCAAAGGCGACGTTGAAGAACCGCGTGGCGGGGTACGCGCCGTAATCCCGCATAAGCAAAAGTACTGATTCTGAAATTCATTCAGCTCCGACAGACAATCAATGCTGTAGAAAACCTTATTTTGAAATAGCCTGTGAACCTGAATTGATCAGCCTTGTGGAAAGCTCCAGTGCATCCACGGGCCAGAAACATTCTGGTCTGGGCCGATGAATGCCTTCTACGCCACTCTCCGGCCGGCAGGCAAGTATACATTCTGTCCACCGATCCGGAATGCCATCAAGACCGTATATTGCTCCCAATAAGGCACCACAGATTGCCCCATTGGTGTCAGTATCTCCTCCCTGCATGACGGTATCGATCAAAGCCGATTCAAAACTAACCGCATGACAAAGTTGCCACAATGCGTTACGAAAGGCAATCAACACCCACCCCTGTTGAAAAACGTAATCATCTGGCGGAGCTTTCCCGGCTTCGATTACCGCATCAATCAACTCCCTTGGCGAGTCAATCTCAATCGTCCAGCCCCGAATCAACCTGTAAAGCTTGCCCGGAGTCACAGCTGATTCAATTGAATATGCGATCGCCATGCAGAACAATGCATTGACCTTGAGGCATAGTTTATTTGGATGAGTCAACATGGCATCCTGTTCAGCCCATTCAGCCACCTGCTTTAACGGATAACCGGAGCCAAAAATCCCAAGAGGACTCGCTCGCATCATCGCTCCATTAGCCTGACTTTCATAGTTCGGACTACCTCTGAGTCCACTGCAGATCGTATTACCGATATCAAATGGAGCAGAGTTCAACCAGTACTGATATTGCGTGAACGCCAAATCAGGATCATATCTGCCATGCTCGACAAGCATTCTGGCCAACAACAACGCCATTTCCGAATCATCTGTCGGCTGTCCGGCAATTGTGTTCCAAATCCTGCTGCCACGAATTTCCCGAACTCCAGCTGGATAGGCATTTCGGATAAAATCAGGTGTCTGAAATTCAACTTGGCTTCCAAGGGCATCACCGGCCAACTGTCCGATCATGCAACCTTGTGCTCGTTTCAATCGATGATGACTTTCGGTCATATCCTGTGGTCTCAATAACAAAAAACCAATTCTACTCTTCACCGTGAATATCAATGACAAATTCACTGAATGAATACTCAGTACTGACCTTTGATTGCTATGGAACCCTGATCGACTGGGAATCGGGGATTTGGGATGCCTTGCAGCCACTACTAATGAAAATTAACCCGGATGATTCTGCAAGTTTCACACGAGATCGTGTTCTCGGAACATTCGCAAAGCATGAATCGACACTCCAGAATGATCAACCGAAAATGCCGTATCCGGATCTGCTGGCAAACGTTCACCAGCTGCTGGCAGATGAGTTTCAGATTCAAACGACCGAGGACATGAATCAGATATTCGGTCATTCAGTACCACACTGGCCGGCATTTCCTGACACCGCCGATTCCCTTCGCGAACTTTCGAAACACTACAAGCTGGTTATTCTGTCCAATATTGATAATCGGGGTTTTGCAGCTTCAAATAGAAAACTGGGAGTTACCTTTGATGCGATCTACACCGCGGAAATGATCGGCTCCTACAAGCCTGATGACCGGAATTTCAGGTTTATGCTGGAGAAGCTGCGAGAGGATTTCGGATTCGAACGAAGGCACATTCTGCACACCGCCCAGAGCCTGCATCATGATCATGTGCCAGCCCGTAAACACAATCTGGCCAACGCATGGATTGACCGTCAGAATCTCGTGGAGAAATCCAGTTGGGGAGCTACGTCAGCAGTGGAAGAAAGGCCCAAATATGACTACTTGTTTCCAACCCTGCAAGCGATGGCAAATGCACTGCAAGCAGAGCTTGACCGTGAAGGTTAAGGTTTCTCTGCCAAATGATCGATGACCAGATCCGCAAAGCCGGAATTCGCGCCAATATGCGAAGTCATGGTGAAACGACTGTTGGGATATGTTTTTTTCAATTCCTCCAGAATAGCCGGCATATCTCTCTCAACATGATTGCCGCTTGCCAGAAATAGCGGTACTAGGGTTATTGAATCCACGCCTCTTTCAACCAGGTCAGCCACCGCAGTAGGTATGGCTGGTTCTGCCAACTCGAGGTAAGCATGTTCCACGATTTCATAATCGTGCCCCCGCTTTCGCACCGCGTCCGTTAATGATTCGGTTTCCCGATTGCTATTCGGATTTCGGCTTCCATGAGCCACTATCAATAATGCATTCACTCTAGTTTCTCGTTTATCAGTTCAACCATCATCTCGATATGGGGTGTACTGCTGTTTAGACAAGGGATATAGAAGAAATGTTCACCCCCGGAACTTTTGAAGACATCCCTATTTTCCATGGCAATTTCTTCCAGTGTTTCAAGACAGTCAACACTGAAGCCCGGACAAACAACCTGAATGGATTTCACCCCTTCCTTGCCCCAGGCTTCAAGGGTCTCATCAGTATAGGGCCTTAACCATTCTGTGGGCCCCAGCCTTGACTGAAACGACAAACCCCATTGGTGATCATCCAACTGCAATCGTTCAGCAACGAGGTTTGCTGTTTTATGGCATTGTTCCGGATAGGGATCGCCATCCTCCGCATACTTTTTCGGGATTCCATGAAAAGACATGAGAAGACGCTCTGCTTGACCGTGTTTTTCTCGATATTCCCGGATTGAATCGCTGACAGCATCAATATACGAGTCATGATCGTGGTAGTCGCAGATCATCTTGAAACTGCAAAGCGAGTGTCCTGATTCAATGAAGCGGAGTACCTCATCCTTGACGGATGAAATTGTGGTGTAGGAGAACTGTGGATACAGTCCAAGCACGACAAAATGATCTGCCCCTTGCTGTTGCAGGGCCTCCAAAGCCGATTCAATTGATGGATTGCCATACCGCATGCCCAACTCGACAGGGATGGACGGCAGCTTCTCTCGAAGCAGCGAGAGCTGCCGTTGCGATTCAACCAGAAGGGGTGAACCTTCATCAGTCCAGACCTTTCCGTAGGCATGAGCCGATCGGGCTGGCCTCGTTCTCAAAATGATGCAATTCAGAATCAGCCACCATAGCGGTTTCCACATCCTGATGACTCTTCGGTCAGAGAGAAACTGCTTGAGGTAGCGGCGGACATCATCGACCCCGGGTGAGTCAGGCGTCCCGAGATTGGATAGAAGGATGCCCGGGGTTTTGCTGGGCTTCTGTCTAGTCATGAGTCAAGGCGGCTTTGTCCGATTCCATAGGTGACAATTGCAGCAACAGCCAGGATTCCGGAAATCACATGGAATCGATTGAAAGGCTCTCGGAACAGAATCAGGCCCACGCCAATCGATGTGGTCAGAATCGACAGCAGGGCATACACGATATAGCTGGTCGCGCCCTGTTGGGTATAGAGCCAGTAAAACCCGACGAAGGTGATGTAAAAGCCCAGTCCGCTAATCAGGATATACCAGAGGTTTTCTTGCACGTATAACAGGGTTGTCGGTCCCTTGCTAATAAGAGTGCTGACCAGGAAAAGAGAAGTGCAGACCGTCAGCGTAACGGTCAGGAAGAAAAACGAGTTGTCAGAAGTGCTGGACCCCCTTTGCCCGTACACAAACATTGCGTTGCCGATCGCCGCAATCAGCGCAAAATAAAATACCTTCATTCAGTAATTCGATAGGATAGACAATCAGGGATTATAATGCGTTGGTCTGTGAATCACCGGCAATAATGAACCAAATCGAATAGCACTGATCAAGTACGTTCACAAAACAGTAAAATCGAAGCCAAGCGAGTTAGATACTATTCCCATGACTGTCCATTTAAAGTCTCTTGAAGGTATCGAAAATCTTCCCGATACCGAGATCAATGCCCAAGAGGCATTTGGTATTGATTGCGATTTGATGGTCCCTGCTTTTTCCTGGAGGGATAATCATGTTCCCGAGGTCGATCCGGCTTATCGGTTCAATCGCGATGTCACCCTGGCACTGCTCGCCGGATTCTCCAATAACCGACGGGTCATGGTCCAGGGATTTCATGGAACAGGCAAGTCCTCCCATATTGAACAGATTGCAGCGCGCCTGAACTGGCCCTGCATCAGGGTCAACCTCGATGGCCATATCAGCCGACTTGACCTGGTGGGCCGGGATGCCGTGGTCATACGCAATGGCAAGCAGGTCACGGAGTTTCAGGAAGGGATCGTGCCTTGGGCGCTCCAGCGCCCCGTTGCCCTGGTTTTTGACGAGTTTGATGCAGGTCGCCCAGACGTGATGTTTGTGATCCACCGGGTTCTTGAACGTAATGGAAAGCTTACACTGCTTGATCAGAATCGAGTCATCACTCCCCATTCGGGATTTCGGCTGTTTGCAACGGCCAATACAATCGGATTGGGCAATCTGACTGGCCTCTACCATGGCACGCAATTGCTGAATCAGGCGCAGATCGACCGCTGGAATATTGTCACCACGCTCAACTACCTTCCCGAACAGGAAGAAGCAGCCATAGTGACCGGCCAGGTGGTTGAATTTGCAAATCGGAAAGATGATGTGCAGAAGATGGTCGCCATGGCCAACCTGACGAGGCAGGGCTTTGGGGCAGGGGATATATCAACGGTCATGTCACCCAGAACCGTAATCACCTGGGCAGAAAATGCCGTAATCCTGGATGACTTCGATACTGCTTTTCGACTATCGTTCCTCAACAAGTGCCATGAAGCAGAACGTTCCATCATCGCCGAATACTATCAGCGCGTGTTTGGCTATGAAATTGAATATTCGATTGCCATTGAGTTGAATAGCCAGCAAATCGAGCCCTGAAGCAGATGGATGAAGCCGCCATCAATCGCTTGGTTGAACATCACGGCACCGCGGCTCTCCGGGCTCTTTCCGGCACGCGTCAAGCGGCATACCGCCGACAAGGCTTGTATCTTGATGGAAAGCGCATGGTGGTCGAATCCCCATATCTGTTCGCCGATCCGGTCAACCATAAGCTGGCCAGAAACCGAGGAGTGGTTGATGCACTGTCCATGCGGTTGCTGTATTCAGATCGAGCGCTTCATCAGTCTGGCAAACCCGATACGCTGGTCGGAAAACTGGTTTTCGATATCCTTGAACAGCTACGGTGTGAATCACTGGCTGATTCCCGCATGTCCGGACTTGTTGACAACATGAATCAGGCTTTTTCTTCATGGTGCCTGGAATTCAGAACCAGTGGACATGCCGAGACAGAATTCGGATTGCTGCTGTTTACTTTGATCCACATAGTTCGATCAAGATTACTGAATATTCCTCCAGACCCGGAGATTGAGGGATTGATAGAGTCTGCGCGCTTTGAACTCGTCCCCCATATTGGTTCCGACCTCGCCGGGCTCAAACAGAGCAAATCCGATCAGCTTGCCTATGCCAAGCATGCGTTATCAATTGCCGCCTCCGTTGTGGAAATCATGGAGCAGTCAGGAATGCATTCCATTGAACAGGAAATCAGCGCTCTACGTGACAAAAGCCTGCTGCCTCCCGAAACCATCAATGAAGAGTATCTTGATCAGACTGACTTCACCGGCTCGATGTATCGAGACTCGGGAGACGAAAATCATGAATACAGGATATTCTGTACCGAATATGACCAGACCGTAACCGGTGAAAGTCTCTATCGATTGGGGCAGAGAGTCAAATTGCGCGAACAACTGGACCAATTGATCGCAGCTCAATCCGTCAATATGCAAAGACTTGCACAAAGACTGAAAATTGTATTTGGAACGCCGACACGCAGCGGCTGGGATGAAGGTGTTGAAGATGGCTATATCGACGGTCGCAGAATCGGACAGCTGATCGCTAATTCAACCTACTCGAGAATCTTCAAACAGGAAAAGCTGGCACTGCAAAGCGATGCCATAGTCGTCTTCTTGATTGACAACTCAGGTTCTATGCGCCGTCAGAAATACGAAGCCCTGGCCGTATTGATTGACGTGCTGTGCCGAGCTCTCGATATCGCAAGCGTCAAAACAGAAATACTCGGATTCTCAACGAGCGGCTGGGCTGGCGGCCAATCAATCAAGACATGGCGAAACAGTGGCAGTCCGGCATATCCAGGACGTCTTAATGATCGTCTGCATATCGTCTACAAGGAAGCCGAAACAGACTGGAAGCGGGCACGATTGAACATCGCCTCAATGCTCAATCCAGCACATTTCAGAGAAGGACTCGACGGTGAAGCGATGGAATGGGCATTCATGCGTTTGACTGCACGGCCCGAAGCTCGAAAATGCCTGGTCTTCATCTCGGATGGAGCTCCCATGGAAACCGCCACCAGCAATCACAACTCGCCATCCTATCTGGACAATCATCTCCGGGGAGTTGCAACTGCGATAGAACGAACCGGGGCTGTCGAGTTAAGAGGAATCGCTACCGCATTCAGTCTGGATGACTACCTGTCAAAATGGGCTCCGATTGATTTTTCGGGAACTCTGGATACTCGTGTATTTCATGTGCTTGAACATATTTTCGAACCCAGGCGGCCTGCAGATATAAACTGAGTCCCCATTGTCATGACAAAATCGACTATCGATGACTATCTTGAAAGCCAATACAATGTTGTTGCTGGAAGATCCGGTTTTCAGCAGGTCCTCGAAGACTGGACAGGGCGTAGTTTTCTCTATCAATCCAAATGCGAGGGATTCTCGCAACATCGATATGGAAAGAGGGAGAACGAGGTTGTCGATCTATTCCCTGCAAAGGAAAAGGATAGGCCTATCATGGTGTATCTGCATGGCGGATACTGGCAGCGGGGTGATCGGGCATTCTATGGCTTTCTTGCCGAACCATTCAATGAATCGAGGGTCAATGTAGCCATAGTCGGGTATCCCTTTTCACCTTCCGTGTCCATATGGGATATCATCGATAGCATAAGAGCTGCAATTCTCTGGATATGGAGAAATGCCCGCGAGATGGGCATGAATCCTGAACAAATCATTTTGGTGGGCCATTCTGCCGGCGGACATCTGGCAGCGATTATGCAAATCCAAGGCTGGATGGCTCTTGAACCTGGCATGCCCGTCAACCCGTTCAAGGCAGTCGTATCAGTCAGCGGCCTTTATTGGCTGAAACCCCTGTGCTCGACAACCTTGAATGAAAACTTGAATCTCGATGAACACAATGCAAGCAGACTGAGTCCGACGGAAATGACGCCTGTAGGAAGTATGCCCATGGTGCTGGTTGTTGGTGGTGCGGAAGGTCGCGAGTTTTTCGAACAGGCCTATCGCCTGGAGATGGCCTGGAGTCAATACGGCGTTCCAATCATTCGGAAGACAGAAAGCAAGGCTGATCATTTTGATGTGGTTAACCGTATCGCTGACAAGGAAAGTGAATTGTTCAAGCTAATCTTGCGATTTGCCTCCTGATTCATTATTCATTAGCAGGCAAGTGCAATTCGATAATGATGCTGGCATCCAATTCAAGAATTTGGTTTTCTATATTGATATGGCCGACACTTCAAAAGTCCGACAGTTTCCGGTTCGCCATTTCAGCTTGACTGCAGCCGTGGGGCTATAATCAAGTCAGTCAAGACTTTCCAGCCCTGAATCGACAATTTCCCATTATTGACGGACTGGTTCAAAATATCTCTTCCTTTTTCTTATCCCGACCATGGACATGAACAGGCCCAACTTGTTTCTGCTGCGATTCGCGGTCCTCAATATTCTGGCACTGTCGCTGGTCATTGTTGGGGGAATGGAAGGGTGGATTCACCGAATTATCGAAGCTGATGTAACCCGAATCAGTTTGCTGATTGCAGCAATGTTCCTGATCGGCTGGGCAATATGCGCATATCACGTCAATCGATGTGCCCGGGAACTCAAATTGCTGTCAGGTAATGAACCGAACTTGGCTGAAAAATACCGGAGGTACCTTGAGATGATGGAAAAAGCCTCCGCCGATTCCAGAATGACCATCTCCGAGTGCCTGCGTTCCAGTCTGTATTCAAGAATCAGCATAGTCCGCCTGATCGCGAATAATCTGGTGATTTTCGGATTGATTGGCACCGTAATCGGGTTTGTGATTGCGCTGGCTGGCGTTGATTCAAGCAGGGTAGCCAATGCCGAGTCAATCGGACCCATGATCTCAACCCTGATTCAGGGCATGTCTGTTGCACTGTATACCACTTTGGTAGGGGCGATTCTCCATGTGTGGCTTATCATGTGCTACCAGATGCTGGCTGTGGGCACAGTCAGTCTCGTCAACGCGATTATTGAATGCTCCCACACCTCTCCACAACAGTCAGATGCCCAGAATGCACCGGAGCAATGCTGAATCCTTATGACGACCCCACCAATCCCGGTGATACTTTATTTCGGGATGTTTTGAGTCTGGCCCTGCTGGGATTTCTTGCCGTCATCGTATTGCTGCTCCCTCATCTCGTGCCCGAACAGCATGACCAACCCACAGCCGTGGCAGTGAGCGGCGACTTGGTGGTTCAGATGACTTGGGCGCCTGAAATGGATGCGGATATGGATCTCTGGGTCAAAGCACCCGGAGATCTTCCGGTTGGCTACTCTAACAAGGGAGGAAAAGTCTTCAACTTGCTGCGCGATGACCTCGGCAGCAAGTTTGACTTATCGAGCGTCAACCATGAGAGTGCTTACAGCAGGGGATTTGCCCGAGGTGAATATGTGGTGAACGTGCATTCCTATCGAATTGACCCGAACTATCCTCCTCCTTTTACCGTTGAAGTTCTGGTCAGCACAAAAACCACAAAAGACGATCAGGTCCAGGTAAAGCCGATTGTGTTTACGCGCGCCCTGATCAGACGGCAGGGCCATGAGGTAACGGCAGCCCGCTTCAGCCTGACGGAAAACGGGGAATTGATAGAAGACAGCGTTCATAGTCTCTTTAAACCGCTCCGCATGGACGCAGGAAAGTAAAACGTATGGAAAACGTCCCGATACTGTATCTCTTGCAGACATTTCTGGCTGGATTGCTGGTTGCCATTGCAATCTGGTCAAGACGTAAAATCGGACCCAGAATTGCCACTGTCATGATATTGTTTGCACTGGTATTGGTTGGCTATTTTTCCCTGGTTAATCTACTCGGACGCCCGCAGCCTTTTGAATATGCTTCTCCCAAGAATTCCCGGGAGGATGCAACGGTTATTGCGGCAAGCATTGACGAAGGCAGTGCAATATATCTGTGGCTTCGTATTCCCGGCATAAACCAACCCCGCTACTATCGCATGGACTGGAATCATGAGGCTGCAACATCGCTGAAACGCGCCATCGATCAGTCCTTGCGAAACAACACATCGATTCAGCTTGACCTAGAGTACGAACCCTCGCTCGAAACTCGTCAAATGCCTCAGTTTTATAATTTGCCACAGCCCAGTCTACCCATGAAACCGCCATCGGAAGTGTTCGAGTATCGCAATCCTGACAGCCCCATATGACCATTGATAATCAAGGCATGGGTGCAGCAAGCCTGTTCAGCTTGTCGGGCATTTTCCTGCTGGCCTGCCGGGGAACCCCCTCTTGAAATCGTTTCGATCCAGCATCCTGTCTATGCCCGATTTAACGCAGGGTATTTTGTGGATGATCCTGTCCGGATTTATGTTCGTGACGGTTGGGGTGCTTATCAAGCTGATGGATTCGGGATTGCCGGCGATACAAAGCGCCTTTCTTCGCTACGTATTTGGAATGATCATTATTCTTCCGCTGTTTCACCGAATCCAGTTGAAGAGCATGGCAAGACCAATCCTTGTCCTGTATTTTCTGCGTGCCATCATTCATGGGTTTGCAGTGATGTTGTGGTTCCTTGCGATGGCCACCATACCGCTAGCGGAGGTCACTGCCATTTCCTACAGCACGCCCATCTATACCACGATCGGAGCCGTGTTGGTATTCAAGGAAAAAATACGCATTCGACGAGTCATGGCCGTGGCTGTCGGATTTGCTGGGACATTGGTTATTCTGCGTCCGGGCCTAGTAGAGATATCACTAGGTTCGCTGGCGCAGGTGGCCGCCGCCATTGGTTTTGCCAGTTCATTCCTTATGGCCAAGAAACTGGTCTCGGTAGAAAGCTCGGTCAATATCATTTTCATGCTGACAGCGGGGTGCGGCCTGGCTTTAATGCCTGCTGCCCTAGCAGTCTGGGTTACGCCTTCTCTGAACGATGTGATTATACTGTTCGTCATCGCGTCTCTGGCAACTCTTGGTCATCATTCGATAACCAAGGCCCTCATTGCGGCACCGCTGACTGCAACCCAGCCGTTTATTTTCGTGCAGATGATCTGGGCGATTGGGTTTGGCTATTTGCTGTTTGATGAAACGCCTGATATCTGGGTTATTCTCGGAGGGTTCATCATCATAGCCTCGACTACCTATCTTGCCCACCGGGAAAATGTGGCCCGGAAAAAGAATCAACATCAAGAGCCATGAGCACCCAATCAGGTCATCCGGGAGAATCCAGCTGGGACTACATTGTTATTGGAGCAGGCTCCGCAGGGTGCGTGGTTGCCAGTCGCCTAAGCGAGAATCAGGATCACAGCATGCTGCTCATTGAAGCCGGGGCCGATACTGACAATTATCTCTCGACTCGCATTCCGATCGGTTATGCCCGGACATTCCACGATGAATCGGTTAACTGGAAATTTTACACAGAAGCCGAATCCGGACTTAATGGTCGGACCAGCTACTGGCCGAGAGGCAGAGTATTGGGAGATTCGGGTTCGATCAATGCAATGGTGTTTTGTCGTGGTCAACAGCGAGACTATGATGAATGGGAGGCATTGGGTGCTGAGGGCTGGGACTGGCCCAATGTTCTGGAATACTTCAGGAAAATTGAGCATGTGCCCTTTTCCAGCAACCCGTTACGAAGCAGCCATGGTCCGGTCACTGTTACAACTACAGAGCAGGCTGCGCACAGGCTTAACCGGTATTTTCTTGAAGGATGCGGCGAACTCGGATTCGCCATGAATTCCGATTACAATGCTGATAGCTGTGAGGGGGTTCGCTACTACCAGACAAATATCAACAGGAAGATTCGAATATCATCATACACTGCTTATCTAGATACTGCACGAAAACGCAAGAACCTGACAATATTGACAAACGCAGAAGTGCTTCGACTGACATTCGAAGATAAACGCTGTACAGGTGTTCTGTATCTACACGATGGTTCGCCCGCTTACTCGCGAACCAGCAGGGAAACAGTACTCTCTGCCGGAGCAATCGGTTCCCCCGTGATTCTTCATCGATCCGGTGTCGGCCCCGCATAATATCTTCGTTCCCTGGGCATTCAAGTCGTGAAGAACCTTCCTCAAGTTGGCCGAAACCTGAAGGACCATCTCGGAATCAGCTACTACTACAAAAGCAAAATAAAGACATTGAATAACCAATTCAATTCGATCATTGGCCGGATACAGGCTGGCCTGGCCTATCTTTTAGTGAGGCGCGGACCAATCAGCACCAGCATCAATCAATCCGGTGGATTTGTCCGCTCTTCTTCCGAGAGGGACTATCCCAACGTTCAGCTGTATTTGCAGGCACTGACTTATCTTGACAGTCCATCCGGGACACGTCCAGTGATCAACCTTGATCGGTTTTCCGGTTTCAGCATCGGCACATCACAATGCAGGCCCACGAGTCGAGGGAGAGTATTCATCGAATCGGAATTCTTGTATGATCCACCGATTATCCAGCCGGATTACCTTTCTACCCAGCACGATCTGGATGAAGCCACGGAATCAGTCAGACTGATTCGTCAGATAGCATCCACAAAATCCATGCGCAGCGTGATTGAATGTGAAATCAGGCCTGGTGAATCATTGCAGAGTGACGATGAATTACTGGAAGATTACAGAAATCGTTCGGATACTGTATTTCATCCGTCATGTACATGCAGAATTGGAAAAAAGGCCACTTATTCAGTAGTGAATCCAAGGCTTCTTGTACATGGACTTGAAAATGTTCGCGTGATTGATGCATCGGTTTTCCCCGTTCTGCCCTCCGGAAATATCAATGCCACGGCAATCATGGTCGGCGAGAAGGGGTCTGACCTTATACGTGCTGATGCTCGTTGACAAACGGCGTTTCAAGAAAACGGGGGGGGCTCTGTTGGTATGGTAATATTCAGAATTCAGGCAACCGGAAAGAAAACTGAATCATTCGGCAGGCCATCTTTCAGGAGCGATGCATGTCCGATAAAGGAACTTGCGTGCCTCGTCATCATTTTTGAGAATCAATCATGAAGAACCCCTTTTGACCATGATCTCCAGAATCGAATTCACGCAGGAAAAGGTCGTTATTACGGTCTCCATGGTGCTGTTCATTGTTTTCTCCCTCTCCCTTAGCGGCTTCTTTTCGGCTTCAAACCTGATCGGCCTCATCCGCAACATCGCTATTTTGGGGGTTCTTGGCGTCGGCATGGGCATTGTCATAATCGGACGGGGCATTGATTTGTCGATGGTGTCGATACTGGCAATATCCGCGGCGTTTTTTATTGAGATGTTGAATGCCGGAACACCCATGGCAAGTAGCCTTCTGCTTGCTCTTGGCTTTGTTCTGTTGATTGGCATAGCGAACGGCGTGATGATTGCCTATGGGGAAATCCCGCCAATATTTGCAACTCTTGCCATGGGGCTGTTTGTATACGGTTTTGGGCGTTCCCAAATCATGAGTGCCGACGTTGCCTACATACCTGATGAGTATGTTGAATTGCTCGATATTGGAACAATCAAGCCGCTGGGCATACCTATTGAGGTCTATATCTTTGCGGCAGTTTGTATCGTTGCCGGATTGTTTTTGAAAAAAACCAAATACGGACAGTACACCTACTACATTGGCGACAACCATGCGGCGGCCAGAAATATCGGCATTCCGGTCAGGCCCATGATCGTTTTACAGTATGCCTTGTCTGCGCTATTCGCTGCGATAGCAGGAGCGATCGTTGCCGGCACCATACTCAGCCTGAATACGAGAATTGTCAATTCAACGCTCCTTTACGATGTGATCCTGATCGTTGTTTTGGGCGGGATCGGATTAAGCGGAGGCAAGGGCGGCGTATTGAACGTTATTTTCGGGGCGCTATTGATTGGCATTCTGGTCAATGGCATGACAATCATGGATCTGGAGCAGACGCACCAGAACCTGATCAAGGCACTGATCCTGCTGATAGTGGTCATCGTCGATACCATCTTCAATCAACGCAATGAGCAAACCGAAAAGCAGGGTGATATATAGTGTGCTCCCTTGCTGCAAACAAATTCAGGAAATCACGTACCTTCCACACCATGAAAGGCCGAGAAACCAAGGAAATCACCGCTTCGGCAGTCGATAGCAAAGATGCCGATACCTTGCAGGATTTTATAACTGGCAATGCGGAAGAACCCGCGCCCGTTCATGCCGATGCTTCAGGAGGATGCAACAGAGTGAAACGACTGCATGAGTGTTTTAGGCATTCCGTATCCAAGCATGTTAAAGGCATTGAAACATGCCATCAGCATCAAGTCTTTCCGGGCATTTTTCAAGCGGGACTATCACGCCATCCATCACCATATGATCAGGAATCTCCCGGCACCGCTATGTCAGCGAGTTTGCTGGCCGTCACAATATCCGTGGCAATGACGCCCTTGCCTCGATGCAGTGGCTTATCTGAAACATGGATGGCAAGCAGCTGCCTTATCGGGAACTGGTCATATGACTGACTGCAACATCCTGAGCCGGACCATCTTCTGCCATGACAATCTGGACGTGCTGCGGGGCATGAATTCCGAGTGCATCGACCTGATCTATCTCGATCCGCCGTTCAACAAGAACAAGAAGTTTGCCGCGCCCACTGGAAGCAGTGCAGAGGGGGCAGAGTTCAGCGATATATTCAGGCAGGAGGACGTCAAGGATGAGTGGCTTGCAACAATCAAGGAAGATGAACCTGAACTTTATACCTATCTCAACGGCATCAAGGGGGTGGGCAAACCCTACAGCTTTGTCTATCTGGCAAATATGGCAATTCGGTTGATTGAATGCCGAAGGGTATTGAAGAATACCGGATCAATCTATTTTCATTGCGATTCGACCATGAGTCACTACCTGAAATCTCTGATGGATTGCTCGTTCGGGGAGAAAAACTTCAGGAGTCACGTAATATGGCGACGCGTCAATCCTACCGGACGCGGCTCGAAAAGGTATGCAAACAACGCAGATCATATCCTTTATTACTCAATCTCAATGGGGCCGACTTTTGTCTGGAACCAGCCATATAAGGCGCATGATGGAGAGTACGTGCAAAAGACATACCGTCACATTGATAAAGATGGGCGGCGGTATCGACTCGACAACCTGAAAGGCGCAGGTATTACAAAAACGGGCAGTTCGGGGAGGTCATGGAGAGATGTTGACCCAAGTGATAGCGGAAGTCATTGTGCGGTACCCGGCAGGATATTGCCTGACTACATGGAAAAAAGATCTGCCCAGGAAAAGCTGGATTATCTGGACGAAATCGGAAGGATATACTGGCCGCCTAATGGGAAGGTTCCCCAGTATAAGCGTTATCTCGATGAGATGCAGGGAACGCCTGTCGATACGATTTGGGATGATATTGGCGGACTGCAATCGCAAGACGGGGAGCGCACCGGCTACCCCACGCAAAAGCCTGTTGCACTTCTGGAACGCATCATCAAGGCCTCCAGCAACGAGGAGGATATTGTTCTTCACCCCTTCTGCGGATGTGCCATGACCTGCGTTGCTGCCGAGCATCTGAACCGGCAATGGATTGGCGTAGATATATCAATCATTGCATACGATTTAGTCCGGGACCGTTTATCTGAAGAGGTTGCCAACCCCGGCAACGTCCTGCAGTTCAGAAACCGGGTTCACTTAAAAACCGATCCGCCCAGGCGCACTGATTTGGGGGCAGATTACCGGGAAAGGAAATTTGTCTATGTGATTTCGCACCCCGCTTATCCGGGTGAATACAAGGTCGGCATTGCCAGGAACTGGCAGTCACGGCTTGTTGCGTATCAGACCTCTGATCCAGGTCGGCAGTACAGGATCGAATACAGGCTGGAAACGCCCGACTTTCGGGAACTGGAAAAGCACATTCACAAGACATTCCCGAACAAGCACGAATGGGTGCAGGGCG
>JAPOSW010000048.1 GCA_026709505.1 Gammaproteobacteria bacterium | reverse complement strand
GGCCATCGCCGAGACCGTAGTAGACGCTGCCGTGTCATGTGTGGTGAGGTGATAGATCATTAATGACCTAATCATGGTATTGCCATGATACATGCTTTGCCTGCGAATTGAGAGAATACGTATAGCTTGCGCAAAAGCGGAACTTCCATCTCAGTGTCAACACCATGCCGAAACTCCTGAAATTCAAGAGTACCGGGAAGTGAGAGGCGGGAAATTCAGATTTACGGGAAAATGAAGCTAGTAGCAACAATAAAAATCTGGAACCTTTAAATTCGCAATGCTGAAAAACGCAGAAGAGTACAATCGAAAATGAGAATTTCTGACAACCAGTAAAAATTTCTCTATGTGCTATTGTCAATAGCTCATTCTTTTGCTGGCTAATGTCAATTAGGCATGTACTGCATTATGCTTGCCATTTAGAATATGGTGTCATTAGAGACATTCAAGAAAGCATTTTCGACATATTTCACATGAACTTGAACGCCCAGCATAATCCGAAAATCGTCTGCAGCCACATATGGAAAATCTTTGGTTCCAACCCAGAGAAAACGCTAAAGGAACTCGATCATTTGCTGACTCGAGCCCAAGTTCAGGAACAGACTGGACATGTTATTGGCATTCGGGATATGTCTTTTGTCGTTGAACATGGAGAGACCTTTGTAGTAATGGGGTTGTCTGGAAGCGGCAAATCAACCCTGGTCCGATGCTTGTCCCGTCTTATTGAGCCAACAGCGGGTGAGGTATTGATTGATGGTATTGACGTGATCAGGATGAATGATCATGAGTTGACCGAACTCCGCCGTAACAAGATGAGCATGGTATTTCAGCATTTTGGATTGTTTCCACACCGCACGATTATCGAAAATATCGCTTTTGGCCTTGAAATCAAGGGAATCAGAAAACAGCAACGACTCGAAAAGGCCGGTGAAGTGCTCGAGATGGTCGGTCTGGAAGGGTGGCAGGATAATTATCCTCGAGAGCTTTCCGGCGGTATGCAGCAAAGAGTCGGGCTTGCCCGGGCCATGGCAGTTGATCCAGAAATACTGGTATTCGACGAACCATTCAGTGCGCTGGACCCGTTGATACGCCGCGAAATGCAGGATGAGTTGTTAAGCCTTCAGGACAAGCTCAAGAAGACCATGGTCTTCATCACCCATGATTTTCTGGAAGCAATCAAGATGGGCGATCACATAGCGATCATGAAAGATGGGGGGACATCGCAGATCGGAACAGCCGAGGAAATTGTCTCCACACCTGCCGACGCATATGTACGCGAATTTACCGAAGATGTACCCCGCTATCGAGTATTGAGTGTAGGCAAGGTTATGTTGCCTGCACACAATGTATCGCTGTCTGACGGAGGCCCGGTTGTCAGCAAGAACGACAAGCTTGATTCCTTGATCGATATCCTGACAGCTTGCGATAATTCCTGTTGCGTAGTCGATGAAAATGGCGAATTATGCGGAGAAATCAACAAGTCGATCATGCTGAAGGCCATGAGCACTCGGGCGTGAAGATCTAAGCCGATTGAACCGGTTCACGGTAATGCCATGCTTTCAATAATGGGATATAACGAAAAATCCCACCGAAGCTGGATTTTTCGTTATTTGTTGAATTTTCATTATAACCAGGACTTCCAGGTGCTCTCGTTATTATCCAGCCATTCATTGACTACCTCGTAGATATCACGGCCTTCTTCATCAATAGAAAGAACCAGCCTGCCCTGTTCCAGATTGCTGATGTTCATGTTACCGAGCACGGCAGCAGCTTCGGGATGTTCCTCAACAAAAGTGGCACTACCGTAATTGAATGTCACATCCTCAGCCCATCCGGTAGCCGGCCATTTGTCTTCATCATATGGTGGCAGCTCGAGAGCAACCAACTCAAGGGCTGCGTGTATCCAGTGAGGTTCCCAGGCATACAGCAGAAATGGTTCTTTCCGTGCATAAGCAGCCTTGGCCTCTGCCCATGCTGCTGTCTCTGTACCAAGTTCCACAGCTACGAAGTCAACACCGTGAATATCCAGCCGTTCCTGATCCTGACACTCCCAGGCGGGAGTGGGACATGCAATCAAACGCCCCTTGCCGCCCGTTTCAAGGGTTGAAAAATGCTCCTTGTACTTGTTCAGTTGATCAAGGGAAACCAGATCAGCCGCAACCTCGTCAATGAAGTATTTAGGCACATAATAAGAAGAGATTCCGACAATACCGGTGTTGCCGAGATCGATTACCGATCCATCGCCACCGTACCCATCAATCATGTCAGCGTTCCAGGCATTATATGATGGCCAGTTCTCGCATGCGAAATCAAGATCGCCTGCGGCAAGTGCTTCAGCTACTGGAGCGCCGGATGGCATGGTTACACGATCGACTTTGTAGTCAAGTTCTCTTTCAATAATCAATTCAGCCATGGTGCACAAAACGTGCCCCCCTGTCCAGTCTGCAATCGGTGCCTTCAAGCGACCATCGGCCTGGACAGCAGCGGCTAGGAAAATGACTGAAAGTGCCGATATTCCAGCGATCATGGATTTGGGAAATTTCATCAAACTAATCCTCTTTAACTTAGACTCCGCACATTAGTATGAGCATCACGGGTTGTTCTGACAATTGTGAATTGCCATGTAAGTATAATCGCATGAATTGAATTGGGGCATTATAATACGCAAAAAAATCATCGCTTCGTGCACTTGCTACATGCATATGTCATCAATCAATGATTGGATGGATTGGCATGATATATGCAACCAATTGAATTATGAAACATTCCTTAAGCATTACTGAAGAATTCATATTAATGATTCTCAATGACGAGACTGGCTACTTCTACCAGGTTGGGGGCTGGGATTTGAATTGTGCCGTCATCGGATCAGTGCTAGCCGATCTTTCTTTGCAGTCATATATTGATACAGATGCGGATTCACTGTTCATTGTCAATGCGGAAAAAACCGGTGAACAGACGCTTGACTTGCTACTGGATGAGATCAGGCAGGACAAGCAGCGAAGAAACACCCAGTACTGGATAGAGAGACTAGCCACGCATTCGGAAACCATAATCGACCAAACTCTGGCGCGTCTGGTCAAGGCAAAGTTGCTGAAATATCATGACGGAGGTTTTTATACCATCAACAAGGTAGTGCTGTACGTTGATTCGGGTAACAATGATGATTGGCCCGAACAATTCGTAAAACAGCGAATCAGCGAAACACTCTTTACTGATATCATCCCAGATCCCAGAGATATAATCATTATCAGTCTCTTGAATGTATGCGATGTCCTACGGTTTATTTTTGAACTGGATGACGATACCGAGAAGCGAATTCACCAGGTCTGCCAAATGGAACTAATCAGTCGCTCTATCGCTGAAGCCGTTACACAAAGTATAATCACACCCGCATTCAAGAAGGCACCAATAAAGAAGAAAATACCATCCGTACATCTGCTTGGCTTGATGGGCAACAGATTTTTGTGGCGGGGCAATATTCCAGCATTAATGGCAGAAGTTTCCAAAAAACACGGGCCGGTATTTCATCTTCATATGCCCAATGGAAAATCTATACTGTGTATCGCCGGCCCTAATGTCAATCGATGGGTGCATCGAAATGCCCGAAAGGTCATGACCTCAGGGGTGTACTTTAGGGGACTGGAGAAGGTATGCGGAGCATCAGGATTAATCACATCGCTTGATGGAGCAGACCATTTTCGATTACGTAAGGTAATGGGCTCGGTTTACTCGGAAAAGAAGTTCTTCAGTAGACTAGGGGACATCATTCGGCTCACCCGAAGTTTCATGTCCGAACAGGGCTGGAAGAAGGGAACGGAACTTTCCGTCCAGCAGGACATGCGTATGCTAATCAATTTACAGATGACCAATATACTTGTCAGTACTGACTCGCAGGATATATTTAACGATTTGGTCAAGTGGAAAGAAGGCGCATCCAATACTTATGTAGGGGGTTTATTCCCGAAATGGTGGATGAAAACCCCTGCAATGAAGCGTCGATTCAATATCCTGCTCCAATTCATCAAGCGAATCGAGCAAAATCACACGCCTTTTCAGCGTGCTGGCAAGCAAAGAGAACTGGCTGATGACTTAATCAGCATGCATCATAGCGACCCCCAATTCATGCCTGAGCAAAACCTGCCTTTTCTGCTCGGAGCAGCCCCAATTCTGCAAAGTATATATCTCGGAGATGTTCTGGGCTTTGCCATATATGAGATGAGCAAGAATCCCGATATTGTCCAACGTCTTCGTAATGAAGCGAATGCCTTGTTTAAGGGCAGGGATCCTGATATCGAAGATTTCACCCCTGAATCTACCGACGCATGTGAACGTTTCGTTCTGGAATGTCTACGCTTGTATCCTGTCGTCCCTCTACAGATTCGTACGATTTCCAACCAATGCATGCTGGAGGATTACGCGCTTCCAACCGGACAACAAGTTTACATTATCCAGACTGCCGCACATTATTCGGAAGAATGCTTTCCTGACCCTCATAAATTTGACATTGATCGTTATCTCCCAGAGAGGGCAGAACACCGCAGTCACGGGTATTCTCCTTACGGCCTCGGTACCCATATGTGCGTTGGATTCAACTGGATGAAACTGCAATTGATAGTGTCTATACTGTTAATATCACACCACTATGATTTTGCGACTCTGCCGAAAACCCACAAGCTCCAATTCAATCCGTTTCCAACGCTGTCAGTTTCCAAGAAACTGAAACTGAAAATTGCGGATCAAGTGTGCGAATTGCCGACTTAATCCTGCATGAATTGCATTTGCTTCTTCTGTGCTTCTTCTGATTAATCGACCGTTGCGCAGGCAGAGGCAGGCAGATATTGGGTAGGGAGAAATACTAACCCCGCAATTAGAGTTGCTGAAAATTGGCAGGAAAAACAAATTATTTTTTACGCGGAGTAGAATAAATTCCTATATGCTTTACTAGACCCCCCTGTGACTTCGCCCGCAGGGAGTGGGAGCTTCAAGGCACCCCTGCTTACCTTTCACCCTTCTCCTTCTATGCGTGCCCCTGTTTATGTAGATGGTTTTAACCTCTACTATGTCTCCCTTAAAGGAACACCTTACAAATGGCTTGATCTTTCCTGTCTATTTCGGAAATCCTGCATCCAAGACACCACATCCTAAAAAATAAATCACTTGACAGCATTGCTTTCTTCTTTGCACTCAAATAATCGAAGAATTTCAGAAAAGCACAATGCTTACCTGAGAGCCTTGCGGTCAAGTTTTAAAGAGGTTGAAGTAATTTTGGGAAGTTTCCTTGCTCACTACCAAGATGCCGTTGGCAAATCAATCTGGTGGTGTTAAGTTTGTTAAGGGACTGAACACAGAAGAAAAGAGGACATACGTAAATTTCGCAGTACATCTTTTAAATGATGCGTGGCTTGATCTGTACGATTGTGGGGTTGTTGTTAATTGCGATAGTGATATTTCTGTCCATGGGTCTTGTCAAAAAGCAAGCTTAAAAGAAGCCAGGCTTCGTGACTCCAGGCAATCTTCACCCTTCTCAACTTTTGGTGAGGCATGCTGATTTTCAGCGCCATATCCGTAAAGGGGTACTAAAGAAAAGCCAATTGCCCATTTTGATTACAGGAACAAATATCTCCAAACCCAATGCTTGGTAAATTCACGGTCAGTTCAAGGGGCGTGAATTTGACATTTAGCCAGGCACTAGTGAACGGAACTCAATATTCGGCATTTTCACAAGCCTAACAGCTTCTTCTGTTTATGCGTCCAGGCCTGGCTCAATCGGTCCAGAACAACAGCCAGCAAAACGATTCCCGTTCCGGCCGCCAATCCATATCCCGTGTTTGCCTGATTCAAGGCGGCAAAAACATCCCTTCCCAGACCAACACCCCCGATCAATGGCGTTACTACTTGCATAGCAAGTGCCATCATCACTGCCTGATTCAGTCCCAGCATAATGCTTGGCATGGCAATTGGCAGTTTTACCTTGAACAATTTTTGCAGGGAGGTAGACCCAAAGGATGTAGCCACCTCCGTATACGTTGAGGAAATCTGGGTAAGGCCCAACGTCGTCAATCGAATAACCGGAGGCATGGCGTAGACAACCGTAGCAATAACTGCCGAGACGATGTTGCCGCCAAAGAACATGAGAACCGGTATCAGGTAAACGAAAGACGGCATGGTCTGCATCGCATCGAGCACCGGCTTTAAGAGCATATCGATGCGCGGACTGTGAGCGGCCAAAATGCCAATCGGCATTCCCATGACCATGCAAATAAGAACCGAAACAAATACCGATGAGAGTGTCAGCATCGCCTCTGTCCACAAGCCGCATGCCCCCATAAACAGCAGCAGGACCAAACAGGTCGCAGCAAACTTTCCGCCAATCAATTTCCAGCTCGCGAATACCAGCACGAACATTATGAAATACCAGGGAAGATGGACCAGATAGGTATTCAAAGGATCCAGAAAGCCGAGATAGACGACTGCTCTCAACCCCTTTGTGAAAGCAATGAACGAAGGGTTCACAGTTAGCCAAGCGACCGCATCGTCAACCGGCTCTCGAAATGAAAAGTTGATGGATTCGGGAAATCCGCCGATTCCGGGACCGAGCTTGTCGAACAGCACAATGCCGGCGATGAACAAGACGCTGCCAGCCAGAAAGCGTCTATACAGCAGGAAATCACGAACCCGATCGCAAACCTGATCGTTGAAAAATGGCGATAGCCCTCGCATGGCTGCCTTGGCTGCCAGTGCGACAATCCATCCACAGAATTTGGAGATCGTATCCCAGACAAGCCCGATTGCACGTTCTGCCTGACGCGCCCAGTCGTATTGATCCCAGGTTTGAGGAAATAGCCGAAAAGGCGCAGTGTTGGCGGGCAGTGGAGGTTCCTTGGGTTTCCCCATGGCCATACTCAGCCGGTCCAGAACAATCGCCATGAATACAATGCACATCCCGGCCTCAAGAGACCAGCCCACATTCAGCTTATACATGGAATTCCATACTTCGGTCCCCAGCCCCCCTGCACCTATGAAAGTTGCGAGGATCACCAGGCCCAGGGCCATCATAATGGTCTGGTTGATCCCCAGCATGATACTGGGCAGTGAAATCGGTATCTGTACCTTGAACAGGGTTTGCATTCGGGTTGCACCAAACGCCTTGGATGCCTCCATGGTCTGGCCGGGGATCTGACGGATGCCTAGATTGGTCAATCTGATTACCGGCGGCAACGCATAGATCATGGTAGCCAGAATTGCCGGTGGCCCGCCAATGCCAAAGAAAAACACGGCTGGCAGAAGATAGACAAATGCAGGCATGGTCTGCATGGTGTCAAGCACCGGCTTCAGCGATGCTTCAAACCGATCGCTCTGCGATGACAGAACTCCAAGAAGCACCCCAACTATAATCGACAGGATTACCGCCAGGCCCATCAATGCCAGGGTCTGCATCGACGGCTCCCACATCCCGACACCGCCCCAGAACAAGCCACTGAACAGGGTCAGAAGCGCCAACGGCAAACCGCCAAAATGCAGAGCCGGCAAGACCATCAGCATCAAAATCAAAAACCAGGGCGAGTCAATCAGAAAGTCCTCAACCAGATACAGTACCGTCTCTATCTGGCCGGCAATCAATCGGGTAAACCATCGAAAGTTATCCTTCATCCAGTCTTCGGCTTGATTGACCCACTCTTCGAATGTAAAAACACTGGAGACAGCCTCTGGAAAAACCGATTCATCTTCGGCCTGAACCACCAAAAGCAAGGACAGGATGAAGACAGCGGCTATCAGAAAAGAAGAAATAAGTTTCCTTGTCCTTCTGGACTGGAAATATGTCGTATCTGAAGTCATGACTGGCGCAGACATCATCGACTTTCGAAATTGTTATAACTACCCTGCCATTCGACAGATTCTGCCGAGCTCATACCGGATTTATGAAACTGCCTTGCCGGTTTCAGAATCCTTGACCGTGTAGATCTTGGTTGGAGCACTCCGTCCTCGCAAGTTGATATCGTCAACATGAATAAATTCAAAGCTGCCTTCAGCATGACGCATGGTTTCCTCTGAAACCAGAATTCTGGTTCCCATCTGTTTATTGAGCTGCTCCAGCCTCGCAGCAATGTTGACATCGTCTCCATGAACAGTGTAGTGAACTCGCTCAGTTATCCCGACCAAGCCGCCGGTGACATTTCCGGTATTTATGCCAACCCGGGCCTTCAAATTGGAACCGTGAAACTGGACCTGCTTTAGACGGGCAAGTATCTCAAGTCCTGAGCGGATGGCCTCTCTGGCATGGTCAGGGTTTTTCTGAGGAATATTGAAGCTTGCCAGTATTGCATCCCCCTGAAACTGATTGATGACTCCGCCATGTCGGTGAATGGGCTCAGCCGCAACTGCAAAATATTCGTTCAAGGTCTCAAGCAGACGCGCCGGAGACATTGACTCGCTGATCGTCGTGAATGATTCAAGGTCGATAAACAGGATTGAACATTCTCCACTCTCGGTTCGATTCAGGTCAGGCTGCTGAGAATCCTCCTTAATCTGTTCAGCGATCACATCGGGAACAAATTTCGATAGATCCTGAGCAGCTGCAGCATTCTTGAGAGAAACCTTCAGCAGGTTCTGGCTTCTGGAAATGCCCACCGCTAAAATCCCGGTCACAAGAAGAATCGAAATCACCTTGTCCAATTCCGCGCCGATCAAGATTGAATTGCTGGTCAAGTACTCGACATAATCTCGGGTTATGCCCTCCATGCCAGATTCATGCACCGAGTACAGGAGCATGAGTGTCCAGCCAACAGCAGCCACAATCCCGGCGATGACCACATACAGTGCCTCAAAACGAAGCGCTCTCAAGGAAATAAAGATAAACAGGTAGATCAGTGTCGGCGCCTTGAGATAGAAACTTGCGGGTTGCTCATATTGAATGTGAAAGGTCCAGATCAGCCCGTACAGCAGTGCCATATCGACAATGATTGAAAAAATCAGGAAAGCCGGAGTCACCCGGGCGCAGTAGCTGAGATAAAGCCGCAGCAAGGTAAAACAAAAATAAAATCCCAAAAACCACGGTACAGGACTGATTCCCGATTCCGGAGCAGTTTTGGGTGACAGCGCATACAGGATCACGAATACCGAAACAATAAACAATTGCGTCCAACTGATTATTCTTTCACTCTCAATCTGCTGTGTCTGTATACTCTTGCGAATTCGATCCGGAATATCCGTAACTACCAGCTGTTGGGCAACCCACCGGTAGATTCTGATCGGGAAATTGAGTACACCAGGCATAATTGACGGAACTCAAATCATGAACGCAGCACTCTGCAGGATACGGCTTTCATACGGATAGCGGTCTGATCGGTTGCGCCGGATAGCATCCAGCAAGATATATTTTCAATATGGATAGGTTAAATAACGCGAAAGTGCTCATTTACAGCCACGACAGTTTTGGCTTGGGGCATCTGAGACGCTGTCGCGCAATTGCCAATGCGCTGGTTGATACCTTCAAGGGAATGTCGGTCATGATTATTTCCGGCTCTCCGATGATCAGCCAGTTCGATTTCAGATCGAGGGTGAGTTTTATCACTGTACCCGGCGTGGTTAAACTGCGTAACGGCGATTATACAGCACTTGGACTTCACGTCGATTTGAATGAGACACTAGCCATGCGTGCCTCAATAATTCAGCATGCTGCAGAGGCTTTCGGCCCCGATATTTTCATTGTTGACAAAGAACCGCTGGGGCTCAGGGGCGAAATTGAATATACCCTGCGCTGGCTTCGCATGAAAGGCTGCCTGAATGTTCTGGGGTTGAGAGACGTCATGGATGACAGTGAGGCTCTTCAATCCGAATGGAAAAGAAAGGAAGCCGTGCCTGCCGTTGAGAATCTTTATCACGAAATCTGGGTCTACGGTACCGAGGCGACCGGCAATCCGATTGAGGGAATCGAGTTAAAGCAGGAAACCCTTAGGCGAATGCATTATCTTGGATATTTGAGGCGGGATACTCCAGATTCCGTACAGCTTCCCGACCGTTATTCCAAAACTCCCTATATTCTGATTACACCCGGTGGTGGTGGTGACGGAGAAGTTCTGGTTGACTGGGTAATCAGGGCCTATGAATCTGAAGTGAATGGTAAACTGATGCATGGTGTAGTGATCGTTGGGCCCTTCATGAAGACGAAAACCCAGCGGGACTTCAAGAGTAGAATTGCAAAAATTCCCAGACTCAGTTTTGATATCTTTACCAACCGTATCGAAGCTCTCATGAAAAATGCCGAGGGAATTGTCGCCATGGGCGGATACAACACATTTTGCGAGATACTTTCCTTTGATCGAAGCGCCCTTTTGGTGCCGCGTGAAACCCCGAGGCTGGAACAGAAAATCAGATCCGACTTTGCCGAGGAATACAATCTGGCATCTGTGCTCTACCACGAAAAATCCGACAATACAGAGCTCATGAGCGAAGCCCTGTTACGCTTGCCTCATCAACCAAGGCCATCATTCTCGATCTCGCCCGAGATGCTGGGCGGGCTTGAAGGGGTCACCGCACGGGTTCTGGCCCTGCTCAGGGACAATTGAAGCCGGTCCTGTTTCACCTCCAGCACCTTTTTGGTTCTGGTCACATCCAGAGAATTCGGGGGCTTGCGGAAACCCTTGCCAAGAGTGGCTATCCAGTTGCATTAATGAGCGGCGGACGCGAACACCCGGCACTATCCGATCCATCAATTCGACTCTTTAAATTGCCCGGAATTACAGCAGGTGCCGGTCTCGGTGAAATTGTTGATCTGGATGGAAATCCGGTCAGTGATTCTCTCTGGGAGCAGCGGTCATCCTTGGTCAGGAAGATATTGCTTGAACTTGAACCGGCTGTAATCATTACCGAGGGATTTCCCTTTGCACGAAGGCGTTTCTCTGGCGAGATGCTGGAAATGCTGGACGCTGCCAGAACGACGCTTCTAGAACCGCCAATCGTCCTGTGTTCAGTGCGCGACATCATCCAGCCCATAGAGCGAACTGATCGGCAAACTCAGGTCATACGCATGCTCAACAAATACTATGACGAAGTTGTTGTGCATGGTGAGCGATCATTCGTATCACTTGAGACTTCTTTTGGCCGATTGAGTGAAATAGAGATTCCGATCAGTCATACCGGCTATCTTGATGCCGGGAGCATGGACTTTCAGACGACAGTCAAGAACCCGCAACTTGTCGTTGTTTCTGCTGGCGGGGGGATTGCTGGCCAGGCAATCTATGAAGCGGCCATCGAGGCGGCTTCCACGACACGAGGGACTGTCTGGAAATGGCATATCCTGATTGGCGGTGCGGTTGATGAAGATGCGCTTCTTCGCTGGCAGAAAAATTCACCGGATCATGTGACTGTGGAGAGAAACCGCGATGATTTCAGGCAATTGCTTGCCTCATGTGCGGTTTCGGTCTCGCAAATCGGTTACAACACGATGATCGACCTAGTACAAACTGGCACGCGGGGTGTTGTCATACCGTATGAGGCTGATGAGGAAAAGGAACAGACTATGCGGGCAAATGCCCTCATGCAATTTGATCATGTCAAAGTGCTCAGGGAATCAGACTTAAGCGCAGAAACCCTAATGAATGCGATTACTCAAGGGATAAGCGAGAATAAAGCACCGGTTTCTCCCTTTCGGGCCGATGGCGCGGAACGCTTTTTGAGCAAAATCGACTCCATCTATCCAATGTCCGCCTGATCAGATTGAGCGGCAACGATAGCCTGAATTTCGATCAAAATGTCTTCAAGTGCAAGCCGAGCGGGTTTGGTCATTTTCCCAAAGAAGTCTTTGGCGCTCACTTGAGGCCAAAGAATTATTCCCTCCAGCCTGCCCTTGAAGAGTCGCTTCCGAGTTGCCATCGCTTGCTACCCCGCGATTAAAGCCCTGAATTCCCATGCCGCGTTTTCGCTTACGGAACTTTGGAGAAAACGAAGATTCCAATCAAGTCCAGTTCACAAACTTGATATTGCAGTAATTTACTCCAACGAAAATCCGTAATTTGTTGGTAGTGGCTCAACTTGAAAATCGCCTCATTTGCAGGAGGGAATCCATTATAAATTCCGCAAGTATAACTATTTCTGACAAATCGATTTGGAGAAAGCCATGAAACGATTAATGAAGTTCACCCCCCCTTGCCTTTGTCCTTGTGTTGCTGATGCTGGCCACCCCAGTCTGGGCGCAGATGGTAACCGCGCCGGGCCTGATCGGCCCGAATGCTTGCCTGAGGCAAAACGAAATGTCCGACCTTGATCTTCTGGACATCACCGCCGTAACGAATAGAAGCGTAACTCTTCAATTCAGATCATTCACTAACCTGTACAGCGAACTGGGAAGTCGCACCGGAGATGGCGGGCAAACTTCATTTTCTATTGAATATGAAGTCCATAACGCCAGGACAGGAGCGCATCTGGTGTGTTCTGGCATTAGAACCATAACTTCAACAAGATCCAATTATGGGGTAAATACCGAGGTACGGAGGGGATTGCTGGCAAACACGCCTTACTGGGCGACTGTACGGGTAATCCCGAAACCTATTTCGTGCGACGCTGCTTCATGACGGGCGGAACCTACACCCGGAGCAACGAGAGCGGGCAGCCCGGCTTCGTGTTCCCTGCCACAAGCGGATGCTTCTCGATCAACCCCCGAACCTTTCAGGACATCCGCAACTGCCTGTGCGGCCGGTCCAGGATCTGGAATGACGATGCTCGAAACACCGCCACCCGGACGGAATTAGGCTGCGCCAACTGACGGCTTGGCCGGCAACGGCCATGACCGGACATGAACCGGGGCGGCTTTTGGGCCGCCCTTTCCCGCACGTCAGGCCATGCAGTTTTCAGACTGATCACTACTAATTTGTTCCTTTGCGGAGAAATTCATGGCACTTCGCAACCGGCACCTCCTTGCACTATCACACCGGCGGAATAGTGTGCAGCTGAACTTAGGTCAGATTATTGCGGGCGAAAACAGGAGAAGGTCAAGTCGTCTTGAGAATCGGGGAGGGATTCTGTGCCATCCCTCCCTGTTCAAGCAGATAGGCCCGGAAAGAGGGAATCGGGCATGCATAGAGTTTTTGGGCATCCCGCTGCAGAGCTCCTCTGTGCAGGAGATGGATGAGAAATTCCTCTGCCGTTTTGATGCCGGCCGGCAGACGGTCGGAGGGTTGTTCTCCAATGTTCTTCTCGATCAGGCCGATCACGCCAGCACGATTGATGCCGGTGTCCAGGCCCGACATGACGCTGGCAGTCAGTCTGGCCGCAACCTCCATTTGTTCTGACTGCTGGCTGGCATAGTAGGCCTCCCGACTAGCCATGATGTTGTCGCTGACGGTTCTCCAACCCACTTCACCGAGGTCACCGCCGGTCATCAGCGCCCCCCTGCCCAGTGCCTTTAGGGCGATGTGCAGGTGGCGGGGCCATCCCTCGCAGGGCCGGGCCAGCTGCTCAACTTCATGCTCGAATCCGGCAATGCCGATCCCGAAATGCGCACAGGACCGAACCATTAACTCTTCGGCCTCATGGTCCGGAAAGCGGCCAATGTTGTGCTTCTGATCGGTAGGAATGCGGGTCAGATCCATCTTGCCGGCCGAATATTCGGTGTCACTGAGCCCGGCCAGCACCAGGGCGACCGGCAGACCGCATCCGTCATGGAGACCCTGAAACAGTTTGGAGAGCGGGTCTTCCGGAAAATGGTCAAACCGCTGCGCCTCGTCGATGGCAAGGATGATCGGCCGGTCGAATCCTCCGTGCTGTTCGGCCCATGCGCCGAAAGTGCCCCAGTTTGCACCCGGTTCTGCATGTTCAATGCCGATCTCCTTTTTGCGAGCGAACCGCAACAGCCCAAGGCCAAAGCCGGCCTCGCCACCGGTGTTCCTGCTGATTCTGGCCATGAACTCTCGAGATTTTGAAGCATGCACCTTCTCGGCCAGCGGCCTGAGAATGTCCCGGGGTCCCTGGATGTCGCCGGACTTGAGCATCAGCACCATCGGAACAGTGCCGCCCTCCATGCGCAGCCTCTCGGGATTCCGTGCGATCTCGTTCAGGGTCGAACTCTTGCCGGCCCCTGGCGCACCCTGGACAATGCGAGTTGCCTTTTCCATGCCGCGCATGCCTGCACCCGTACCCTCCCACACCTGCTCGGCCGCCAGCGCAATGTCGGCCAGTACCCCGGCCCTTCCGACAAACACCGGCGGCGGCGTGCCCTCCGTCTGCTGGAGAAAAGACTTCAGCCCTCTTTCTTGACCTTCGTTCATCGATACCGTCCTGCAACTCCTGCGCTCTCTCTGAATAGGGACTACCTCATAAGACCGGGGCGGCCTGATCGCAACCTAGGCACGGGAATGCAAAAATCACAGCGTAAAACCTTACTTGCATGGTATTTCTTCCGGGCATTATATGTCAACTTGTTCCGGTTCAGGAAAACTGGCTTCATGACATCCCCAATGCTCGGAACTGTTGCCAGTTCCCGGATAATTGCAGACAGGCTGGTTTTCTTCCTTTCTGGCATAAGCTGGGACAGGGTTGACCGAACTTTTTCAAGCGATCAGTTTACAGACTGTGCGTTTTGAGCAACTCGTTTTTCAGGCATGTCAGGTCAACATTTATTATGTAATGGCGAATGAAAATTGGGGTATCATCAGCAAAATTTGACTCGAGATTTTCTTATCGCTGATCCTGACGACATAGACTTCAGTCCACCCCAATAAGCGGGAAACATACGGAATATAGACACCCCATTAGTCAACGCCCCAGTTCCACTCCGAAGTGTAACACTGCCCCTGTCTGTCCATGAGGGCGTAGCCTTCATGGACAGACAGGGGAAGAAACCGTGGGCGCGAAGCATTCGCCCGGACCCGAAACGGTGACAATCTCGACTTTCCGGCATCATAAACGGCACCGTACGGCAATGGAAAGCCTGCCGCAGGCTTTGCGGGCGAATGCCTCCGCAGCCCGCTCGCCGCGGGCACATCGCCAGTCTTCCTTGAGCAGCCGGTCAGGACAGGGACAGCCCCTCGTGGAAGACCTCCTACGGCGTGCGGCAGTCCAGCACCTTGCGGGAGTGGCGGTTCAGCCGGCCCTCGATCTGGCGCACCTGCTTCGCCGTGACCTGGCGGAAATCGGTGCCCTTGGCAAAGCATTCGCAGACCAGGCCATTGGTGTGCTCGTTCAGGCCGCGCTCCCACGAATGGCAAGGGGTCGCGAAGTAGAACCCTGCTGCCACATTTGTCCATGGGGGAATTTCATGCGGGAGGTTGTTGGCAGTCTTTTGAAAACAGTCGCTTCCAACCCTTGCCGCTAAACGGTATAGCCAATTGTTCCCTCAGACATTTCCAGCAAAAAGTTGCCAAAGGAAGGAATTGGAATCCGGTAATGCTTTGGTGGCTTGTTTAATTCTATTAGGACTCCAGCATGCAGGGCATTCGTAAGAAAGTCATCGAATGTTGTTTTCGACTCTTTCAGGAAAGAAGCAGTAATTTTGCGCAGATAGGTTCGGGATAGAACTCCATTCGGCATTTCACTGGCAGCCAAGGCAATCTGTTCGTAAACGACAGTATCTTCAGAGCATGCTTCAAGGCGAAAGCTGTAATAGTCTTCCTTCAGTTCTTGACCATGCTGGAGTATCTCTGCCAGCATATTTTCTTCAACCCTCCCTTCGTGGTCCCGAATGAAGCTGGCTGCGGCAACCGATACACATTTTATATGCTGAGGCCAGCCTTGCGAGAGCATGGATAATTCATCCGCCCATGCTGCTTGAGTTTTGGAAGGGATTCCAAGATTATAGGCATTGAAAACACTTTGGATTGCACTTGTGGTTTCTTCATGCGAGAGAGTGTCCAGTGTTATTACCCTTCCTCTGGCAAACCTGGACAGACCACACTGGCGCAACACGCTTTTTGTATCACTCAAACCAAAGAAAGCCGCGATCAGAGGAATGCCTTTCGTATCGCGATGGAGGCAATCCATAGCCGCCTTTGTGGACTCGGAAACAGGAGTATTCTGGGCTTCATCAATAAAAATTACCATGCGGATGTCCTTGAATAAAGGTGCCGCATCACGAAATAGTTGCTCTGCAAGAATATCTTCTTGACCATGGTCACTCACCGGCTTGCCATGCATGGTGACATCCAACCCTCCGGCACTCACCGTGTAACCGCGCTTAGCCAACTCAGACAGCAGTTTTTGCCCAATACCCTTCAGTTTCTCAAGTTTCCTGGGAACCTGTTCGGGAAACCTGTCTAAAAGTCTTTCCCTCTCCCGGTTAGATTCCTCAATCATGATCATGATGATACCTGCCGCTGACCTCAGTGTTGCAGGACCAATGGATACCGCTACCCAGGGATCTTCAGGAGTTGAATGCAGGCGCACGGCCTCCATGCATTCCATCATCAGAGCTGTCTTGCCCGCACCCGGGGCTCCCTGAAAAATCATGGTACCTCCGCCAATCTGACCTGATTCCAGGCTTTTGGCAGCCTTCTGGAACACCTTGTATTCTTCATCTCGACCATGGAAAAAAGGCTCGCGACCAACTTCAGCACGATCAGTCCGGTCAAGCCACTCATCCAGTGGGAGCGGATCAACGGGCGGTGGCTTTGGGAAAGGCGGCTTATTCATGCGAAAATCAAATTATTCGAGGCCCAGTTCCAGTCCGAAGTGCAACACTGCCCCCCTGTCTGTCCATGAAGGCTACGCCTTCATGGACAGACAGGGGGAAACCGGGTTTCCGAAGCGCTCTTCTGGTCCCGAAACGGTGACAATCTCGACTTTCCGGCATCATAATCCGCGCCATGCGGCAATGCAAGGCCTGCCGCAGGCTTTGCGGGCGAACGCCTCCGTAGCCCGCTCGCCGCGTGCACATCGCCGGGCTGCCTTGAGCAGCCGGTCAGGACAGGGACAACCCCTCGTGGAAGACCTCGTGCGGCGTGCGATAGCTCAGCGACTTGCGGGGGCGGCGGTTCAGCCAGCACTCGACCTGGCGCACCTGCTCCGCCGTGACCTGCCGGAAATCGGTACCCTTGGGGAAG
>JAPOSW010000101.1:17541-65123 GCA_026709505.1 Gammaproteobacteria bacterium | reverse complement strand
TTTTTTTTTAAAAATTTTTTTTTTTTTTTTTTTTTTTTTTTTTTTTTTTTTTTTTGCGATTCCTGTTTTTAGATCAAGGTAGTTTTCGAGCATGGTCTCGGTGCATGTACATTTAGTAATTTTGCAAATTTTAGACAAGAATCCAGAGAATCCATATTTGTGCGGAATCATCCAGATCAAGATTGTCTGATAGGACCTTATAATTCATCGTGAAGGCCTCTTGGCGGATCTAGCCACATGAACAAACCCAATTTCGTAATAATCTGTACTGACCAGCAACGATCTGACAGTCTGGGATGTTACGACAACTGCTTCGCAAGAACCCCGAATATCGATACCATAGCTATGGGCGGAGCTAGACTTGATCGTCACAGCACTCCGAACCAACTCTGCTCTCCAAGCCGCGCGACTCTAATTACTGGACTTTATCCTAGACACCATGGGCTGACCGTCAATGGCACGGGCATGGCCTTGTCCGAGAATGCATCCACTTTGCCTTCGGCACTTTCCGAGAACGGGTACCGGACTCATGGCGTTGGCAAGCAGCACCTGCAGCCCCGAAATACTCCGGCTGAATACAATATGCTGGAATCCCACGCATTCTGGAGCAAACCAGAGTCTCGGAACTGGAACGGCCCCTATTATGGCTACCAGACGATCGACTTGCTTCTTGGTATATCCGATACCGCTCATCTATCTGGACATTATGCGAACTGGCTTGAGGATGTCGCGCCAGGAGAATGCCAGAAGCTATTGCCGAAATTTTCCCGGGAACCGATACCGGATGATTATGAGGATATCTGGCAAAGCGCAATGCCTGTCGAATTGCACTACAACACCTGGATCAGTGACCGTGCAGTGTCCTTCCTCGATTCCATGGCGGCGGGAGGCGATACCAGCACATCTCCTTTTTTCATGTTTGTTTCCTATCCTGACCCCCACCATCCGTTTGACCCGCCCTCGGATTATGCCATCCGATATGATCCGCAAGAGCTGCCGAAGCCCAGTGTAGGAAAAGGCGAACGAGAGAGAATTCCGCCATACTGTGGCGACTTGTATCCATGGTCCGGCAGTTTCCGGGAAAGCTATCGGACGGCGAACGAAAGACTCGAAGCCGGAAAGCTGCTGACGACTGACCGGATAAGCGAGAATTCGCTGCAAAAGGCGATTGCCCATACCTATGCGATGATCGAAATGATCGATGACGGGGTCGGCAGGATACTCGGGGCGCTGTCGGACAAAGGCTTTGCGGAAAATACGGTGGTTGTCTTCACGTCCGATCACGGAGAATACCTGGGAGATCACGGCATTCTGCACAAGGGCCCGGCATCGTACAGACAGGTGACCGAAGTTTCCATGCTGATGAAGGGACCGGGCATCACTCCGGGAATCCGTGTCGGAGCCTTGACCGGACATATGGATATCGCTCCGACAATTCTCGATCTGGCTGGACTTCAGCATGCAATGCCACCGGGAGATGGGACAAGCCTGCTTCCGCTACTGCAGGAAAAATCGACCGGTCTTCGGGAGTTTGATTTCGGCGAATACCACCCAAGGGTCAGGAAGGATTTATACAACCAGACGATACGCACCGGGAAATGGCGCCTGACGAGCTATCCACAACATCCTGAGTGGGGAGAGCTATTTGATCTTGACACGGATCCAGGCGAACACTATAACCTATTTCCATCATTGGGCAACTCCCGGCTTGTGCAGGATCTTTCAGAAATCCTCAAGGAGCAATTTCCAGCCAGACCGTGATAGCCGACACAACTCCGCCCAGATTTTCCGTAATCAACACTAGAATCGTCATAAATCCGAATCCGGCACCAGAGCCAAACTATACTGAAAGATAGAACGATTGCCAACCCCAATTCCAGTTGCAGTGAGGGAACAAGCAGACCATTTTTATCGTACCGAGAGAGAAATCTCCCGATCCGATACACCCTACAAGAACCGCAAGGTTGACTTGAACCAGCTGTACCATTACCGAGGATATGGTTTGAACATTGGTTCGCAAATCGAGCTGCCCTGGCACGTTGAATCGAAACATAACGATCCGGATATATCAATACGTAATGGCAAAGTTCCCGAGGCGCTTGAGTCAGCAACTGAAACCCGGGGCTATTTCCAGGTTGCAAACGGCATCTGCCTACTTAATGTGCAAGGTGTTTCTCGCTGTCTGATTTCAGAGGGAGGGAGGGAAGTCTTGTTTGCTGCAGAGGGTAACAACAGGCAATCAATCATCTATATTCTTGATTCTATTTTGGCCGTCTGTCTGCACTTGCGGGATGTTCTTGCACTCAATGCGAGTGCTATTGCAACGAGGGAAGGAGCGGTTGTATTTGCAGGGTCAGCCGGAATAGGAAAGTCAACAGTGGTTGCAGCTTTATGTGATATGGGATATCCGCTCGTTGCCGACGGGATTGTCGCCGTCAGGAAAAATGATGTTTCTCGCCCTCGTGTATTTTGCGGATTTCCTCAAATCCGCCTATGGACACGATCCATAAACACTCTCCAGGGGATCTGGAGCAAGAATATCCAGATGCAGATACGTCCAGAACTTGAGAGTTTTCTGGTTTCTGTCCCGTATTTTCATGGCAAGGACATTCCATTGCATGCTGTTTATGTGCTTGTCAGCAAAAACCTAGAGAAGATTGATACAAAACCCCTTGCTCCCGTCAGGGCAGTGGCTCGCCTGATTGACCTGGCCTGCCGTGCCCATCTGCTACAGGGACTTGGCAAAGGCTCAGGTCACTTCCATAACGTTACCGCCATTGCCCGATACTCCACGGTGGAGTGCCTTTCGCTCCCGGTAATCAACTGCCCGCCTGCAACCTTGGCTGAACAAATCTCGGTACGTCTTCCTCCCCCTGCCTGATCGGTATGTCCATTATCCTGCTAGCCTCCTATCCCAAATCCGGCAATACATGGATGCGGGCGCTTTTGTCAAATTACTTGTCCGAAAGTGATGAACCGGTGTCCATTAACAAACTGGTGGGTATTAGTCTCTTCAGCCGACATTATTTCGACGAGAACCTTGGTCTGTCATCCGCGATCATGACTTATGATGAAATCCTGCAACATCGGCCAAAGTGTCATGAGTTGCTGGCGATGGATGTGGAGTCAGTTGCGTTTGCGAAAACCCATGAACCGTATATTTGTTCGCAAGAAGGCAATCCGCTATTCTCGCCAGAATCCATTAGCGGAGTCATCTATATCATACGTAATCCTCTTGATATTGTGATATCCTATGCACACCATAATCAATGTGAAATCAATAGGTCAATAGGGATTATGAATGATGGAAAAGCCATGCTTTCAGATAGACATTCAGGTATTTTTCCGGCTTTGCCCCAATTGGTCTCTGACTGGAGTCGCAATGTATCAAGCTGGCTTGATCAGGATACGCTGCCGATGAAGATTGTCAGTTACGAGTCAATGCATAAGAATCCGGATCGGGTCCTGTCAGAAACCATTGACTTTTGCGGCCTGGATCAGGATCAGGCGAAGCTGGTTCAGGCTGTGGAAAATTCAAGTTTTGATAATCTGCAGGTACAGGAAGCTGTTGTCGAGTTCAAGATGAAGCAGCCGACAGCTCCAAACTTCTTCCGAAAAGGAGAGGTTGGTGACTGGAAAGCCACATTGTCTGATGAACAAGTACGATGCATCATAGAAAGACATGGTACAGTGATGGAAAGACTAGGTTATCTGGATGGGCAGGATGTTCATTATGCCAAGCCATGAATGGCTATCGAATTGCAATTTTTTACGGTTAATTGAGTATGGCAAGAAACAAGTGTGCAGGTTAAAAATAGAATGGAGGTGGTGATTGGTATTTTCGATATGCGGGGGCATATGACTAAAGCGACAAGGATGCAGGAACTCCTGCGGTGAATGCCATGCTGGATGCCCTTCTAGGACTAGGCATTACGGCTTCCTGATGGACGGAAATGAGGAAATGCCGGAAACAGCATTTGGAAATGTGGTAATATTTTACGGAGAGTGGTTTTGTCCATTGACCTACTTTGACAGCAATCCATATAACAGAGGATATGAGAATGACGAACAAGACAAGAGATTTTGATTATACCGATTCGATGGCAAGTCCTGAATTTTCACCCCCCCCCCCCTCCAGAGATTTTTCCAATAATGAATTGCGCAAGCCATGGTCGGCCCCTCATGTAGGGGAATTGGACATCCGGTCGCAAACCGGAAGTGCATTTATTGAAGGTGACACAGAAGGACTTTACTACCAGCCAGCTGAAAGTTGAACCGCACCCGAGTTGACCATATCCAGAAACCGTACCATGCTAATTTTCGAACCTTGTCAACTTGTTTTGTAACTACTCGCCCCTGTTAGGAGGAAAGAAGTTATCTTTATTAGCATAATTTACACGCGTTACTACTGGATGAAGTGCTTTCTCCAAAACCGCTACCCGTAAGTCCAATGCCGCTGGAAAAGTGCTTGCGACGTACAGACCGGCCAGAATCCGGACGTGAAGCATTCTTTCGGGGTCGTGATGACGAATATGAGGTTTTTCGGGATGCGGTATTGATAGATCCATCGAGTCTGAAATGCCAAATACGGTTGTTCGGTCCGCGGTTTCAGCGGCAAATGCAGAAAATGAACGTCTCTCGAATCATTCAGACACCCGGATACCCGCCGCCCTGAAAAACTCCATTGAGAAGGGCAGACAGCTTCTCAGGGAGATACCCTACGGGATATCTCAGTCAGCAGCGGGGCATCCCCGAGTAAAAAGGAACTGGCAGAATCTCCCTAGTGGTTATTCGAACATGTACATCCACTGCTTGGCAATTGTCATGTCGTCGTATTCGTGGATGAAGCACAAAATACCGTGAAAGATGACATGACTAAAGGCATGCTTTACTGCCTGTATCGAAATACCCGGAGTATTCCGCTGGTAATACCTTTCTTTGGTTTGAGTGATGCCGAGGATGTATTAAGCAAATGCGGCTTGTCACGGCTTCCGAGAAGCAGGGTGAAAACGTTGGACTTACTATCGCATGAAGAGACAGCGAGTGCCATCAGAACTGTCTTTGTTACCTACGATTTCAAGGGATCTTCCAAAGACCATAAGGGATGGGTGGATGCCCTCGCCGAACTGTCCCAGGGCTGGCCCCAGCACATAAACGGCGTATCGGTTGCCGCCTGTCAGGTGATTTGCGATCATGGTGAAAATTTTGACAAGGGGCTTTTGTCTCGCACTCTGGAGCTTGGCAGGCTCAGGCGATGTTCCGAAGATCCGGCCATCTACCAGTATATCGCCATAGAAGCAGGAAAAGCAGCGAATGGGGACTCGTCCTGTTCCAAGCTACGCAATCTGACGGCTACCCTGCTGGAACATTCCAAGGCTTTTTGTGGTTTTCCATCCAATGCCCTGCATGCAGGTGTCCTGATGGAAACAGAGGATCTTCCCAAACACTGCTGGATCCCAATACCGTCATTGGGGGACTACTTGCGGGGTCTCCCTGTGAATTAGCATGGCATTACCTTGTGATCTCCAAATTCATTTTCAATAGAAGTTGAGTCAGCCCCCCGGGGGATATCATTTCATTTTTACAGGAATCCTGATACTTCGGCATTTGCATCATGCAGCATAACAACTTTGCGGGTTCGAGATAAAAACGGAGTTGAAAATTGGCGCTTGCAATATGTGGGACATATGACCAGGGTGAAGAGGGTACCAGTTCTCCTGCGCTGAATGCCATGCTGGATGCCCTTCCGGGACTGGGGTGTTGCCGGTGTTTCAGGCAGGGTGCCGTAACCTTTGGTTGCCGGGAGTTGCGGGATTGTGCCGACGAATCCGAAAACGGCATATCAAGATCTTTTTTGTCGGCCAGAGGATTGGATATAATAGCTGATGTGCGGCTGGACAACCGGGCAGAACTTCTTCAACTGCTGGGTGTTGCTGACCCTGAAGATGCCTACATCCCGGATTGCGAAATCCTGATTCGTGCCTATGAGCATTGGGGTGAGGATTGCCCACTTCATGTCTATGGTGATTACGCATTCGCGATATGGGACTCCCGAAGGAATCAGCTGTTCTGTGTCCGCGATGCTCTTGGCATCCGGCCATTTTTCTATTCGCACATTCCGGGGAGAATCTTCGCTTTCGCAAGCGATATTGCCGCGTTGCTTGCACTGCCGGAAGTGGATGACGAACTGGACGAGGAATATGTTGTCTCATACCTGATGGCAGTCATGCAGGAGCGTGAAGCCACTTTTTTCCGGGAAGTGCGCACTTTGTTGCCCGGACATGTCATGACTGTTCACGATGGCACTTTACATATGAGCCGCTGGTGGCATCCAGAGAATGTGCCGGATGTGCACCTTGATTCAGACGAGGACTATGAACGGGGATTTGTCGATCTGTACAGTCTGTCCGTTCGCCATCGAATTCGGGACGTGCCTTCAGTGGGCATCCACTTGAGCGGAGGACTGGACTCGTCGAGCGTGGCTGTGCTGGCGGCCCGTGAATTGAGGGACTCTAAGCAGCAGCGCCCGCATATGTTCTGCTGGCATCCGCCCCCGGGCGATCATTTGACAGAGGCAGAGGAGAATGAGTACAGGCTGATCCGGTCTGTCTGCCGGCAGGAAAACCTCAAGGCCCGATATCATGCCTTGTCCACCGAAAGCATACTGGATATTCTGGAACGCGATATTGTCCGGTTTCCGGACTCATCTGGTACCCTGATTCACGAAAGTCTTGTGCAGAAATCTGCTGCCGATCTCGGCGTGGCCGTGATGCTGTCTGGCTGGGGCGGCGATGAGGTCTGTTCCTGTAGGGGTTTTGACTATTTCGATGAATTGCTTCGCATCGGAAACCTGGTTCGCCTGTTCCGGGAAACCGGGATCCTTTCCATCAGAACATGGCGAATCTTGGTTTCCGCCATATTGCGATTGTCTAAGCACTCTGGCGCAGTCAGGTATGCTGTCGCATTTTTCCGTGGGGAAATGCCAAGCCTTAATCGCAGTTTCATTGATGCTGCCATGGCACGAAAGTATCCGAAACGGAGGGAAGCAGCGCATGGCAGGAGTGTACGGGATACTCAGTTGAAACGCCTTGACCAGGGTCATCTTGAGCGGCGCATGGAGGACTGGACATCCAGCGGAGCAAAAAAGGGAATCGAGTACCGCTACCCGCTACTCGACCGCCGCCTGATCGAGTTTGTACTGGGCCTGCCGCCCGAACAGTTCAGGGCAGAGAAGCGTACGCGCTGGTTCTTCCGGCGGTCACTCCGTTCCGTGCTTCCTCCTGAAATACTGGAGCAGTCCGTCAAAACGGACCCGGTCCGCTATCTTCATTTGAATGCGGCAATGGCCGGAGCGTTGCCGGTGATTGCCCGGCATCTGGATTCACGAACTTCTGATCCATTGCGCGCACAATACGTCGACATGGCCAGATTGAGAAGGTGCATGGAAAAACGCATGGCTGGTGACAAGAGCAGGCAGGAGGGAAAAATGAGTCGGGCGTTACGGATTCTCGACTGGCGGACGGAGTTGAAATGAGGAAGTACTGGAAATGGCATTTGGAATTGTGGTAGGATTGACGAAGAGCAGCATTGTCCGCTAATCTATATTTTCCACCAACCATGCAACAGAGGTTGCAGGATCATGAGCTGGTCAAGAAGCATTAATGCTTCCCGGCCGATGACAGGCCCGGAGGTTTCTAGTATCCATCTCTCTCGCGAATATTGAATCACGCAAGCTATGGCTTACTCCGAGTATTAGGGAATTAGTTGTGGAGAGCCAAACTGCATCTGGATATAAGACAAGAGATACTTATGAACGCGCAGTTTGCCATGTGTCATGAAAACCATCATGTCATCCGAGCAGTCGTGCTCGTGAAACTACAGGACAATATATCCTTAACGCTTTCGATTTTAGGTCAAGGATATTACAGTAGATCTTGATCCAGTAGAAGCAAGAAAAGATTTGTTGCAGTGTCTGTGAAATTGCGGGAGATAAAAGCAATTCGGCATCGGGTTGCGGGAGGTAGCCTGAGCTTCGGTGGAAACGCGGGTATGCCAAAGAGTACCATAGCCGTGGAAAGCCGGTTCATCTTATCGGAATGGGGTGGTTGGCGGAGAGAGGCGTAATCTGCTTGGAATCCGCGCAGAGGCACTTTGACCTATTGCGAAATGTTGATATGCTCTCTGGCAACCGATTGCACATATTGTGAAAGGTAAATCTCATGCAAGATGTCGTCTTGTGTCGACCGGCATGCAGTCTGGACTTGAGAAGTCCTATCATTGCGATAACATCTGATAGTCGATAAGTTGTAGACAATCAGCATGAAAAGTTCGAGTAAAATTGACTCGAAACGAGCATAACCCCAAATTCCCTACTAGTATTTCCAGAATTGTACAGTGATGTCTTTGTCAATTTCTGCCCCTCTTATACGCAAAGAATCGATAGTGTTCACCGAACTCGATGATCAGGTGGTGATGCTCGATACCAGGTCTGGAAAGTACCTGGAGTTGGATCCTGTTGGTTCCCGCATATGGGCGATGCTGGAAGATAAGCCAACGATAATCGAGCTGCGCGATGCACTGATTATCGAGTTTGATGTAGACGAAGAAACTTGCCTCAATGACCTCTCTGAGTTTGTCGCAAAACTCAGAGATCTCGAACTGGTTAGTTTGGATTCGGATGACGCTGTGGATCAATGACAGAGTTCCAGTCCAACCAGGAAACCGCAAACACCCAGCAAAATTCTGATGAGAATAAGCTGGTTCAACCGCCGAAAGTCTGCAAGCCGCCTGCACCTGCCGGCATTCGACTGCTCGGCCCCGTCGACATCGCACCGCTCGAAGCTATCCTGAATCAACTCACGGAGAACGTCTGGCGCATGGAAGATGAACACAAGCCGAATAATTTTGATTGCTTTCATCATACCCGACATATTATTTTTCGATTCTGCAGTTTCAAGGACATCTGGTCGTTCAGTTCCAACCCTGCTTGGAAAATATGGGGCCGGTTGCTGTTACCGATCATGCACCAGGCTAGTGCTGCCTATGGTTTCACGGAACCAGTGTATCCCAAGGCAATGTTTGCATCGCTAACAGCTGGCCACCGAATTGATACCCACATTGACGGTGGCCCCGCCGCTTTCTATGTGCACAAGATACACGTCCCAGTACGTACCGAAATAGCAGCCAAGATCATCGTTAACAAAGTTGCACACCACCTGCGAAAAGGGTACGCCTATGAAGTCAACAACAAAATACCTCACGGTGCTTATAACGGTGGCTGTAAAGACAGGGTACATTTCATTTTCGAGGTGTTCGATGGAGCAGCCTGCACGAGAGGAAAGTGACACGCGTCAGATATTACATTGCATACGGTTTGCGTATCCGTTCCGAGGTACGGTTGCCACAATTCGGGAGGGAGCAACCCGGGGAAACGGATGTGATAGTGCGCTACGGTGCAGTGCCACAACATTTGCATAATCCAAAGTTAAGTAATAGGCACTGGGACGTTGCGACCGGCGATTATCTCTTGCGGGTGAATAATGATCTCCGCATTCGGGTAAGCACCGGACGCGAGATCACGGTTTGGTCGGCCGAAAGAACTAGAAGCCTCGCCGCAGTCTATATTGCGGGGACTGCTTTCACTGCCCTGTTACAACAACGTGATTTGCTCACGCTACACGCAAGTGCTGTACGCACGAAGCACGGAGCAGTGCTTTTTTGTGGACGATCAGGTGCAGGCAAATCCACGCATGCCGCGGCGATGGCGGCATGGGGTTTCAACATTCTCGCTGATGACGTCACTCCTATACGCATCACCTCACAAGGGCTATTGCTGGCAATACCAGGCTATCCAACCCTGCGACTTTTGGCCGACGCATTCAGCCGACTTGGTCTCTCAGCTGAAAATCTGCAGTTGGCAAAAGAGGGCGGCGACAAATACCTGCTGCCCGTAAAAGGTTTCATATCAAAGCCGATAACCGTCCATTCTGCTTATGTGTTCAATCCCAAGACTAGCCAACACCTTGAGTTCATCCGGGCGAAGCCCAGCAATGTTTTTCAAATCTTGCGCAGACACACGCATCGCCGCCATCTGGTCAAAGTATTGATGAACCCGGAGACGCACTTTTCCACCCTGGTAGAATTTTCGAAAAACGTGCCAGTAATCCAGGTTAGACAACCCGATGAGAGAATGGCACCCGATGGGCTCGCCGAGTGCATAGCAAACCACTTTCAGGAGCATATCTGACCAGCATTTTCCGTACTGTTGTCTGACTGTATTCCCGAATTGGGGCATTTTGGAACGCTGATCCGCTGTAATCTTGCCTTCGTTTCGAAATTCAGGCATCCTTGAACCTGAAGTTCTGACCGATATCTTGCTGGAATATTCCTGCAAGCCTTTGACTATATGTGTAATCCTCCTTAATATTGCTCAATTCCACAGAGTGTTGCACTTCATAGTGGAATTGGGGTGTAATTATCAGTCCTAACTCAACATAGGCACTGAATCCCATAGAGAATTTCAATAATGGGTTCGCTGGATTCTGATTGACCCGTATCACGACTTTCTATCGCAACAAGCATCGATCGATATGTGCCTGCTTATCTCGGCTCAAGCGAGGCAGCATGCACGGACCACAAGAGGCAAAATGAGGTTGAAGCACTCCGATGCTGCGTCAAAAGCAACCACTATGATGCAGGACCATCCCATGCTAATTTGTGGGGGAGAGTACATCAGTATGGACCATTCATGGCCGAATATTTACTTTCTTCGAGACAGGTGGCAGTGTGAAACGTAATTTGACGATTTTGATGAACCTGGAAACTCTATGCTAGTGACACTATTTCACTCTCGACCGCTTTTGATTGCAACCCGGTGTTGAGCATGCGTTTTAGACCGATAAAAAGTCATGATAATTCTGAATCAGCTTTGCATGCAATAGCGGCCCAGCTCATCTCCAAGCTAATTTCAACTTCTCCAAGGGATAGTTTTCTTGTAGTGCTACTTGTGTTGATTTCGGGCGTAACCGAGGCGTTTGGCCTGATGCTGATCATTCCCTTGTTAACATTGGTCGGGATGGCTAATGACGGTCATGAAATTGCTCCCGTCGTTGAGAAAGTAGTCCAGATTGCGACATCTCTGGGCATGCCATTTACTGTGCAGGGTGTACTGGCTGTATTTCTTGTCCTTGCGGCATTGCGTTCCGTTGTTTTATGGTATCGCGGAGTGTTAAGCGTTCGGCTACAGACGGAATTCAAGGATCGAATTAGCGAAGAACTGTACGTGGCGATTGCAAATGCCTCCTGGGGACATTTGCTAAATCACCGTAGGTCGGATATTCAGTATATGCTCACCAACAACATTCAACAGGTGGGCAACTCTGGATTTAACTTACTGCAAATGCTTGTTGCGGTTATTTTGGCAACAGCACAGTTCACCATCGCCATTCTTGTATCGCCTGAGGTAACCATGGTAGCCGTGATATTTGGGGTGGGGTTAACCATTGCAAGCCGCCCCATGCTGCGGCGATCACACTCTCTGGGAGAAGAACTGACTGGAAAAGGACGTATTCTAAGGGGCTATGTGACCGACTTTCTTGACGGACTAAAGCCTGCCAAGAGCCAGAACGCCGAATGTGCTCATGTACAACGATTTCAACATCAAGTTGCCGAAGTGCGCGAGAAACAGGTCAATTTTGCCTCCCTGAATTCAGGCACACATGCAGCCTTGCAATTCACTACTGCGACATTGCTGGCAGGACTTGTGCTTTACTTGAGTGTAAGTGCAAGTATGACCCTGCCAGAGCTGGCCTTGATTGTCGTCGTGTTTTCACGAATCATTCCCAATGTGCTGAAATTGCTGAGGCAGACACAAATGCTGATCAATGCACTGCCTGCCTATACCCAACTGATGGCTATGATGGATGAATTGCAAGTTAATGCCGAGCCTTTTCAGGCATGCGATTCGGTCTTTGCAGTTGAAAAAGAGATAAGGACGCAGAATCTTGAATTCAAATATCCCAGGGCATCGGAGTGTGTCCTTAACCATATCTCCTTGAATATACCGGGGAAAGGGATTTTCGCTATTACTGGTCCCTCTGGGTCTGGCAAGACAACTCTTGCAGACTTGTTATTGGGTCTGCTGGAACCAAGCCGCGGCAGTATTTTCGTGGATGGCGTCAAGTTGACAAATGCTGATCTTAGGAAATGGCGGAGGAGTGTTGCCTATGTTGCTCAAGAACCGTTTCTATTGCATGAAAGTATCCATAGCAACCTTTTATGGGCGAATCCAGGTGCAACGGAAGAAGAGATACATGAGGCTCTTCAACTAGCTTCGGCAGAGTTTGTCTATACCTTACAGAACGGGCTTGAAACCTTGGTTGGAGACCGCGGGAGTCGTTTGTCAGGCGGAGAGCGCCAGCGTGTGGCGGTGGCAGCTGCATTACTGCGCAATCCGAAGTTGCTTGTGCTTGACGAACCGACAGGCCAACTTGATTCTAGCAATGAGAACCATATGGTTCAGAGCTTGTGCGGTTTGCGAGGACATACAACGGTTATTGTCATTACTCATAGCGTTGCTGTGCTTCGCGAGGTAGACTGCGTCCTGGTGCTTGATTCAGGGAGAACGGTTGCGTGTGGCCCATGGGAGTCTGTAGCTACACTGACCCAGAAAGAGAATGAGGGTCAGGTCGTAAATGTTCAGCCCGGCGACACAGTCTGAAAATTTGCATTGCTGGTATTTAGTGTCTGTCCGAATTCCGGGTTTTCTGGCAGACACAAAATAGGGTTTTCGGCATTGGGCGCAAAGCCATATGTACTGCGGGTTTCAGTACCCGACCTGGAATCACCCACTGGGTGATTCCTCAGACCTCTCGAAAATCCCTCCACACAAGGCGTTGAGGGGTACTCTCATGCTTTCTATTTATGGATTAGGGGCACCTCCCGGGCAGGCCTGATGGTTTCAGCGATGCTCATCGAGCTGTTGCCGCACCGGGCAGGTCGTGCTCGAGGTACCGGACTAGACCTGTACTCGATCGACGAAGAGAGTGCCCTGGACGACCGATGCGTCTATCAGGCGATAGCACCGACTTCGGCGGAGCGCACCTGCCCGGCAGTGGGTCCTAGAGGTCAGCCCGGCCAGCCTGGTCCTGATCAAGGAAGTACCCTGACGGATGCTAACCTGCCGGCTGCCCTGACTCCCTTTTGCCTCTGGACCCATCCGGGACCTGCCGGAAACGGCCGCGGACTCTCTCGCCTGGAATTCACCATTGGGCCAGAAACACCCCGCCACCGCATCGCGCCCGAAGCCCAGCTGCGAGAGCATCTCTTCCAGAGTGGTGCGCTCGGCAACGTTGCCGGCAAACACCCGGGACTTCACGACGAATCCGCTGGCGCCGATGACCACCGCCAGGGTCATCAGCGGACAGTCGCTGCGCTTCTCCTTCGAGCGCCCGTGCCGGGCCAGCGCGTTGCCGTCCGCCCGGCCTTCGAAGCAGGTGCTGGTCAGGTCGTAGAACGCCACCGTCGGAGTGATGGAGAACAGGCTCATAGCCAGGTCGAACAGGTGCCGCTCGATCTCGTCCCGGTACCCCGTCTCACCCATGTCGCTGAGCGCCCCGAAGTCGATGTCCGGCATCTCGCCCAGGGCGCTGCCTTCGATTGAAGCCCGGACGGTCCAGCAGCTCCGGCAGCCCCAGCATCTCCAGGGCCTTCGCGCCAGGTCTCGACCAGCCAGAACGTGGTGTACCAGCCACGTCCCGGGAAGATGCCGCCCTGGTCTCTCGGATGAACATGTCGTGAATGCCGTGTCAAACAAGGCAGTTCTACAACAGTTGCAGGCGGCTTTCCCGGGCGCCCCATTAAAGCATGGCGCTGCTTTTGGCGATTCCGGTGGGAAATGTCGCAATCATGCACATTCATGCCGTTGCTTGATGGGAATCGCCTGAAATCGGGGCGATTCATGCCCGAAATTCACTGCAGTGGCTTGACCGCTATTAAACTTGGGCTAAAATACGAGTTCCTTAACCGCTTGGAGAGTAGCAATGATTAAACGAGCAAAAATGATCAAGTCTGACGACATTACCCCCCCCCCCCCCCATCAAGAAAAACCAGGCAAAAACACCGTGGGCGCATCCACAGGTGACAGTAATCGATATTAATGAAACCTATAGCGGACGGTATGCAGGTCCTAATAGTGAAGACGTTCTTTATAGACCTGAGTCCTAGTGAACAAGCAATTCCACCTGCAACATTTATCAGGATGATTTGCATGAAAGTGTCCACGCTTCGCAATGGAATCCGGCGGTTTGGCAAACTCTCATTTTCCGATAAGGCTCTGGTAATAGAGACTGCCTCATACCTATCGCTTGCCCGAATGATCACGCGATTTATGCCGGCTCGTTATTGGTTGCGTTGGCTGCATACGGAATCCGAACCTGAAATGCGGGGAGAGCCTCTTGCAGCGCACGGCAAGGATATTGGTCGTAGCTTGCCAGTTATTGCTCAACAGCTTGCGACCAAGGGGGCGGGATTATCGTCATCTAATGCAGAAAAAGCAGAAACAGGATCTCTTGACCCGATTCTTCCTCGAAAGGTGGGGAATGCTGTGGGAAAAGTAGCTCGATATTTACCGTTTGATTCTCGTTGCCTTCATCAGGCAATGGCAGTGCAGTGGATGTTGAGGCATCGCAGAGTAGACAGCGTATTGGTATTTGGTGTCCGGCGCAACATAATTTCGAATCATGATCTTCAATATCATGCTTGGCTAACGGTTGACGGCATACCGGTTATCGGAGGTGAAGAGGTTGAATCCTATGAGGCCTTTCCAACATTTTCTTCTTCGTGGAATAAATAATAAAACAGAAGCTAGGCGGCAGGCACCCGGCCAGAATGACATATCGCTGATGGTACATTGCCGAGGCTGGTGAGTGCACAACCCCAATTCCATGGAAAAATCCTCGTCTATGAACATGGAAAAAGTATTTGGGGAGCTGCTCGCAGGGCTGCGCGAGGCCATGGAGGTTGGTGATCGGCAGTCGAATCAGGAGATATTAGCCAGAGTTGACGACTGGTCATCTTTTGTACATTTAGCGGAACGGCACAGAGTCCTTGCCTTGATTCGCCTGGGTCTGCGTCATGCCTGCATATTGGATCCGGAAGTTGAGGAAATAATGGCGCCATTGCGTCAAGCATGGAATGCCAGAGGATTAATGCAGATTACGGGCCTGAATCTAGCGGTTGAGTGTCTTGATCAACATGGAATACCTGTCTTGGTATTGAAGGGAATGCCTCTCAGCGAGCACCTGTACGGTGCCCCACTTGCTAGGGAAAACAGCGATATTGACATTTTGATTCCTCCGGTAGCTATGAATTCGGCAGTCGATGCGCTTTGCATGAATGGTTGGAAACCCAGGTCGCCACCCTGGCAACCGAAATCGGTCCTGAATCGCTACTTTGACCGGTATGTAAATAACAGGACTTTCTCCGGTCCGGGTGGCGTGCTTGAATTGCACCATCGCTTAACGAATAACCCTTACCTGTTACACAGTTCCTTTGAAGAACTGGACAGCAGGGCGATGCAGGTTGAAATCAATGGGGCGCCCTTCCGGACCATGGGCAATAGTGATTTGTTGATATACCTGTGCGTACACGGACAGTTGCACAGGTGGAGTCGTCTGAAGTGGCTTTGTGATATTGCTGCGCTGATGGATATTATGACGGAGGACGGCTACATGAAAGCCCTAAAACATGCCCAGTCTCAGGGGTTGTCGCCAAGGGCTGTATTCGGCACCGCATTGAAGCTGTGTAATGAGACATTCAGTATGGATTTGCCGGAGTCTGGCGCATCATTGGTAGCCGGGCCATGGATCTTGCAACAGAGGCGGAAAACTTGGAGTCTCTGGTTGCGACCCGGGGGAGGGAAAGGTCTGCAAGGTGTAGCCCGCCTATTAGATCAGATGCAGACTAGATTGGCGGCCACTTCCCTGCGCGGGTTGGTACATGAATTGTTGCGCCTGTGCTTAAGAGCGGCAGCTTTCTGGTATAGGCCTTGAGGCCGAGTCTAAAGTATTCAGGCTGCAGGTGAAAGAAGTCAGGAATAATTCAAAGTATCAGCCGCTTGCGCGATCATTCTTGATATTGTCTCCGGCCAGCTGTCGTCCAGCTTTTGATTAACCCTGAAAATTGATGTTTTCCCATGTCAATGGGCCTGTAATGCGATAAATTACGGGAACGCTTTCCTATTAGAATACGCCAATTATTGCAAATAATGAAATCCCGAATCTGCTTGAAACAGTGCGGGTTTTCAATGATGATGTTCAGTGCGTTGCAACCCGGTTTTTGAGTACAGCATTCGATGCACTACAAAACTCATTCAGTTCCAGACGATACTCATGTCTATGCGATAGGTGATATTCATGGGCGGGTTGATCTGCTCGCCAAAATGCTTGACATGATTCGTCACGATGTTGCTGGCGAAACAGCGAATCGGCGTGTTTTAGTTTTTCTTGGCGACTACGTGGACCGCGGACTGCAATCTCGGCAGGTAATTGATCTGTTACTCTCTGGCCCAATGCCAGGCTTTGAAGCGGTTTTCCTTAAGGGAAACCACGATGAATTACTGCTCGCATATCTTGAAGATGAATCAGTGGGCGAGTATTGGTTCTCCGTAGGGGGCGATGCCACATTGCTGAGTTATGGAATTGCCTGCCGATCGGGACAGGTGACGAATTCTTGGAAGCAATTCCAGAATGTCTTGCCTGCCAGCCACCGGAGCTTCCTGTCTGGATTGTCCAGCATGCATGTCGAAGGCGACTATGCATTCACGCATGCAGGCATCAGGCCGGGCAAAGCACTTGCAGTACAGAGAGATGAAGATTTAATGTGGGGTTGTGAAAAATTTGCCGATGACGAGCGAGATCACGGGAAAATGATTGTCCATGGCCATTTTTATGCACCAGAACCAGAAGTTCGGCACAATCGCATCGGAATTGATACCGGGGCTTGCGCTACTGGATGCCTGACCTGTCTGGTGCTGTCGGGCGCGACACAAAGATTTCTCTACACATGACCGCGAAGGATTGCATGCAGGTGTTGCAGAAAAGACGGTTGAGCAAAGTCGGTGCTCCCTGTTTGCTTATATCGTAACGGTAGCCCCGATTATTGTTGCTCCGTTTCCCGACAGTATCTGCACCAAATGAGCTTAGGGAGTTTTTTTGGAGTATAGTCAATTTTATGATTGCGACTCAGGCAGACCGAGTTTTGGACGACAATGAATAGCAATGGCAATTCGCGACAGTAAATCGCCGAACACCTACTGGTACCAGTCTGGCGTAACACGCGAAGACCGGGAAAACATGAACCGGCATCGGGGCATCATAGTCTGGTTCACGGGGCTTTCGGCGAGCGGCAAGTCAACCATTGCCCATGCTGTTGAAAAAGAGCTGCATGACAAGGGTGTTCGAACAATCGTGCTTGATGGTGATAATGTGCGCTACGGTTTGTGTGGAGACCTTGGTTTCACGGATTGTGATCGGTCGGAGAATCTCCGGAGAATTGGCCATGTGGCGAAACTTTTTCTTGAAGCGGGTGTGGTTGTCCTGACTGCATTCATATCACCCTTTGAAGAGGACCGTTCAAGAGCGCGACGAATGCTTGATCGTCCTGAAGACTGGCTGGAGGTGTACTGCAGTTGTCCGATTGAGGTTTGTGTAAGCCGGGACCAGAAAGGCCTATACCGGAGGGCTCTAAATGGCGAAATACCATATTTCACTGGGGTGAATTCTCCTTACGAACCTCCGCAAAATCCAGATGTGACCGTCGACACTTCGAAATTGTCCGTATCGGAGAGTGTCAAGCGGATCATCGAAGCGTTCGAAAAGCGTGCATTCTTTTTTTGATCTTTATCCATTACGGAAAGATTGCAGGTACTGTAATGGAGAAGAGACCCTAAATCCTCAAGACTTCATGGCATTTGCTATCAAATTCATACTTGCTTCCGCTTCGATGCCAATTTGGCGCATTCCCGATTATAAGGTCGATTCCTATTTTGAGATCAGGGTACTTTCTCACCCTAATCCTGATATAGGGTGTTCTGTATTCGGCGAAAAATCATTATGCACTGTGGGTTTCGACTCTGGGTCTGGAATCATCCACTGGGTGAAATGCCAGCTCCCTCGAAAACCACGCCACACTAGACATTGGGGGTACTTCCATGTTTTCCATTTATGGGTTAGGGCTCATGGTTTTGAGTGCAGTTCTAAATCGAATACAATAAACGAAGGAGTAGGTGTATCTAACTTGTTTAAAAGAGCGGGAGCGGGCCGCCACAATGGTTGATGTAACGGAGCGAAAAAAGCCTGAAATTTGACAGGCAGTTTTCCCAATGAGATTGATTGAGTAAGAATTAATGAAGCACTGATGCATGTCTAAAGGTCTGCCAAGGAGAAGTGCTCTTGCACTGCCAGCAAGTATCCATATGAATCATCGAAGCATAAAAACGGCGATAATACTACTTGCAGAGAGCAGGGTACAATATGAGTTCAGGCAATTCCGGGAATGTGATTGACTCGACATTACCGTGGAATGTCTTGTCCATAATAAACCCAGATATCAAAGATTGTTTGAAGAGCATCACCCAAATGAATCTCATCGGAGGCTGAGCCAGCATCAATTTGACTCAAGTAATTATAAAAATGACGAATGCGGAGAATATGGAGACTGATAAAAATGCGCTCCAGTCTTGCAGTCATCATCAGCTTTCGACATCGCGTCAGACAATCTTAGCGGACTAATACAATATGCAGATGGATTTTTTCGATTTTTTCAGCGGGTGTGGAGGCACGAGCAGGGGGATGCTGGAAGCGGGCATGAAAGTACGTTTTGGCCTTGACTTGGATCCTGATGCGAAAAGGACTTTTGAATATAATTTCCGCAAGGCAAAATTCATATGTGCCGATATCCAACAGATAACGGTAAAAGATGTGGCTCCATATATCAAGCGACGCAATGGGCATTCACTGGTATTCGGCGCTTGTGCTCCATGCCAGCCTTTCTCCATCCAGACTAGGAATCGATGGGCTAATGATGGTAGAAGAAACTTGCTGGAGGAGTTTCATCGGTTCATCGAATATTTTCTTCCTGAATACATTTTTCTAGAGAATGTGCCGGGCTTTAACCAAGCTGGGCAGGGCGAGGATCAATTCGAGCATTTTATCGGATTGCTTGACCTCTTGGGGTATTGTCATGACCATGACACTGTTATCGCTCACAATTTCGGCGTTCCGCAAAGAAGGCGAAGACTGATTCTCGTGGCGAGTCTACACGGATCAATCAAATTGCCAGACCCGACGCATGGTCCCGGAACTGATAGTCCTGTACTTCCCACTGTTTGGGACTGGATCTCCGACCTCCCGCCGATTAAAGCAGGAGAAACCCATCCAAAAGATCCTAATCATCGCGCTGCCCGTCTGTCTTCTCTTAACCTTCAACGGATTTCGTCGACTCCTGAAGGAGGCACTCGGCTGGACTGGCCGAAAAAACTTCAGTTGAAATGTCATAAAGCCCATTCGGGTCATACCGACGTCTACGGCAGAATGCACAAGAACCGCCCAGCCCCGGCGCTGACGACCAGATGTATAAGCCTTTCTAATGGACGGTACGGTCATCCTGTTCAAGACCGAGCAATTAGTGTACGAGAAGCTGCCCGCATCCAGACGTTTCCGCATAATTTTCATTTCCTGGGAAGCTTGAATTCAATGGCTCGCCAGGTGGGCAACGCTGTCCCCGTCGAACTGGCCAGAATCTGCGGTCTCAAGATAATCGATCACTTCAATTCTATCGAAAGGCATTAGGATCGCATGGCGACGGCGAAGTTTTCAGTCAGTGCAAGAACGGTCGACATGCTGGGACGGCAACAGATCGCTGGTATTCCGACAGCGATCAGCGAGTTGTTCAAGAATGCACACGATGCGTATGCTCGCAATGTTGAAGTAGACTACTTTCGTGATGATGGTTTGTTTGTTCTTCGGGACGATGGGCTTGGGATGACCCGGGAGGATTTCGAGAGGAGGTGGTTGACATTGGGGACGGAAAGCAAGATCGGTTCGAGCACCCTCAAGCTACCGCCGATAGATACTAATCAGCCAAAGCGTCCCATACTTGGGGAGAAAGGCATAGGGAGACTGGCCATAGCCGTGATAGGCAGCCAGGTTCTGGCTTTGTCAAGAGCCAGGGTTGGCGGTCAACCTTCGGATAGTATCGTGGCCGCATATTTGCATTGGGGATTTTTCGAGCTTCCCGGACTAAATCTGGACGAGGTTGAGATTCCCTTGCGGGAATTTTCAGCAAAAAACCTACCGGGCAGGGATGAAGTAGGAGAAATGGTCGAAGAGGCTGCCACCATACTGGACAGTGTGGATTCTGGACTGAATGCAAATAGGATCACCGCGATTCGAGAACAAATGGATCGATTTAACGTCGATCCGAGCGAATATTCCGGTTTTCTGGGGGAGCCATCCCTAACGAATTCCGGTTGCGGCACGCATTTCTACATCCTCCCTGCGAATCCAATCATAAACGATGACATCGACAAGCGGGAGGCGGACAACAAGGCGACATTATTCGAAAGAAACCTGATCGGGTTTACCAACACAATGACCCCGAATCATCAACAGCCCCCCATAATCGCTCGTTTCCGTGATCACCGGGACGAAGGAAAGCCAGAGGAATTGATCGGAGACCGTGCATTCTTCACGCCTGACGAATTCGAGAATGTAGACCACCACTTCCATGGTAGGTTCGATGAATATGGCCAGTTTCGCGGAACGGTGGGCATCTACCAAATGGAACCCGATCCCTATACGCTGAACTGGAGCGAGTCGGACGGTATGAAGACGCTATGCGGTCCATTCAAGCTTTCATTTGCCTACATGCAGGGCATGGCAAAAGATTCTCTGCTTGAACCGAGAGAACATGCGCGTCTAAAGCGCAAGCTAGACCGGCACGGCGGGCTGTATATCTACCGGGACGGAATTCGCATACAGCCGTACGGGGATTCGGACTACGACTGGCTGGATATTGAACGCAACAGAACCCTGAGTGCCGGATACTATTTCTATTCGTATCGCAGGATGTTTGGCATCGTCGAACTGACCAAGGCTTCAAACGCAATGCTTCAGGAGAAGGCGGGTCGGGAAGGGTTCAGGGAGAACAAGGCCTACCGCCAACTGAGATCAATTTTGATGAATTTCTTCGTTCAAACGGCAGGAGATTTCTTTCGCGATGAGGGCAGGTATGCTGACCCACACACGGAAAAGAAAAAGGAATTGAACAGGAACGAAGAAATAAGAATCAAAAAGTCCAGGCAAGTCCGGCAGCGCCGGAAGGTTTTCGAGACAAATTTGGAAGAGGCATTCAGGAAGATAGACGATCAGGAAGCCGAGAAAAAGTGCGACGATATCCTGTCAGGCTTGAAACGGCATATCGAGCACATTCTTGTCAGCGAGAAACCGGAACATTTGAAGGCTTTGGCGATCATGAGGAACGAGAAAGAGGCACGGATAGCACTTGATGAACTGCAAAAAGACCTGCTTGTCCAAAAGCCTCGGGGGGTCGGTCTCAGCCGTAATCTTGACAGGGAATGGACCGCCTACTCGAATCACATCGAACGTTTGAAGCTTGAACAGTTTCGCCCTCTGGAAGCTACAATCGAAGAGCTTGTTTCCTCCAGTGCCGAAAAAGCAAAAATTCCCTTGAAAGATGTTTCCCGGCTAAGTGCTGCTGTTGAAAATAGAGGTGAAAGTGCGGTAAAGACGGTTCGCAAAGTGAGCAGGGACATCGATAGCATGATTGACTACATAGCTACGGAAATCAGAAGCGATACAAGCAAAAGCCTCAAAAACATCAACCGGGTAGTGGATCAGGTCACGAAGCGGCTCGGAGAGTTGAAACGCGAGTCGAGTGCTTTATATGATTTGACCGCCATGCGTACGGAACTCGTTGTACATATCGACTCGGTATTCGAGGCCGAGTCAAGAAAACTCGAAGGCCTGCGTGCCCAGCTCGAGCAGTTGCGAGAATTCCGAAGCGAAGGATATGACAGCGTGGAACTGACGGAAGCATTGGAGGAGGAACTGGAAGAGCTGAAAGCCCGGCGCGATACTGATCTTGAACTGGCACAGATCGGTCTTGCCTTGAACACAGTGAGTCACGAATTTGAAAAATCCGTAGGATCACTTCGAAGGGGAATCAAAAGGCTTGAAGCCTGGGCGGATGTGAACCCGGATCTTGAGGATCTATACAGGGGTCTTCGCATCAGTTTCGATCATCTGGATGAGTACCTCGCTTTGTTTACACCCTTGGACAGGCGCCTGCATCGCAACCGCATAGCTATTTCCGGCAAACAGATTCATGAATTTTTGGAAAAGCTGTTTCATGCTCGTCTGAAGCACCACGACATTAAGCTTTTCGCTACGGATGAATTCATGCAATCATTGACCCTGTGCTACCCATCTTCGTTATATCCACCCTTCGTGAATATGGTGGACAACTCGATTTTCTGGTTGCAGCAGGTTCGGGACCGGTCCAGGGATATCGAATTGGATGCGGACCGTAATGGACTTCTGATCAAAGACAACGGTCCAGGAATCAGCGTCAGAGACAGGGAAAATATTTTCCAGATGAATTTTTCCCGTAAACCGGGAGGTAGGGGAATGGGGTTGCACATCTCCCGCGAAACGTTGTTGCGGGAGGGGCTCGAACTTATGCTGGATTCCAGAACAAAATCAGAGGGCACGGTATTCAGAATTTCTGCACTAGCGGATCAAAACACCTCTAGGAGAATTGGCTATGAATAGTAACAGGGTCAATTTTGACAGTTTTAGGCAATGTGCCGCAAGAAGCTTCGCCAGAACCATGATTGTTGTGGATGACGAGGCTGACTTCACCAGAAGTCCAGCGCGGCCCACCACTCTAGTAACTCCCGGTCGCAGTTTGTCCAAATCCCTAAAGAATGCACAGGATGACTCTATTGTAAATACACCACCGGAGAATTCTATGCATGCACTTGATGCCAAGCAGATCATTGACGAAGCGATGAATTTGGGCCTGATCTGTTCGGTAATGTGCCCGGCGGAGAAAGAAAAAGATTTTGAAGAGAGGATCGTCAAAGCATCAAGATTTGCGGATATCGTATCTCTGGATTGGGAGATTGGCAACGATCAGGGTGATGCGGCATCAAGGATGGTCAGACGGATTCTTGAGGAAGATGACAAGATGAATGGACGGGTTCGATGTATCGCAATATACACGGGATATACCACCAACAACAAAATTCTGGAAAAAGTCCTGGCCCATATTCCCCAGAAAATTCGGGAAAAGCAAGAAATGAGAAGAACCAACCTGGAGATAAGCGGGAAGTATGGGCTTAGGATCGTATGCCTGTTCAAGTCACATGGTATATTGTTGAAAGATGCAAGAAAAGTAAATCAGGTTGCTGAGTCCGACTTGCCAAAACGTCTGCAAGATGAGTTTGCCAAGTTGTCGGAAGGAATCTTGTCAAATGTAGCTTTGGCCACGATTGCATCGATAAGGCAGATTACGCATCAGGTTTTAGCCAGATTTTCAGGGAATCTGGACGGCCCCTGGTTTCATCATCGTGCAACAATCACTAATCCAGAGGAAGCGGAAGAATATGCGGTCAATGTGGTATTAAGCGAAATCAAGGGGGCGGTCGATATCCGGGAGGTTGGCAAGAAACATGCCGGATACAAGGCGATAGCGGCCAGAATTCAAGAGATCGCTAATGAACATGGCTCCAATCCTCAACAGCAAACGCTTCGCTGCAATCAGGCAAATTCAGTCAATTTTGATCTTGCTCTAAAAGACGTGGTCAAATTTGTGAAATCGGGATTACCAGAGGAGAACATAATGTCTGATGGAAAATACTTGTCAAAGACAAAAATAAAGGACGTGATCAAACCGCATTTCTCTTCCTTGTTTTACCGAAATTGGAGCCAAGCCGAAGAAAACATGGGCCGATTTGCATCCCTCACAGGGGTCCGATCCTACCCTGGAGCTTATCCGGGATGCCACCTTCCCTCGCCTCAATGGGTACCGATGCTGGGACTCGGAACAATCATTAAGCCTGAACAAGAACAAGCATTGGAAAATGGAGATTACCTTTTATGCTTGCAGGCAAGTTGCGATGCCGTCCGCTTAGACCAAGCCGGGGGTAGTTTTATATTTATTCCGCTGGTGATTGATTCGGAAACATGTCCAAACGAGTTGGATCATGTTGTGCCTGTTCCGAATGGCCAAGGAGGCTTCAAGCATATTGGTTTGAAGGTTCCCAAAATTTCGTATAGAGCCTTGTTGACTATCACCTTCCCTCCTTCTTTTAGAAGAGTAGTTGAAGCTAAGCGTAGCAAAAATCCGGGAAAATTCATTTTTTTGAATTGCAGTAACCAGAAATACACATGGATAGCCGAAATTAAACGCCGGCGTGCGTTGAGGACTGTCCAGGATTTGAGGCAACAATTGGGTAGGTTGGGTTTTGATGAATTCGAGCCGTATAGAAAATCTCGCTCATAACACTAGATTGTCAAGAAACCGTTTGGATCTATCATTCCTAACTTGGCAAAGCTAGACTGGGAATTTGGCTGATGTGCCCATTTCATGACAAGACTCTTAGCATGGAGAATTCCTATTATGTCCAGCCTTGGCGGCAAATTATTTCATCTTCGAAGCACGGGCTGAATACTCATGACTGCCCGTCACCGGAAAGATCTGATGCATAGCACGGCCAACAATATATGACGGAAACAAACCATTCCAGGCATGAGTCGCTCCTCAATCTACTGGATATGACCCGATCATATCCAGGTCTGCTGGCCAATGACCAAATCAACTTGACGCTCAACAGGGGAGAAATCCATGCCTTGCTCGGTGAAAACGGGGCCGGGAAATCAACCCTTGTAAAGATGATCTACGGCGTGCTGAAGCCGGATTCGGGGCAGATTTTCTGGCAAGGGAAGGAGACTTCCATCAACAGTCCGGCGATGGCCAGAGAGCTGGGCATTGCCATGGTGTTCCAGCACTTCTCCCTGTTTGATTCCCTGACCGTTCTGGAGAACATTGTGCTTGGGCTTGAAGCGCGTGAGGCGAGCGATAATCTGGAAGCGAGAATCGTCGAAATCTCGGCAAAATACGGCTTGCCGCTGGAGCCGGATCGCCACGTATACAGCCTGTCGGTCGGAGAAAGGCAGAGAATCGAAATTATCCGCTGTCTCCTGCAAAATCCGAAGCTGTTGATCATGGATGAACCAACCTCCGTACTGACTCCCCAGGAAGCGGAGTCACTGTTTGAGACGCTGCGGCGCCTGTGCCACGAAGGAATGTCGATTCTCTACATTAGCCACAAGCTTGATGAAATCAAGGCGCTATGCAGATACGCTACCATTTTGCGTCATGGAAGAGTAGCTGCATCCGTTCGGGTACAGGACGAAACTGCGAACAGTCTGGCGGCAAAGATGATCGGCGAGGAGTTAAGCGCTGTAAATATGACTTCTGAGAATTCACCGGGCGAGCTTCGATTTGCCGTCGATAAACTCGATTACTCCGCAACAGATCAATTCGGCGTAGGCCTCAAGCAAATCAGCCTGCAAGTCCGCGGCGGTGAGATTCTTGGCATAGCCGGGGTGGCTGGCAATGGCCAGGATGAGCTGTTGAGCGTCTTGAATGGCGAAATTAAAGCAACACCACCCTCCGCAATTCGAATTGATGGCAAGGACTGCGCCAATCAGGGTCCGGACCAACGTCGCAGCCTGGGCTTGGCATCGATTCCTTCCGAGAGACTCGGGCATGGCGCAGTACCGGGCTTGACCCTCAATGAGAATACTTTGCTGACCGCGCATGATCGAATGGGTCTAGTGCGCATGGGGCTGATTGATTATCAAAAATCCGAGGAATTTGGCCGCAAGGTCATCAGTGACTTCGATGTTCGATGTCACGGTGTTGGGGCTGAGGCGGGAAGTCTCTCCGGCGGCAACCTCCAGAAATTCATCGTTGGACGGGAAATCAATCAAAAGCCGTCCGTGTTGGTGGTCTCGCAGCCGACCTGGGGGGTTGATGCCGGTGCTGCTCAGGCGATACGAGTAGCCCTCAGGGAACTTGCCGACTCGGGTGCGGCAATCGTGGTCATTTCCCAGGACCTTGACGAGCTGATTCAAATCAGTGATCGCCTCGCCGCAATATGCTCCGGGGCATTGTCGAAAGCCCTGCCCACAGCAGAAGTTACCCTGGAGCAGATTGGACTTATGATGTCTGGCGTGCAAGCCATGGACAGCGAGGCTTCCGAATGATTCCTTATCTTGAGAAAAGGGCTGAGCATTCGCAGACCATGGTCTATATCTCGCCGTTTATTGCTCTCGGCCTCACCCTGTTAGGCGGCATCATGCTGTTCTCGCTGCTCGGCAAAAGCCCTGCCCAGGCCTTGTATGCCTTTTTTGTCTCGCCTCTTACCAGCCTGTATGGATGGGCTGAGCTGGGAGTCAAGGCTTCGCCACTGGTTTTGATTGGAGTCGCATTGTCGATCGGGTTTCGAGCCGGGGTCTGGAATATCGGCGCCGAAGGCCAGTTGACTCTGGGTGCAATTTGCGGAGGCTGTGTGGCACTCTGGATGTACCCGGTCGATTCGATATTCGTACTGCCGTTGATGATGATTGGCGGGATACTCGGCGGAATGTTCTGGGCTTCGATACCGGCATTTCTCAAGACCCGCTTCAATGCCAATGAAATCCTGACCAGCTTGATGCTGACCTATGTGGCCCTGCTATTGCTGAGCCTTTTGGTGCATGGCCCATTGCGCGATCCGGATGGATTCAACTTTCCGGAATCGAGAATTTTCCACGATGCGGCATCCTTGCCGATTATCCTGGATGGAACCCGACTGCATCTTGGTGCAGTGTTTGCACTCGTCGCAGTGGGCGGTATCTGGCTGTTGCTGTCAAAATCCCTGATTGGCTTTCAGGTCAAGGTAATCGGCCAGGCGCCGGCAGCGGGCCGGCATGCTGGCTTCAGCGTGAATCGAATGATTTGGTTTACCTTACTGCTCGGAGGCGGCATGGCCGGATTGGCCGGCATGTTTGAAGTGTCAGGGCCGATTGGGCAGTTATTGCCGACCATTTCCCCGGGATACGGGTTCACGGCAATTATTGTTGCCTTTGTCGGACGGCTGCATCCTGTCGGCTCGCTGTTTGCTGGCTTGCTGATTGCCCTGTCATATCTTGGCGGGGAAAATGCCCAGATAACCTTGAACCTGCCGATAGCGGTGACCGGTGTGTTCCAGGGCATGCTGCTGTTTTTTCTCCTGGCTTGCGATGTCCTGATCCGCTACCGGATCCGCTTCAAGCCCGTTTCGAGGTTGCGGCATGGTTGACATCCTGATTCCCGCGATCATTACCATCATCACCGCATCCACGCCTCTGGTGTATGCCGCACTGGGTGAAATGATTGCCGAAAAATCCGGCGTGCTGAATCTTGGCGTGGAAGGCATGATGCTGATGGGTGCGGTCACCGGATTCATTGCCGTCACTCAAACTTCGAGCGTGATGATCGGCATTCTGGCTGCCATGCTGGCGGGAGCCGGAATGTCGTTCATATTTGCGGTGCTGGTGCTTGGATTGCAGGCAACCCAGGTAGCCACCGGTCTGGCGCTGACGATTTTTGGCATTGGTCTTAGTGCGCTCATCGGCCAGGGCCTGGTTGGCGTGGCTTATGAGGGCATTCCCAAATTGTCGATTCCGCTATTGTCCGACATTCCATTCATTGGGCCGATTCTGTTCGAGCATGATATTCTGGTGTATGGTTCATTCGTGATCACTGTGGTGGTTTCATGGTTCTTGCGCAAGACAAGAGCGGGCTTGATACTGCGTGCTGTTGGCGATTCTCATCATGCCGCCCATGCCATTGGCTATCCGGTCATCAGGATACGCTACATGGCAATTCTGTTTGGCGGCGCCATGGCAGGGATTGCTGGAGGCTACCTGTCCCTCGCTTACTCGCCGCTCTGGATTGAGAACATGAGCGCGGGTCGAGGCTGGATTGCCCTGGCGCTGGTGGTGTTCGCGACCTGGCGCCCGGCCCGGGTGTTTTTTGGAGCATACCTGTTTGGCGGCATCACCATCCTGCAACTGCATGCGCAGGCCATGGGGGCGGGTGTACCGTCCCAAGTGATGTCGATGCTGCCTTATTTAGCCACGATTATGGTTCTGGTGCTGATTTCGAGAGATCAGAAGAAGATCAAGATGAATTCCCCTGCATGCATTGGCCAGCCGTTTCACCCCTCTTCCTGATGCGATGGGGTAGAATGATGCTTTCGGACTTTTCTGTGAAGACCGTAAAATTCGCTGGCCAGGCATTAGAGCGACTATAATATGAGCAAACCACTTGCTTGAGCATGAAGCGACAAATCAACCTATTGTATTGAGCAAACACTAATTTCGGAGGAAATATGATTAGTAGAAAACTGAATTTACTGACAACTGTCACTCGCAAGATGCCTGCAATGCTGGCTGCCTTGCTGATCGCGGTGACAGGCACAAGTGTCCATGCAGATGGTCATGGCATGAAGGTGGGATTCATCTATGTCGGTCCAACCGGTGATCATGGATGGACCTATCGACATGATATTGGCCGTCAGTCTCTCGAGTCCGAGCTAGGGGTCGAGGCAACTTTTGTTGAGAGTGTTCCAGAGGGTGCCGATGCCGAGCGGGTTATCCGACAGTTGGCAACCAGTGGCCATAAATTAATCTTCACCACGTCTTTTGGCTACATGAACCCCACCAACAAGGTTGCAAAAGAGTTTCCTGACGTCAAGTTTGAGCATGCAACAGGCTACAAGCGGGAATCCGACAATGTCAGCACCTATTCCGCACGGTTCTATGAAGGCCGTGCCGTAATCGGAACCATCGCAGGGCATATGACCAGGACGGGTGTGGTTGGATATATTGCCTCTTTCCCCATACCGGAAGTCATTCGCGGGATAAACTCGTTTACGCTCGCCATGCGCAAGGTCAATCCTGATGCCGTGGTTCGGGTCGTGTGGGTAAACACCTGGTATGACCCCGGTAAAGAAGGCGATGCTGCCAAGGCATTGATTGACCAGGGTGCCGATATCATTGCCCAGCACACGGACTCGCCGGCTGCACTGCAGGTGGCTGAAGATCGCGGGGTTTTTGCATTTGGTCAAGCCTCTGACATGAGTAAATTTGCGCCAAACGCGCATCTGACTTCAATCGTGAACAACTGGGATCCGTACTATATCGAGCGTGCCAAAGCGGTAATGGGCGGAACCTGGGCATCGGTAGATACCTGGAATGGAATTCGCGAGGGGATGGTCAGCTTTTCACCATATGGCGATGCTGTACCTGCAGATGTTCGAGCAGCGGCAGACGCTGTCAAGGAAGGCATTGCAAGCGGATCCATCCATCCGTTCGATGGTCCGTTAAACAATCAGGCCGGTGAGCAGGTGATCGGTTCAGGAGAACGCCTTGGCGATGGAGACTTGCTAGGCATGAATTACTATGTCGAAGGCGTCGAGGGTGACTTGCCCGGCTAAAAGCCCTTGATTCAAGATACGGGGATTGCCGCCTCGCCAAGGGGCGGCAGTCATTGGTGACAGATTGAAGACAACATGGTTGTCGGGGCAGCCTCTTCTGCAATTCATGAAGGGGCAAGATCGAATCCCTTCTGCTATCTCGGCCCAGCATTCAGACAGGCCCGATTGATATCCGCCAATGTCAAATCTGCGACTGCAAGTTTCAATTGCAGTCTGTGCAATCAATGCGCGATTTTGGATTGATGGCCCATAACGATGAGTGATGCTTGACAGCCATATACACGAGTGGCTGAATCTGCTGATTCGATGGATTCATTTTATTGTCGGCATCGCCTGGATCGGTGCATCGTTCTATTTCAACTGGCTTGAAAACAACCTGAACCGCAAACGCCCGCCGGGAGATTCGATTGCCGGCGATTTGTGGGCAGTGCATGGCGGCGGCTTTTACCACCTCAATAAGTTTGCTACAGGCCCCGAACGGCTGCCCAGTGAGCTTCACTGGTTCAAGTGGGAGGCCTACACGACCTGGCTGACCGGCATGATGCTGTTGGTCGTGGTCTACTATTTCAATGCAGAGATCTACATGATTGACCCGTCCGTTAGGGATCTGTCCGCGGTTCAGGCCATGTCGGTTTCCCTTGCATCGATAGTTGGCTCCTGGCTTGTTTACGATGGAATTTGCCGCACTGCCCTGGCAAGGCGCCCCCGAATACTGGTTGGATCGGTATTTCTCTATCTTGCTTTGCTGGCGTATGTTCTGTCTGCCGTCTTCAGCGGGCGGGCGGCTTACATTCATGTGGGAGCGGTGATTGGAACGCTGATGGTGGGCAATGTTTTCTTTGTGATTATTCCAGCGCAAAAGGAAATGGTGCGGGCGATGACTGAAAACCGAAATCCAGATCCTGCCATCGGGGCCAAGGGACTGTTGCGCTCACTCCATAACAACTACCTGACGCTGCCGGTTCTGTTTACCATGATCAGCGTGCATTTCCCCAGCACCTACGGCAATGCCGCGAACTGGCTGATTCTGATCCTGATCTCCATTGCCGGCGTTATGGCGCGGCATTATTTCAATATCCGCAAGGCCAGTCGCCCTGCATGGTGGTTTCTGGTCGCTGCATTCTGCATTCTTCTCGGAGCGATGTGGCTTGCCTATCCCGAGGCAGTGGAGCATCAGGAGCGGGCGGTTTCGTCACAGGAAGCCATGCAGATCGTTACTGCCCGATGCAGCAGTTGCCATGCTGCCAACCCTTCATTCGCTGGAATCTCCTCTCCGCCGGGTGGCATGATCCTTGAAACCGTTCAGCAAATCGAGAATCATGCTGATGCTATTTACCAAAACTCGGTTTTGACGAATACTATGCCGCCAGGAAATCTCACGGACATTACGGATTCTGAGCGACAGGCACTCGCCGCCTGGCATCAGTCATTGAGAGGCGCAAAATGAATGAGGTGTATCCGCGTGATCTGGTGGGTTATGGGCCTGAACCGCCTGACCCCCAATGGCCGGGCAATGCCCGAATTGCCGTGCAGTTTGTCGTGAATTATGAAGAGGGGGGCGAGAACTGCATTTTGCATGGCGATGATGGCTCTGAAGCGTTTCTCTCGGAAATTGTCGGAGCGCAAAGCTATCGGGGAATGCGCCACATGAACATGGAATCGATTTATGAATACGGGTCGCGATCCGGATTCTGGCGATTGCATCGCTTGTTTGTCGAGAGGGACATACCGGTAACGGTGTTTGGCGTGGCTATGGCACTGGAACGCAATCCCGAAGCGGTACATGCCATGCTCGAAGCGGGCTGGGAAATAGCCAGTCACGGCTATCGATGGATCGACTATCAGCATGTAGACGAAGCGGTAGAAACCGAGCATCTGCATGCATCAATCAGGATTCACGAACAGGTCACCGGACAACGTCCGCTCGGCTTCTATTTAGGGCGCTCCAGCCCCAACACTCTCCGATTGACTGCCGAGCATGGCAGTTTTATATACAGCGCGGATACCTATGCTGATGACTTGCCATACTGGAATGACGACCATGACGAGCCATTATTGATGGTGCCCTATACGCTTGATGCCAATGACATGCGCTTTGCAACCGCACAGGGCTTTAATTCGGGGGGGCAGTTTTTTGGCTATCTGAAAGACACGTTTGACTATCTCTATGCGGAGGGAGAACGATTGCCGAAAATGATGTCAGTCGGACTGCATTGCCGACTGGTCGGGCGTCCGGGCCGGGCCAGGGCTCTGGAGAGGTTTCTGGACTATATCCATGAGAAGGACCGGGTCTGGATTTCGCGCCGGATTGACATAGCCGAGCATTGGAGGAGCCATTATCCCTATGGATGAATTCGAACGCAGATGGGTGAATCTTGCATCGGCCAGGCTGGGTGCAAAGGCGATCGTCTGCAGCGACGATTTTTTTGCTCCCATGCACAGGATGATCAAGGACGAGCCGCCCGTATTCATCGAGGGCAAGTACGATGACCATGGAAAATGGATGGACGGCTGGGAATCGAGAAGAAAGCGGGAATTCGGTCATGACTGGTGTGTTGTCAAGTTAGCCAAGCCCGGCGCAGTGCAGGGTTTCGAAATCAGCACCGAGCATTTCACGGGCAACTATCCACCGGCGGCCTCCATTGGGGGGTGTTATTCCGAGAGTGATGATCTTGAAGACATGCAATGGAAGGAATTGCTGGCAATGACTGCACTGGAGGGCAATTCCCGATATTTTTCTCGCGTCAAGGACTCTGCTGTCTACACTCATGTTCGACTCAACATTTTTCCGGATGGCGGGGTAGCGAGACTTCGGGTGTATGCAAAGCCGAGCATTGACTGGAGTCAATATGGCCGGGGTCAACTGGTGGATATTGCCGCATCCCTGAACGGCGGTGTTGCACTCGCCTGCAATGATGAGCATTTCGGGTCGATACGAAACCTGTTGATGCCGGGAAGGGGCATCAACATGGGAGATGGCTGGGAGACAAGGCGGCGCAGAGAGCCCGGCAACGACTGGGTTCTGATATCCCTGGCCCGGGCGGGAGAGATTCGGGAAGTGATCGTCGACACCGCGCATTTCAAGGGCAATTTTCCGGAGAGTTTCAGCATTCAGGGAGCAAGCTTCCCGAATGTCGCCATGGATACGCTAGAGGACAGCTCGCAGGATTGGCCGGAATTATTGCCAAGAATGCAGCTTGAGGCAGATGCTGAACACCGGTTCTCTGAAGAGATTGTCGATCTTGGTCCGATCACGCATGTCCGGCTCAATATCTACCCGGACGGCGGAGTGAGTCGGCTCCGCTTGCTGGCGGATGTTGCCGGCTAGCAAAAACCATGACAAAGTTGACCCCCCAAGCCTTGACCAAATCCGCCTTCGCCACTTATGGCCAGGTGGTGGAGACGTCCAATGCCAAGTCGATGATGATTAACCAGGGGTTGACGACCCGATATCATGACCTGTTTCGGATTGACGTGTCACGGAAAGGGGGTTATCCCATTGGCAATGTTTTCAGGACCCAGCCGTTGTCATTGCCTCACAGGGTGACAGTCATGGAGCGGCACCCGTTGGGCAGCCAGGCCTTTATTCCGCTTGACGGGAACCCGTTTCTGGTATTGGTTGGAAGTGCGGGCGAATCTTTGAAGGCCGAGGATCTCGAGCTGTTTCTGACCAATGGCAGGCAGGGCGTCAACATTAATCGGAATACCTGGCATCATTTCAATATCGCGCTGGGTTGTACGCAGGATTTTCTGGTCATAGACCGGGGAGGGCCGGGGAGGAATCTCGATGAGGTCGAGGTTCAGGGCGAGGCATGGATTGGTCCCGTTCATGAATCCTGACCTTGATCACAAGGTAATCTCCAGAATTCTTGATCGAGGGGGGGCTAGTCCGGATTTCAGCATTGAAGTGTTCCTGGAACCTGCCAGAGAAGGCCTCCAGTCGAGAATTAACGATTCATCCTGGCAAGGCGGTCAGGCTTTGGTGGTTGACTTTGCTGATCGGCAATGGAACTTTTCCAAGGTTACAAAGCTATCGAAGCAGAGTGCTCATGATTGCCTGAATCATGGTTTGGACCTGTTTCACGGCCTGCCGGAGAAAAGCTTTGATCTAATCGTTCTGAACTTGCTGCCAGCTTGGTGTGATTTTCAGTTATTGCTCGATCAAGCCAGTTCGCGCCTCAATAATGAAGGCCTGTTCGTGTTCTCCAGTTTTGGTCCTGATACGATGAATGAGATTGTCAGGGCCTGGGCACCGGTTGACGATTATCCGCACGTTCACCGTTTCATTGACATGCATGATCTAGGTGATGCCATGCTGCGCTCAGGCCTGGCCCGTCCAATCGTGGATGCGGAATGGATGAGTTTTCTCTATCCGGATTATCAGACTCTGGTGCGAGACTTGCGTGCCGGCGGTTTTTCCAATATTCGTCATGGCAGGCGGAAATCGTTGACCGGTAAAGCATCATTCGCAAGGTTCATGGAAAACTTCCAGGAGTGTATTTCGAAGAGTGGAGTGGCAGTCGGTTTTGAATACATATACGGGCTGGGATTTCTTCAAGACCGGTCATCAATCAAGGTCCAGCCTCCCCAGCTATGATCTGGTTTGCCGGGATCATGGTAGTAGTTCAGCTTGAAAAACCTTCTAATATGATCAGGTTGTGACTACTGTCATGCATGCTATCGGTGCGGAGTAAACCGCCATGCTTCTGGCATGCAAATCCAGTGAAAACTGCCGCGATAAAGTCGGCAATGACTAAAGCAGGCGAATCCTGAACACTCGAATTCGTCGTCATATGGGGCCGCGAGTAACAAGATGCATGACAAGATCAAACCGGTGAGCCTCCAGTCGAGTGGACGGTCTATGACGTTCTGTTCTCATTGTCCGGATGGTCCTCTGAGTTGGGTAAATCTGGTGAGAATATAAGCGATTATCCCCTGACTAGAGCGCATAAACTAATGTCTATACCGCGTTGAGTAGGAATAAATATCCTCTATTCCATTTTTTCAGAGTGGAATGAAGGAATTAAATTGCACTGAGAATGCCGACACGAGAAAAATACCCCAAATCAACAGGTTCATTTGTCACAAGCTGGACAGAAAAATACTTGGCCTGCAAAAGCTTTCTCACGGCTTCCATTGCATCTCTACTAGTGTCAAAACAGGCTACTATTTGTTGGTCATGCATGAGAGCATAGCGATTGGCATCAGTCTTCAACAAATCAGGAAGCATTAACTTAAATGCTCCATAATTCTGGTCTACTTCCTTTTGTTGCTTATTAATACTCATCATTAATCCTCAGTAAAGTGCGGAATGACTTTATCTGATAGTGCCACAGAACCGTCTTGATTGGCATGGCAGTTTTTATCAGTGGTGATCCAAACTCAATAATCGTTTTTAGTGTTATATTCAAGCAAGAGATATGATTATATCTGGCACAATCATCTGTATTGATACCCATTGAATATTGCAATATTTCTGTTTTGTCAATTAGTGCTGCACCTTGAATCGCTCGTTATGAAGCAACCAAGAACTTCTAATTCGAACAGGTTGACGCATTTAATGGCGTTTTTGGGATTATGGCCTAGGTATGATCGGAATATGAGACGCGGACCGAGCATGATCTTATACTGATGATGTTGGATATGGAATTCGATTCACTGCCAGAATGATCGTCGAATTTATTCAGGGCATTTGCATTGTAAATGCCGAAGATTGCGACTGATTTTGGATGCTTCCAACTGATCCAGTATCGGGTATTCCGTTATCCCGTTGCCATGCGGAAGTCCCTTATAATGTAACTGTGAACTTGCCGGGCGCGGTGAGTGCCGCTGTTAGTGGTTGGTCTAGTCACTATATCTGAAATCAAACATAGCAACAGGACTTAAAGATGAAAAATATCCTAATACTACTGCCGGTCATGGCCATGGTCATTGTCTCTGGTACGACCGCACATGCTGAAAGAGACCCAGTCAAAAAAGCGATTGAAGCCAGACAGGCTGTGATGGTGTTGCGCTCATGGTATGCCGGTCCTTTATTTGGCATGGCAAAAGGAGATATTGAGTATGATGCTGATTGGGCCAGTGCTCTAGCAAACAGCCTAAAGGCTGAACTGGATACTACCGATCGTGGCATGTGGCCTGAGGAATCAGACTATGAGGCTTATCCGGATTTTAGCAGGACACTCCCCGAATGGTGGCTTGATGCTGATGGAGCAGAAGAGGAAGAAGAGGCGTATGCCAATGCTGTAGCCCAAATTGCAGAATCTGCTGGGGATGGACTGAACGCGCTTCGATCAGCCGTTGGTGGCCTGGGCAAGAGCTGCAAGGGTTGTCACGATAGTTTCCGAGCAGAATAACAATCGACAAAGTATGGGGTATCCCTATTGGGTTGACAGTGCCTGAAATGGCCGGCAATCCATATTCAGAAAGGCATCGGTTTATCTTTCCCGATTTGATGAAGTGTCTTTGCCTTCATTAGAAGTCTTTCCAGAATGAACATGAAATTGATACCGGAAGGCTATACCCATGAGCATGTTTGGGGAGTGTCGATTCGGGTTTGGCACTGGTTGCTGGCTTTTTCGGTGATAATGGGCTGGCTGCTGGGGGAGTTTCGCACCTTCTCGGTTATGCAATGGCATTTTTATGCCGGATACTGCACTGGCGGGTTATTACTGGTTCGAGTTATCCTTGGGTTCATGGGTCCGCATCCGGTTCGGTTTTCTGCTCTGGTATCAGGCCCTCGGGCAATGGTTGATTATCTTGGGACCCTTTTTGAAAGATATCCGAGTGGTAGTTTTGGGCATTCTCCAATGGGCGGTTGGGCGACTATTGCCATTTTGCTCTGTTTGGCTTGGCAGTTCACAACCGGTCTGATGTCTGTTGATGACGGGCTGTTTTTTGAAGGTCCGCTAGCTGCCTGGGTTTCATCCGAGACGAACCGGACTGCAACACGGTTTCACAATTATGGGGCCAGGGCAATCCTGGTGTTGTTTGTAATGCATCTCGGCATCATGTTTTTTTACAGGATATGGAAGCACGAGAACCTTGTTACTGCAATGATTACAGGGAAGAAGCTGGTCAAGCGCGATCGATAAACCACATGTTATCCCTCTGGCTGTCGATTGAGTAGTCACATGATTGCGCACTGTCCTTCAGAAGGCGTGTTGCAGTATTGATTTGACCGCCATGGGGGTCAGTATTTATTTTCGATGGAACAAGGTCGATCCCATGTGACCAGACGACGTATCCCTTGCCTTGTCAGTCCTGAAAAATGGTTCAAAGATGTGTTCGGAGAGATTCCAGCATTTGGATAAAGAGGTGTTACCCAGAAGTCTGATATTTATCCATTTGGGCAGATTGAACAATTTTTCCAGTGTCCAACGAATCCAAAAGTCCTTTTTGACTGCGATCCCGGGCAGATTCAGTTATACGCCTGTTTCAATACAAATGAGCCGGCGATGGTCTTCCGACATCGCAATAAATTCTTTCATGCCGTGCCTTTACGATCAGCCAATAAACGAAACTATGGCCCTTCAAAAACCTCCTTGAATTTGTTTTCAAACACTTGTACTTCTTCATCTGAAAGGTTTTGGAATTCCTTGTTACGAGCTCGCTTTGAAAGTATTCCATCATTTTGATACAGGAAAAGTACTAACAGGTCTGCTGTACGGTCAGGCATATCAACGTAAGCATTTACAAAGGTCTTCATTTCATCGTACTGCTGAAGATACCTGATCTCACTGGGAAGTAGCTTGGTGATGGTCTCATGCACACATTCGTAAACAAACTCAGACTGAGGTGTTACGTCAAAATAGCGATAAAGGTCAATTGTTTCGTTAACAACTTCAACATTGCCCTTAACGGTGGGACGCCATTCAATAAAAGCTAGGCGTGGTTTTGAATAAGCTTCTAGCACTGTGACATAATCCTTGATGCGTTTCAGGATTACACTTGATATGGGAAATACCAATCCATCTGGAGTAAACCCCATGTCAATTAATACATGATGTAACAGGTATCTGTGTAGACGACCATTTCCATCTTCAAGCGGGTGAATAAACACAAACCCAAATGCGATAAGCGTTGCCGCTAATACGGGTGGGAAATCACTGTTCCTGAGAAGTTCAATTGTTTGAATGAGGCCTTCCATAAGAGTGTCCAGATCTTGATGTTTTGCTGAAATATGACTCGGTATCGGCATGAGTGTTGAACGGTCACGGCTACCGATAAAACCACCTTCATACCGATAGCCCATATGGACAAACCTGCTATTAACGATAACTTCCTTTTGCAGCCTTTCAAATTCAGCCTTGGACAATGCTCTCTTTCCTGCTTGACCGATAATCTGTCCCCAATTTTCTGCTCGGTTATTCGGCGGTGTTTCGCCTTCAATGGCATATGATGCCTTTGAATCCTTCAGTAACAAGAAACTGGAGGCACGCATCAACACATCAGGGTCGATAGTGCTGATATTTTCCAGTACTTCTTTAGACAAGTCCCGCTTTATCAAGGCGTCAAGTTTTTCTGTGCGCCTGATAAGAGGGCAAAAGTTTCTTACCCCCGGAAGGTTGTTATTGATACGATGTCTTTTGGAGGGGCGTAATGGTCCTGGATATTGAGTCTTCGAATCAACAAGGTCAACATATTCGCGCTTGGTCAAATCTAAAACGTTCAGCGTCTCACCCGTCAAAAATTCATACAAGAACCATATGCGCCTGGTATAACGGCCGGTTGGTTTGCCTTGGACAATTTGTTCAATTTCAGCTGGAGGTGTTTTCCGGAACAATGCGTTTAAAACGGAAAGATCAATGCCTTCATAACGAAGTGCAAATGCAAGGTGACCATACAAGCTATCTTCTGGAGTATGACGAGGTGTAAATATACGCCAGCCATCGGTCTCATATTTTGTATGTTTTTTGCCGATGGCAGACAGGATTATGGGTGCAGGAGAGTCAAGACCAAGATGATTTATCAAGTAGGCATAGCCCACTATACGTGCACCAGTCTCAGGCAAGGCTCTTTGGATCATGTCATCTATATTCCATGAAAAACGCGCATATCTCATGAAAAACGCGTGCAAAACGGCTATTTCATGAATATGTGTTTATTTTACGGTTTTTATGACGCGTGATTTCATGGGATGTACCACTAAATCAAGATAATGGTAACAAGGTAGCATTTCTTCAGGCAGGTGCCGCCTTTGAATACCCATGATCGAGACAGGACAGGGCTGTTGTCCACAGCGGCCAGCAACCAACCGAGCACATAGTCCTTTTCCACGATATTGGGGGTTAGGCCCACCTGGTCGGCCACCGTCATTATTTCGCGTTTGCTGACCATCTGGCCTTTTTCCCCGGAACCCATAGGTTCCAGCGTGTGACCAGTCGGCATTCCCCGGCATTCCTGTCCAGGGTGGCATAGCCCGTAGTCAGCCGTTTCCGGCATTCCTCGACAAAGAAAGGCCTGAACCCAAGAGTCTCGGCCAGATAGCCCAGCTTCTTGAAAAGTGCGCCATTGTTCGCCTGAATGGCATGCTCGAGCAATGCATCCAGGTCTCCCGGGTCACCAAATATCCGCATGAATTCAAGCAGGCAGGCAGTCGAGTGTTGCAACCCTGCACCCAGATGCAGGTCGTCAATGCAGTCAAGGAGCGTCTTGTACGGATCGGAAATCTGCATCTTCGCGGTCTTGCGCCAGATGGTTCTGGTGCCGAACATGTGGTTTTGTGAAGCATGCTTTACAAAAAACCCTACTCCCTGGTGAACCGTTTCACCATAGGCAACACGCTTGCGGGTAAGTACGCATACCGACCGGAAAATCTGTTCCGTCAAGCCCCAGTATTCCAGCGCACTCCAGCCGCCAATGTAACCGGGCTCATACAAATCCGGCACCAGCACCCAGGGGTCATCAAGTACCTGCGTCTGCCCGAGTGCAGAGGGTGGAACCGGCACATAAAGGCCATGCGCGATGCGTCGAATCACTCCCTGACTATGCCATCCCGCCAGTAACCTAGATGCATGCGGTCGATCTATCCCGAGTATGCGCATCGCATCAGCAATGCGGAACGTACCGGACGTTTCACGAAAAACTGCCGCAAGGCGCTTCTGTCTTGTTGATGGAGCTTCTGCCATGAAACTATACTGAAATACAACTAAAAGTATTATATCAATTATATCATGATTTCCATTATAGTATCTTGCGGCAATGGAAAAACATGCCGGATGAAATGACCGCCATGGAGTTTTCCCTGGTTCCAGCACTGACCGGAAATCAGTTCAGCCACTTATGCAGGCAAGACGCCTGCCATTTCACAGCGCCAATTCCAGTTCGAAGCGCAACATTTCCCAGACCTTCTGCTGGATTTATAGACATCATCATGCATCTATGATTTAAATGTTTGAGCAAACTGTAATTTTTCGTTTATGCCAGTTCTGGCCTCTATCTCAGCAAGTTTGAATCATGTGTGTTGAACCGACATGTGCCAGATCTGTGCCTCAATCCCGGTATCAGGTAGGCATCTCTTCAACGTCAACGTCAACGTAAAGCATAGCGCCGAACTCCGCTGCAGATAAACCGCACTATCCGATAACAAAAAAGCCTTCAAATCGTCAAGGTGGCCACTGCGGAGCAGGTGCGTCAGGTCGAGGACCGGCTGAACCACCGCCCCCGCAAGGTGCTGGACTGTCGCACGCCATTCGAATTCTTTCACGAGGGCCTGCTCTCTCCATGATCCCCCGGAACAGCATGGTCGCGCGATGCGCCCGCGACAGCGGGTGCTGGGATACGCACGGCTACAGGGCCTGCGGCAGGCATTGCCGCACGGCGCGGATTATGATGGCAGAAAGTCGAGACTGTCACCGTTTCGGGGCCGAGCGGGCGCTTCGGACTGGAATTGGGGCTAGTTAAAAATTTAACCCATGACTGATATTCTTAAACACCTCAATTACACAGTGAAGTGCAGCACATCAGAAGGCCAAGGCATAATTTCCTGGCAGGTATATTAGGTATATTGCACAGTGTCAGGAAGATTAGACAGATTTTTTTGATTTCTATGTATGTATCAGTCTCGAATGCCGGCCGATCACCATTCAACTCTGTAACGGTCGGCAATGCCATGCAATAAGCGCATTGTCTGCAAGCCACAGACCAGTAAAACTTAATTATCCTCTGCCAATTACTTGGCTTTTTTGGTGAAATCTTCTACTGAACTGATTACTCACTTCATCATTGCTCTAATGTGCTCGGATCGTGTCTCACTTTTGTTGGGTAGCAATCCGCTCAAGAGTGAACCGTGTCCTGTCGACCCAGGATTCGCATGATAGAGACTCTTTGGCTTTCAATGCGGTAGTAAATGGAGTGCGAGCGATAGACACAACGCCGATATCCCTGTCTGGTATGATCGACAGCTTGGTATTGCAAGGGATTGCTCGCAATCTCCTGAAACCGGAGTGCCAACCCTTCATGATATTGCTCGGCTTGTGTTAAACAGAAATTCTCTAATCCGTAGATATCGATGTCGAGCAAGTCCCATTCTGCCTCTGGAGACAAATCATAATCACCCATGCCGAGCTCTGTGCCTGGTTTTTGCCTCTTCCCAGATTTCGTAAACGGATCGCTTGCTGTAGCCCTTTTGCCTTACGCTTTCTTCGGCCTCAATCAGCGCAGCACGTACAGCCCGAATTCCTTCAGGAGTATCCTGTTCCAGCATCTGACGTTCCCTTATCAATGCACGCAGAACCTCGCTTTCATTGCCATAACGCCCCGTGTCAACTTGGGCTTTTATCCAGATATCCTGCTGGTCAGTCACGGAAATACTCTTTTTTACCATTGTCATATGGGTTTGCTCAAGATTAATCTAGATTGGCAAGATTGTAGTATATGTTACTCTTGATCTATGCAGTTTTCCATATGTTTGTATTGGCATGCAATCGCTTTACCTAATGCAGATTCCTGCCAATCTGAATCATGATCTTGTCTGTTTCAGGTGTCTGTAGAGCGTCAGGTCTGAGTAGACTTGTGGGCCAGATTCTGCTCAAACTTTGGAAATGCTCGACGATGTATTGATTGATTCATTCAAGTTATTTCAATTTGCCGACTGCAGACTGTATTATTGATGTAGGAGAATCAAGATCATGATGACTTATTAAGTAGGCACAGCACACTCAACTTGCAGCAGTCTCAGGTAAAGCTCTTTCGGTCATGTCAACAATATTCCACCAAAAACGCGTGCAAAACCGCTATTTCATGAATATGCGTGGAATTTACTCCAGATATTCATGGACTTGATATTATCGCCCATCCTGCTGTGAGAACCTGAGAGCCTTGCCGTCAAGACTGGCTGATTTCGATGGTTTGGCACTGATCGGACAATGGTATCGAAAAGCCTCCAGCCTTCTTCAGTGAATGTCGCCTGTTGTGCCGGTAGAAGCCCGCATATACCGGCTCAGATCAAATTATCCGCTTGCTTGAAGAACATATCAACAGGGACGATTTCAATGTCATTTTCAGTGAATCGCCTTGTTCCTGAATAGAGATAAATTAGGTCTGTTTCGGGGTAATCTTCCTTGAATTGCCTCAGCCCACTCAAGTCTTCAGTTCTGATTCGGCCGGAGAGCTTGATCTCAATGGCTTTCAAACCGCGTTTTCCATACAGCACAAAATCTACTTCCTTTCCCAGCCTGGTGCGCCAGTAGTAGATCCCATAATTCCAGCGCCTGTAGCTATTCAAGGCAATAATTTCCTGAAGAACGAGTGTCTCCAGAGCGATGCCTCGTGCTTCAGTATCGCTGTCATATGGACCGGCAGGGCGCAATGTGCGAAACACTCCGGCATCAAAAAAATAAAACTTGGCACTTTGTGTGGTGTCGCGTTTTGCTCTTTTGCGAAACACCGGAATTTCGTATGAAATCAGAGTATCTCTCAGTATTGAAAAGTAATTCTCAACGACCTTGCGTTTTACAGCACAATCCCTTGCGATGGCCGAAATATTGAGTAGAGAACCCTGAGAAAAAGAGGCTGTCTCCAAAAATCGAGCAAATGCTGGCAGATTGCGAGTCAATCCCTCGAGCTGGATTTCTTCCTGCAGATAGGTTTGCACATAGCTTTGCAGAAATAATTCCGGGTCAGCTGATGTGCATGCAAGTGGCAATTGTCCGGAGTCCAATGCCCGTGTCAGATTAAATTCATTTCCTTGCTCTGATGCAGTCAAAGGATACAGATGGCAGGTTAAAGCGCGTCCTGCAAGTAAATTGACATTGTCTTTTTTCAAACGGCGCGCACTGGATCCGGTGAGCACAAAGCGAAGGTGCCGTTGTTCGATCAGCCGGTGAACCTCATTCAGCAACGCTGGAACTTTTTGGACTTCATCGACGATAATCCAGTCGTTAAACCCCTTTGGTATCCTGTCCGACAACCGGCTTGGATCGGCTGTGAATTCATTGAAGTTCCGGGCATCAAGAAGGTCAACATACATTCCATTCGGGTAGTGATTCCCGACAAACATACTCTTTCCGGTGCCTCGTGGGCCGAACAGAAAATAGCTTTGCTGGCTTGGCGGTGCAAAATCTCTTGGATACATGACGATATTTTATCCATAAAAACGCCACTTTTCAATAAATATTGGAATTATTAACGCCAATATTTTAAACTTTGTTGCGATTGTCAAATTCTCAACTGTAATCAGTGTTCCTTGACATCAAGCTGGACTCAACAAATTTCATCAGGATCGGGGCATCGTTTGGAGGGAAGTTGGTCTTGGAAATTGACCAATGATCGACATTGCTTTAATGAGCAATCTGCACCTTGAATTTGAACCTCATATTGACTGACCTCACACAGAAATTTATTCTGCATTTATTCTGCAAATTGCACTTTTTATTCTGCAATTTATTCTGCAAATTGCACTTTTTATTCTGCAATTTATTCTGTAAGTTCTCGTACAGAAATTTATTTTTATTAATATTTTCAATTACTTAATTTTTCATGAATTTTGATAAAGGGCTTTTTTTCTTATTTTTATTCTGCTTCTGGCCGGAATTTGGCTGACGTTTCAATTTAAAAAGCAATTCCATTTGGTACGGGAAGTCTTTTGACGAATAGCGATATATATGCCGGCTTTCACTTTTTACTACTATTCCCAGATGCCAAACTGGATTCAACAAATTTCCTAAGGGTCGAGACATCATTTGGCAGGTTGTTCCTGCACCGTTCCTCAAGGGTCAGAATTTCCGAAAGTTCATCTGGCAGAGGTGGTTCAAACCCCAAGGCAGACTTGATTGCATCAGGAAACTTGGCTGGATGGGCTGTTGCTAGCACTACTACAGGTGCCTCCTTGAATCCCTCTTTCCTGGCTGCCGAGACGCCTATGATTGAATGCGGATCAATGATTTCACCTGTGGCTTCATAAGTTTTCCTGATGTCTTTTCTCGTATCTTCATCCGTTAAACGATAAGCACTAAAATCCTTTCGGGCACGATTTAACATATCCCGGCCTACATCAAATCTGCCTTTTTCCTGAAATTCCTGCATGAGTCCGTGAAGTCGGTCTGAATCATGGTCGACCAGCTCGAACAGGTATCGTTCGAAGTTGCTGGAAATGCCAATATCCATGCTTGGCGAGAGGGTTGTCTGGACATCGCGCCTTTCCATGCTCCCCGATTCAAAAAACCGGGTAAGAATATCGTTCTGGTTTGAACCGATTATCAATTTCCTTATGGGCAGGCCCATTTTCTTGGCCACATAGCCAGCCAGGACATTGCCAAAATTTCCAGTCGGCACCGAAAAACTGATCTCGCGTTCCGGCGCCCCCAGAGCGATAGCGGCACGAAAGTAGTAAACCACCTGTGCCGCAATCCGGGCCCAGTTGATGGAATTGACGGCTGAGAGTGCATGTTTGTTTTTGAAGTCAAGATCAGTGAACAGTGACTTGACCATATTCTGGCAATCATCGAACGTGCCATCGACTGCAATATTGTGGATATTGTCAGCAATTACAGTCGTCATCTGGCGTCGCTGCACATCCGAAACCCGATTGTGCGGATGCAGCATAAATAATTCGACTGACGACAGCCCTCTCAGGCCAGCAATCGCGGCAGAGCCGGTATCTCCTGATGTTGCTCCGATGATTGTGCAGGTGCGACCTCTTCTTGACAGAAAATACTGGAACAATTGACCCAGGATTTGCAGGGCATAATCCTTGAAGGCCAGAGTAGGGCCATGAAACAGTTCCATCAGAAACAACTGGTTGTCCAGCTGCTTGATCGGGGCTACTGCATCATGTCGAAATCCAGTGCAGGCATCATGCACGAGTTTTTTCAGGGTGCTGTCAGGAACGCAATCGCAAGTGAAATGCCGGATGATCGAGAAAGCAAGCTCAGAGTAGGGCTTGCCTTGCAGTTGATGTATTTCTCCTTGGCTTAGAGTGGGCCAGGAGACGGGCAGGTACAATCCACCGTCATCGGCCAGCCCATTGAGCGTTGCCTGTTCAAAATTAAGTACCGGGGCTTGCCCCCGTGTGCTGATGTATTCCAAATTTAGCTGCTGCTTGCTATAGAGGTAAGAGAATTATCTTCAGAGCAAAGTCTATGTGAACCAACCAGTATTTTAGTGTATAAACCTGTCGGGCTTCGATTTCATGAGGCCCATGTGCGGTGCAGGAAGAAGATGCCAGTTTTCGACTGGAGATAGAACAGGATTGTATGCTGATTGATGATCCGGCTTCCCCGGACTGGAATTGTTAACAAGGCATCTTTCTGATGGTGTATATTTCGGGTTTCCCATTCAACCTTCATCGAGTAGACCGTGAGCTGCCAACACTATGACTTAATCGAAGGAGGCGCGCAGTCGTTTACTGTCGCCATGCCGAAATACACATTTGGACGCGGCACGTTAAGCGAGGCTGGTGCCAGAGCCGAATCGAATGGCATGAAAACAGTCGCTCTTTTCACGGATCCACAAATGGCACAAGGGCCGTATGTAGCCACGGTTCAGGAGTCTCTTAAATCCCGGGCAATTGAGTTTGCGGTCTTTTCGGATATTCGCATCGAACCAGATGATGCAACTGTCATGGAAGCCACCAGGTTTCTTCGAGGCGGTCGATTTGACGGAGTGGTATCGGTGGGCGGTGGTTCAGTCATCGATACCGCCAAGGCGGCCATGGTCTATGCATTGCATCCGGCCCAATTCACCGACTACTTTGGTCCTCCAGCCGGTGCGGGAAAGCCGATACCTGGTCCCTTGCTGCCTCACCTTGCCTGCCCAACTACTTCAGGAACCGGCTCTGAGTGCACCAGTGTTTCCGTTATCCGAATCAATGACCTCAACACAAAATTCGTCATGGGAAGTCCGTATTTGCTGCCTCAGGAAGCGCTGGTGGACCCTACGGTATGCGATACCCTCCCTGATAATGTGATCGCATCGACCGGTTTTGACTTGCTGTGTCATGCCATTGAATGCTACACGGCAAAAGCCTACACCAAGTGGCCGAATGTGGACAACCCGGTCACTCGAACCATGCTCCAGGGATCGAACCCCTGGAGTGACATGGCTGCCAGAAAAGCGCTGGAAATTGCTGGAGAATATCTTGTAAGGGGAGTAGCCGATGCTGATGACAAGAAAGCAAGGGATTCCCTGATGTTTGGCGCATCGCTCGCGGGAATGGCTTTTGGAAATTCCGGGACTCATCTTCCTCATGCCATGTCCTATGGCATCACTCATCTCATGAACGACGTTACTACAGATGGATATCAGGTTGGCTCACCGTTCATCCCGCATGGCATCAGTGTCGTGGTTAGTGCACCAGCTATTTTCCGTTATCTCGGCGGGGCAGCACCACAAAGGCATATCGAGGCTGCCGGGTTTCTCGGTGCAACACATCTGGATGCCGCTGGCGAAGAAGCCGGCGAAGTTGTATCCGGACGAATCATTGAACTCATGAAGGCAACCGGAATGCCGAACGGCATACAGGAACTTGGGTTCAGTCAAGAGTCCATAACAGGCCTTGCCGAATCCTCCTCTCGACAAACCCGGGCCATCAACAATGCTCCAAGAGTTGCCAGCCAGCAGGATATGGAAAGCATTTATCGCGAGGCTCTCGCCTATTGGTAATTCGCATTAGGGCTTGGTCCGTCAATCGCAGATCGGTCACTACATGGAGGTAAGAATGATTCTACGAGACTATACCCACTGGATTTTCGACATGGATGGCACATTGACAATGCCCGTTCACGATTTTGATTTGATACGGACGAAGCTGGGAGTTGAGGAAGCACATTCGATTCTGGAAGCCATAGAGAATATGAGCGATGGGGAGGCAGCCGAGATCAAGCGCAAACTCAACAAAATAGAAACCGACCTGGCCAATCAGGCATTACCCCAGCCCGGCATCGAGTCTCTTCTCAGCAGATTGATCAGTCGTGGTTGCAAGGTAGGGATATTGACCCGTAACGATGAGCAGGTTGCCCGTAAGACATTGCGGGTGGCTGGGTTGGATGCTTACTTTGAGGACGGGGCCATTATTGGACGGGAAACCTGCAAACCGAAGCCCGATCCTGATGGAGTGTTGCATTTGATGGAGATGTGGGATGCCACTGCCGAATCAACGCTTGTCGTGGGAGATTACCTGCACGATCTCAAAGCCGGGTTTGCAGCTGGGATTACAACCGTGCATTTTGACTCTTCAGAAATGTACGAATGGCCCGAATATACGCATCACCGAGTACCCAGCATCATTCAGTTGCTGACAATGATCTGACGGGGAAATCAAGCCATTCGCTGATTTCCAACGTGTGGACGTGGTTTTTTTGGTCACGTGGATTTATCCGGCAGATTGGGCGATGAATCCTCCCGACTGCCGTTGCCACAGTGTCGAATAAAGGCCATTCGTGGCAAGCAGCTCTCGATGGGTGCCCTGCTCGACAATCACAAGGTTGAAGATAATATGTGTGAAAAGGTAGTGCCTGAAATGCGAACCCTT
>JAPOSW010000101.1:0-17531 GCA_026709505.1 Gammaproteobacteria bacterium | reverse complement strand
GGGCGATAGCGATTACAGTCTTGTTCTCCATGAGCTCGTACAGGGATTCCTGAATCGCGGCTTCAACTTCCGAATCAAGCGCACTGGTGGCTTCATCCAGTATCAGTATGGGCGCGTTTTTCAGAAGTACTCGCGCAATTGCAATTCGCTGACGCTGGCCGCCCGAGAGCTTGACGCCTCGCTCGCCAACATGGGCCTCGTATCCTTTGCGGCCCTGACTATCCTCAAGTTCCAGAATAAAGTCATGGGCACGCGCTCTTTGCGCGGCAGTTACGACTGATTCGTAAGGGGTATCATCTCGCCCGTAACGGATATTTTCCAGCACCGAGCGATGCAGCAGAGAAGTATCCTGGGTTACCATTCCGATGCGCTGACGAAGACTTTCCTGATGGACGCGGCTGATGTCTTGGCCATCAATGAAGATGCTCCCTTCCTTCAGATCATAGAAGCGCAGCATCAGGTTGACCAGGGTGGATTTTCCTGCCCCTGAACGTCCGACAATTCCGATTTTCTCTCTGCCCTGAATATCAAGGCTCAGATTATCGACAACACCACCGACAACATCATCCTTGCCGTAATTGAAACTCGCGTTCTTGAATTGAATCGATCCCGATGTGATCACCAGTTCCTTGCTGTCGGATATGTTAGTGATCGATATGTCTTTGGAGATGGTATCCATTCCATCCTGAACCACCCCGATGTTTTCAAAGAGCAGCCAGATCTCCCACATGATCCATTGGGACATTCCCTGGATACGCAGGACCAAACCGATGGTGAATGCGATCACTCCGGCACTGACTGCATCGATATGCCAGAGCCAGACCGAGAGGGCCCCGACACTGAAAATCAAGGCTGCATTCAGGAAGGTGACGGTAATTGACAGCGAACTCGACAGCCGCATCTGTTCATAGACCGGGACCAGAAAAATCTCCATGCCTTCGCGGGCATACCGGTCTTCATGGTTGGCATGGGCAAACATCTTTACCGTGGTTATATTGGTATAACTGTCAACAGCCCTGCCCGTAACCATGGAGCGAGCTTCTGCCTGTTCATATGAGGCAATTCGCATCCGGTCCAGGTAAATGTAGAGAATCACGACGAATGAAACCACCCATATGAGCAGAGGCAGGGTCAATCTCAGGTCGCTTTGTGCGAACAGGATTACTGCTCCGCCAAAATATACCGCGATATAAAGCAGTACTTCCGTCAGGTTAACGACTGTATCCCTGACACCCAGAGAAGTCTGCATCATTTTGGCAGCAATCCTGCCGGCGAAATCGCTCTGGAAGAAGCCAACGCTTTGCCTGAGGAGATAGCGGTGAATCTCCCAGCGGGTGCGCATTGCAAAATTTCCCAGAATTCCCTGATGCAGCAATGACTCGTAGATGATCTTGAGCAGGGGCAGCACTACCATGATCAGCAAGGAGATCAGAATCAGCTTGGTGCTGTGACTTTCCCAGAAGGTGGCACGGTCGGTAGTGGTTAGCCAGTCGACAAGACTGCCCATAAATGCAAACAGGTAGACTTCAGTCAGCGCAATCACGGTCGAGAGAATCGCGCCGGCCAGAATCAATGGCCAAAATGGCCGTGCGTAATGGATGATGAATCCGAAGAGAGTATGAGGCGGCTTCTCTGGAAGTTCCGCTGGGAACGGGGTTCTGAACTGCTCAAACCATTGGTAAAGCGGCTTAAAAATCTGCACGGCGATAATATTTCCGGTATTTCTCAATCCAGGTGTTCAGCGAATTCTATACTGAGGCAGATCCAATTACTGAATGGGGCATACTTCAGACTGAGCTAGGTGTCTTCCGATAGTGATGGAAAGTGCTTTACAATGGTTGTTGGGGAGTGAACTTGCAAAATGCCGGCTGAATAAGTTATATGATAATCGAATCAGCAGCTTAGTATTCAAATTTTGACCCCCTATTCCAGTGTCAGTCGCAACACATATATTTATCGATCCAAGGCATAAGCCGAGCCATGCTCTATCTTGATGAATCGACTTTGCAGTCACTTGATATCACCACGCAAGGCGTGATCGAATGCATGGAACGCATGATTACTGGACAGGCAGAAGGAGTCGTCTGGAGCAATCCAAAATCCCTCATTCAGCCCGGTGATGGCCGCTACATGATGTCAACTCTGTCAGCAGCTGACGATCCTCCCTATCTTGCCGCCAAGTCGATTGTGCTAAACCCGGAAAATCCACAGCATGGCTTTCCGCAGATCAATGGGCTGGTCGTATTGCTCGATAGTCGAACCGGGGTTCCTGTGGCAGTACTGGACGGTAATTGGATAACGGCGATACGTACTGCTGGAGCCAGTGCTTTGGTTGCCCGTCGTCTTGCCCGTCCAGAGAGTCGCACCATGGCATTTATTGGTGCGGGCGTACAGGCAAGGAGCCACCTCGGTCTGTTCGCAGACCTGTTTCCGCTTGAGAGAATATGCATCTACGGGAGAGGAAAGCCCAACAGGCAAGCGTTGAGCAAGGCAGCTGAAATCCTGGGACTTGAAGTGAAGGACTGCAAAACCCCCCGCCCCGCCATATTGGATGCCGATATTATCATCAGTTCCTTGACACTTAACGCCACGATCAAGCCGTTTATCGACCCAGACTGGTTGCATCCTGGCGTCTTCCTGTCATCAATCGATTGCGCCAAGCCTTTCAATGCGAGAGACTTGGCGATATTCGACCGTATCATCATAGATGACTTGCAGCAGGAGGCCGCTATGGTCAATCCCATGCTGCCCAAGGACCTGATCAGTGGGGACCTGTTTTCCCTTGTGTCCGGTAGAACTCAAGGCCGAAGGAATCAGCAAGAACGATGCGCCTTTGTTTTTCGGTCTGTGGCAATTGGCGACTTGGCGCTTTCAGCCCTGGCTTATGAAAAGGCCAACAAGTCAGACGCTGGCTTGCGGCTGGGCTGACGACTATGCAATGGTCTGGGTGATGACGCGTTTCATATCGTGAAATCGAGAAATAATACATCTAATATGGGGCTTAACTAATGAATCTGACTTTACTGATTGTCGTTATTCTGATCGGACTTGTAGCGATTGCTGCCTTGATGATGCCGGCGACTACTCGAACTACCGTCGAGATAAGGTTTGATGCGCCCATCGATGCTGTCTGGGAAGTGTATACGGATTTTGAGAGTCAATCCAATTGGCGCTCGGACGTTGCCAGCGTGGAGATATCGGAGGATCGGCAAAGCTGGACCGAAACCCTCGAGAAGTCGAAAATGACAATCCGGTTTCAGCTCGTCGAACAATCGCCGCCAAACCGGCTGGTCCTGAAATCTGCTTCAGATGGCCGATTTGAGGGTCGGTATGTTGCCGAATTCAGGCAAGAGGGAGACGAAACGATCGGTACTTTCACGGAAGAAGCAACCACGTTTGGGGTTATACCCAAAGTGATGCGATTCCTGTTCTTCAATTCAAGAAAGTTCATTGAGGAATATGCTGCTGAGTCCAAGGTGGAGATCAACAGACGGGCATCCTGACTTGTTCTTATTGCTGGATTCAACAGCGCTGAATACTTGTCTGGCCAACACTTTGCAGGACGCTATGCCGATGCAGTAGCGGATAACAGCCCAATACGATAGGGGCGGCTGTCATTAAGGAGTTTGCCCTGGACTGCCTAAGAAACAAATCGATCAAAGGTATTCATGGAGCAAGACACGTGAATATTATCATTCATGGGCAACTCATCTCGAATCGAATTCGCTTCTGCAAAGCTGTCACACGGCAGAAATACCGAGGAACCGCTTCCATTAAGCCGAGGTTCTCCATAGCGGCTTAGAGTCGACAGGGCATGATCAACGGGCTTGAACAATGCCCTTACCACGGGTTCCAGGGTATTTCGGCAACAGCCTTGTTGATATTCCTGATAAGTGATCTTAGGGTTGTCGCGATTTAGATCGGGGTGTTCAAAAACATCCCTTGTCGACACAACGCAATCAGGAATCCAGATCACATGCCATTTCTCTGGCGGGGTACAGATGGAGAATATGTTTCCTGTACCCTCGGCCCAACAGGCATTCCCCTTGATGAAGATAGGCACATCCGCACCAAGCTGAGTGCCGAGATCCAGCAAAACGGATTCATCAAGGTTTAGCCCCCAAAGATGATTGAGGCCGACCAGAACCGAAGCTGCGTTGGAACTGCCGCCACCCATGCCGGCTCCACAGGGTATGGTCTTGTTGAGCGTGATCCGAACTCCCGGAGGGTTGTCGGGCTTTCTGTATTGACCGATCAACCTTGCCGCTCGGACAGTCAGGTCAATTTCCGGCAAATCAAAATCATGCTGGTCAATGCGTTCAACCACATCGTTCTCAGAGAGTTCTATTTCGACAATATCGTGCAACTGCAAAAATTGAAATAGCGTCTGTAGATCATGATATCCGTCCGGGCGTTTGCCCGTGACGCGCAAAAACAGGTTGATTTTGGCAGGCGAGAGAATCCGCAACGGCATTTTGCTGTTCGAACGGTTGTTCATCCTTCAACGATATCATTCCAGCGGCTGATAATGACGATGAGCCGCAACTGATCGCCAATGTAGTTGCCTTTTCTATCATAGGTTTTGAGCTTTCCGGGTTGCGAGATAATTTCAAGCCGTCTTGGGAGCAGAAACGAATCCACTCTCGAGTATTCCAGATACTCGACTTCCCATATTCCATGATGAAGGCGTTTGAGCAGTCCGTCCTCATCAATTTCAACTCCGGTCGAATCAACATCGGGAAGTCCTCTCGACCACCAGGCGAGCTCATCAAAGGGCACGTGCCATCCCAGGCGCTCGTAAAGCACTTCCTCTGCATTGATGCCCTCGATAAACCGGCCCTTGGAGTCTTTCAATATTGCCTGGCCCGGTTCAACATCAACGATCACTCGACCGCCTCCAAGTGGTCCGTAAAGCTGTATGTTCTGGACAGTATCCGCATATGACCACCGAAGGGTTGAAGTCTCGCCTTTTTTTCCGGCCTTGACTGAAAGCTTTCCCTTGATCTGCCACTTGGAAATTGCCTGATTGGCGGTTTTCTGCAAGGCCCATCGCTCTTTCGCGGACAGTCCCTCACGGTTTTCCAGATAAGGCGGTGCAGTGGTACAGCCAGACAGAATTAGCACCAGGATTAATGCTATCCAGCGGAATGGGAGCATGCTAGTCTTCAGAGCGGGTCAGGCGGCAAGACGTTGAAAATAATCCGGATTCTGGACGTACTGCTCAGTCGAAATCAATACCACACCGCTATTGGCATCCCGCAAACGCTTGATCGTCTCATCAAGAACAGGGTGGTCGGGGAAATCTTCAAGCGCCCGGTTCCAGAGTTCATTTGCCTCTTCGCGTTGATCAGTGACCCACAGCACTTCGCCAAGATGTGCGGCAATCTCGCCATCCCAGAGCAACTCGGAAGCTGCAGTCAGATACTGAATAGCAAGCTCATTGTTTCCCAAACGGTAATATACCCAGCCAAGACTGTCGGTAATGTAGGGATCATTGGGCCTCAATTCCATTGCACGGCTAATCAGTTCATAGGCCTCTTCCAGACGGTCGGTCTTGTCGGCAAGAACATAGCCCAGGGCATTGTAGGCATAAGCATTATCGGGTTCCAGCTCTATCACTTTGAGCATGTCGGATTCGTGCAGATCCAGCAAGTCCATATTCGCAAACAGCAAGCCTCGCCGGTACAACAGCCTCGCGTTGTCGGGTTCTCTTAGCAGTATGTCATCGAATAATGCTCGCGATTCCTCAAAATCTCCAGCATCCTGATACATTCGATCCTTTTCAAACACGATTCGCAACAACTCAGACTGACTTTGAATGGCAATCCCATCCAGATACTTGATGCCGGCCTCGGTTCCGTCTCGCTCCTCATAAACTCTGCCGATTCGTATTCTGGCCTCCAGATAGAATCGATTATTTGTGCCGATGCTATAGAGTCGATTGAGAGCTTCCTTATAGTCCTTGTCCTGCATGGCCAGTTCCGACAGATAGAAAACAGCCTGGGGATCAATTCCGCCAAGATCGATGTATTTCTCAAGCAAGGCTTTGGCCTCAATATCGTCCTTGTCAAAGAGTAATGACCCTGCCATGATCAGTGCATCCAGGTAATCCGGGTCATTCTCCAGTATCTTTCTTGCCTGGGCTAGAGCCAAATGCTCAAAATCAGCATTGATCAACAGATCGGCATAGGTGATTCGCAACAGCTTCTGTTCCGGAAACTCGGCCAGGTGTTCTCTGGCGTAAGTCTGGGCGGAATCGGGGTCCTGTTCAGCCATGACCGAGAGTTTCAATACGGCGGGCACTTCCCAGCCGGGGCTCAAGCTGAGCGTCTTGTCAATCTGCTCTGAAAATCTCTCCCAGTCCTCGATTTCTAATGCGAGTTGCGCGGCTACCAGACTGATCCTTGCATCATCAGGAAACTGTCCCATGAGAGCCAAATAATCATCCAGTATGGTTTCGCTAGGCTGGCTGGACAAAAACATGGCGGTTGATCTCAGTGTAGAATAGTCGTCATCCGGCAATGCCAGAATGCTCTCCCGAATAATCTCGAGCCCGTCATCAGTACTGTCCAGCCGAAAATGTGCATTGGCGAGCATAATGTAGCCTCTTGAGCTGTCCGGCTCAACCTCTCGGTAGAGCTCCGCCAGTTCGATTGCCTGTTGATAATCCTCGGTTTCGATGGCAAGGCGGAAGGCCTGCAAAACGAGACGCTCGTCTCTTGAATTGATTGATGCTCTTGAAAGAAATTCCAGAGCATCAGCCTGTTGGCCCTGCTCGATTGCAATCTCACCCGCAAGAATGTCCGTGAGCAGCTTGTCCCGGAGGGAATACGGATAGTTTTCAAAATCTGCTTGAACAGTGCTTTCAGATGGCGGTGATTCGGGTTCTTCAGCAGACTCGGTTCCGGGTGCCTGGCAGCCGGCGATCAAGCCGAGCAAGAGACAGGGCATTGCAAGCCGAAAATAAATCCTATGGATGGAAGACGGAAAAGTCATAGAGCGGCAGCGGATAAACCGTTGAGGGGAAAGATAGGCATTCAAAGTTGTGAAAACGATTATAATAGCAATGCGGGTTAAATATATGCTGACAAGTATCATGTATTCATAGATTTGACCGCCTTGGCTTTATGTGGGTCTTGATCAATCTGATTCGACCGGTTTATTCATTTTCTGATTCGAGCAATAATGCATCTTTTAACCATCGGGCTGAGCCACCAGACAGCACCGGTCGAAATTCGGGAAAAGGCCGCCTTTGCCCCGGATTCCATTGAGGATGCCCTCAAGGACTTAAAGCAGACGGATAGCGTTCGCGAGGCCGCAATTCTCTCAACCTGCAATCGAACCGAAATTTACTGCGGACAGGAATCGAATGAGCCGATACCCGTCATGGAATGGCTGAAAAGCCATAGCGGCCTCAAGTCAAGGGAACTGGGCAATGTCCTGTACAACTTTCCCGATGATCAAGCAGTGCGGCACACTTTTCGGGTGGCCTCGGGCCTTGATTCCATGGTGATGGGCGAGTCCCAGATCCTGGGCCAGATGAAAAGCGCATTTGATGCGGCAATCCGCCACGGTACTACAGGAAAAGTCCTGAATCGGCTGTTTCAGCACGCCTTTCATGTTGCCAAGCAAGTCAGAACCGACACCGCCATCGGAGAGAATGCGGTGTCAGTTGCAAATATGGGCGTCAGCCTGGCCAAAAAGCTGTATTCCGATCTCAGCGAGCAGAATGTTCTGCTCATCGGTGCCGGAGACACCATAGAACTGGTGGCACGCTATCTCAAGCAAAATCGCGTTAGGCACATCATTATCGCGAATCGTTCAGTGGGACGGGCAAGGGTGATTGCCGAGGAAATCGGCAGTGAGGCGATTAGCCTGTCCGAGATCCCCAATCGCCTGTCCCAGGCCGACATTGTGGTTTCATCGACCGCAAGCACATTGCCGATACTTGGCAAGGGGGCGATCGAAAATGCCCTCAGGGAACGTCGTCGGCATCCAATGTTTCTTCTGGATTTGGCCGTACCGAGAGATATTGAGCCTGAAGTCAGCCAATTGCAGGATGCCTACTTGTACACGGTTGATGACCTGGAGCATCTGGTCAAGGAAAATCGGGGGCTGCGTCAACAGGCTGCGGAACATGCTGAAAACATCATTGATTTGCAAGTGGTCAAGTTCATGCGCTGGAAGCGCTCGCTGCAGTCCGTACCCGTGATTCGCTCCTTTCGGGAGGATCTGGACAGGATGATGGTCGAAGAACTCGAAAAGGCAAAGAGGAAGCTGAAAGCAGGATCCGACCCCAATGAAACTCTGGAGCAGATGGCTCGAGATCTAACCAATAAGTTTGCACATAAACCCAGCCAGACATTGCGCCATCTTGAAGAAGATGGCGACCACATCACCGCTGGCTACGCCAAGCGATTGTTTAAGCTATAGCCCCGCCAGCCGAATTGCTCTGTCATGAAGGCGTCGACACGTCAAAAACTTGACCAGATTACAGACCGGTATCAGGAATTGAGTGCACTGCTGGCTGACCCTGATGCCGATTTCGGCGGTGACCAGTATCGCAAGCACACAGTGGAGCTGGCTCGAATCGCCTCAATCGTCGAAGCCTTTGAAAACCATCAGGATCTTGAAACCGAAAGGGCAGGGCTGGAAGAGCTGATCGACGATAGTGATCCCGAGATCCAGAAAATAGTGCGTCAGGAATGCTCCGAAATCGATAAAAAACTGGAGAAAAGCCTCGAATCTATACAAGTCCTGCTGGTCCCTCAAGACCCTAATGATGAACGCAACCTGTTCCTTGAAATTCGTGCCGGTACCGGCGGTGATGAGGCCGCGCTGTTCTCGGGCGATTTGTTTCGCATGTACCATGCCTATGCCGAGAGCCAAAAATGGACCCTGGAAGTCATCAGTAAAAGCGAAGGAGAACACGGCGGGTACAAGGAAATCATCAGCAGGATCGAGGGGCAAGGCGCATATTCGAGATTGAAATTCGAGTCCGGGGCTCACCGGGTTCAGCGTGTTCCTGAAACAGAATCGCAGGGGCGCATCCATACTTCGGCATGTACCGTTGCAGTGATGCCGGAAGCCGAAGAGATAGATGAAATCACCATCAATAACGACGAGCTGAGAATCGACAAGTTCCGGGCCTCAGGTGCAGGCGGTCAGCATGTTAACAAGACCGACTCTGCTATCCGCATTACACACCTGCCTACAGGCATAGTTGTTGAGTGTCAGGATGACCGGTCCCAGCATAAAAATCTTGCAAGCGCCATGGGGGTGCTTCGCACCCGCTTGCTCCAGAGCCAAATCGACAAGCAGCATGAAGAACAGGCCAGCACTCGAAAATCCCTGATTGGCAGTGGCGATCGCTCGGAAAGAATCCGCACCTACAACTTCCCACAGGGGAGAGTCACAGATCACCGAATTAGCCTGACGCTCTATAAACTTGATGAAATCCTGACGGGACAGCTTGACATGATTATCGCTCCGCTCATTGTCGAGCATCGAGCTGAAATGCTGTCCATGATCGATGAATCCAACTAGCCTGCTCGATATAACGATTGAAGATTCGAGAGCTTCTTGATTGGTCGTCAAAGAGTCTGGTGCGTTCCTCCAGCCCCGATATCGATGCATGGGTTCTGCTTAAATTCGTGCTGCAGGCTGATGATTCATGGCTGATTTCAAACGAACATGCACCAGTGGGCTCTCAAGACGAGGCTCGTATTCGGGAGCTGATCGAGTTGCGAAAGCGTGGTGTTCCGGTTGCCTACCTCACAAACTCCAGGCAGTTCTGGTCGAAAGATCTCTATGTTGATTCAAGAGTGCTGGTGCCTCGTCCCGAAACGGAAACGCTTGTCGAGACGGTTTTGAGGATTGCCCGGTCTTTTCGGTCACCAGACATACTCGAGCTTGGCACTGGCAGTGGAGCAATCGCAGTCGCATTATCGTCAAAGATGCCACATGCCAAGATGACTGCAACAGATCTGTCGCAAGAGGTGCTGGCAGTCGCCAAAATCAATCTGCAAAGGCATGATTGCACCAACGTCAATCTGGAAAAAGCGGATTGGTTCTCCGGTCTGGAAGGCAGAAGATTTGACTTGATTTGTTCCAACCCCCCTTATGTTGGCCGCAATGATCCGCATCTTGAAGTGCCGGAATTGCAGCATGAACCTCAATCAGCCCTAGTCGCTGGTAAGGATGGACTGGATGCCATCAGGCAGATTGTGTCAGCAGCCTCCGGCTACCTGCACTCCAAGGGATGGCTGATACTGGAGCATGCCTATGATCAGGCCGGGGACATTCGAGCGATGATGAACAATGCCGGATTTGTTGATGTCCACTCGGAAAAAGACCTCTCGGGCCATGACCGAGTAAGTCTCGGAAGAAAGTCAGAATAGCCAGATCTTGCGAAGCGTAGCTAGGGAGACAATGCCTACCGGCGCAGAACTCGTTGTGCTTCTGACCAAGTTTCTGCAATCAGCCCGGCGGGAGTGGTTGCCTGTGCAAGCCCCGCTGACTGCCCTGCCCAGGCCTGCATGCGATCAATATCGCCGGTTCGATTGGCATCATCCCGCATGGGTTGCGTGAGAGCCCGTTGAATAGGGTAGGGTGCTGGATCTGGAGAGTCGGGTTGACTTGCGAGTTCCGCATAAGAAGTTCGCAAGGATCGACCGTAGCGACCGGAAAAAGCTCGGGTGCCAATCGTATCTTCGGGTCGGGCTGTCCCAATGGCATCAGCCCAGGCGGCCGGTATGCCAGCCTCTGGACAGCGAAGAAACCCCGTTCCAATCTGAACTGCAGAGGCGCCCAGGGCCAATGCAGCAGCTATGCCGCGTCCATCTGCAATCCCACCCGCTGCGACCACAGGTACATCAACCGCATCAACGACTGCGGGGACCAGCGATGTCAGACCGACCATTCGTTCAGATGCATTCTCGGCATCAAAGGCACCCCGGTGTCCTCCAGCTTCCATTCCCTGAGCAACTACCACGTCTGCTCCTGCTTCCGTAGCTTCGATTGCTTCTCCGACAGTGGTGACTGTTGCATACCACCTGATTCCCGCCTCTTTCATTCGTTTCACAAAGCTGGGATTAAACAAGCCCATAATCGAAGAAATCACATCAGGCCGGTTGTTCAGCATGGCTTCGCACTGTCCCTCAAAATCGGGAGGCTGCTTGCGTTCAATGCCATCCGGGATTTTAGGACCGAATTGTTCGAGAAAGCTTCGGACAGCCGCCTCATGCAATGGGTCTGATGTCGGCTCCGGATCGGGAATCCAGCTATTCAACATGACCGGCCCACTGGTGGCTGACCGAAATTCCTGCATCCATTGTTCGATTGCTTCAGGCTGCATGAGCAGTACCCCGCAGGCCCCCATTCCGCCTGCTTTACTGACTGCAATGGATAAAGCCGGCGGGCAAGCCCCTGCCATGGGCGACAGAAGAATGGGTACTCCGAGATTGTTGTCCCTGCAAAACTGATCGGATCGTTCGAGAGGGAGAATGTCAGGGCACATGGAAAATTCTCAAGGAGAATCAGCCTCTTTTACGAACAAAAATCCCGGATCTCGGCTTGGGGTCGAAATAGGTGGATTTTGGAGGCATCAACTCATTGGCATCGGCCACAGCCATAAGCTGTTCAATGGATGCCGCATGCATTGCCAGAATCACCGGCCAGCCTTCAGTAACCTTATCCCGTATTATATCAATCCCACCCACATCGGGAACATAATCAAGTCTCGGGTCATCGCGGCTTTCCCGGATTCCAAAAATCGGTTCAAGAATGTAGTTCTGCAGTATGGTTGCATCCAGCTGATTGACCGGATTGGCAAATCTGCTGATGTCATGCCTGAATTCAAGCTTGTACCAGACATCTTGATGAAATAGGCCAAATTCACCGTGATGAGAGGCGGCAAACTCATTCTGTTCAATACGGGTGATCGTAAAATCCTTTTCCAACTCATCCAGAATCTGCTGGATGTTCTTGCCGTTCAGATCACGGACACTGCGGTGAAAGGGCAGCAGTCTCAATTGATTATCCGGAAACAGGGCGACCAGCAACTTTTGTGTTGATGCGGGTGCTTCTCCATTGAATGCGGCTTGCATGGCTCTGCAATAGCGGCTTGCCGATGCTGCTCGGTGATGCCCGTCTGTCAGGTAGGTCACTTCTGCACTCGAAAAGAGATCAACAAATTGAGACTGTATATTCGGATCCTGAATTTGCCAGATTCGCTGCTCCACATCATCAAAGCTCTGAAAGTCGAGAGTGGCCGGCTTATCGCAGATTTGGTCAACCAATTTGTCAATGGACGGAGATTGAGAATAAGTGAGGCAGATAGGACTTGATGAAACGCCAACTACCTTGAGATAGTTCACGAGCAGGGATTCCTTGTCCGTCAGAGTCTTTTCGTGCTTGCGAATATTGCCGCTGTCGTATTCATCGACTGGCACCTCGCAGACAACCCCAGTCTGCACATGCGTACCTGTATCCAGTTGATAAAGAAACAGGGATGGCTCGGGCTGATACTCAAATGCATCATTTTCCAGCAACCGGTCAAGTACTCGCCTGTTCAGGCGCAATAGTTCACTGCGTTCGGGGCGCTCATTGTCCTGAAAATCCTCCATGAGGCGCATCGTATTCAGAAAATTATCAGGATTCTCTCTCGCGAAATCCTGACGTTCCCTGGCCGAGACAGCATCATAGGAAGGGGCGACGGTCCTGGAGGCGTGCTGCTGTTTGACCAGCCAGGAATCGAATGCAGAAATGCGGGGCATGGGTTATCCGTTTCGGATCGAAAAATCGTTCATGAAGGCACTCAGTGTTTCAACACTGGAGATGGGCAATGCGTTGTAGATGCTGGCACGACAGCCGCCAACGCTGCGATGGCCCTTCAGGTTCATCAAATCCAGCTCGGCAGCTTCTTTCAGGAACTGCTGTTCGAGTTCATCATTGGGCAAGCGGAAAACCACATTCATGTGAGAGCGACACGCCACATCGACCGGACACCTGTAGTAGCCATCGCTTTGATCGATCATCCCGTAGAGCAGGGCAGATTTCTCGGCGGCATTTTTCTGCATCGCACTCAAGCCGCCTTCTTTTTTCATCCACTTCAGGACTTTGCCGAACATGTATATCGCAAAGACCGGTGGCGTATTGAACATGGAGGATTTTGATTCATGGATGTCATATCGAAGATATCTGCCGAGGCTCCTGTTGGTGTTCTGAAGGATGGACTTGCGAACAAATACTACGCAGAGACCGGCAGGCCCGAGATTTTTTTGGGCTCCGCCATAGATCAGGTCGAATTTATCCCAGTCTACAGGCCGGGACATGTATTCGGAAGACATGTCTCCGATTAGGGGCACGTCAACCTCCGGCCATGATGGAAATCGAATGCCGCCAATTGTTTCGTTTGTGGTGACATGCAGATATCGAGTATTGTCCTGTAGCCTGATTTCTTCGGTATGCGGCATTCTGGTGAAGTTGCAGGATTCTCCATCCCAGGCAACGTAGACATCACCATATTGCCTGGCATCGGTAATCGCACCCTTAGCCCAGGAACCCGAGTTGACATAAGCGGCCCTGGTTTTCGGAGTGAGCAGGTTCATCGGAACCATCGAGAACTGGAGTATGGCCCCACCCTGCAAAAACAGCACGCTGAAATCATCAGGTACTTCGAACACTTCCCTGCAGAGATTTTCGGCCTGTTCGGCAACTTCCATGAAATGCTTGCCCCGATGGCTCATTTCAATCAGTGACATGCCAGATTTCTGGTAATTGACAAATTCCTGCTGGGCTTCTTCCAGGCATTCCAGAGGCAGGGTACAAGGACCTGCGCTAAAGTTATGGGCTCGCTTGTTCATTCAATGTTTTCAGATTTCGTGGGTTCAGGATTGACAGCCATCAATTAACCCGATTGATCAGTTTACCGTTTATGTAGGCTTCCACAATGGCCAGAACGCCATCTGCGACTGCTGTCTGGGCCTGTTCGGTGGATGCGCCAATGTGATGAGTGCCATACACGGAAGGGTGGACGAAGATTTCGGATTTGAAAGTGTTATCTCCGGCCGCCGGTTCATTATCGTAGACATCAAGCCCAGCCCGAATACCGCGGTTGTTCATGGCGTCAATCAGTGCCTCTTCGTCAACCAGGTCTCCTCTTGACGTGTTGATCAGCAGCGCTCCCTGTTTCATTTTGGACAGGAATTCCCGATTGACCATGCGGCGGGTCGTTTCCGTTGCTGGCATATGGAGTGTAATGATATCGCAGGTTTCCAGGAGTTCATCCTGTGTATCGATCTGGATGATGCCTGAAGAGGTAATCCGGTTTTCGGCATCTGGAGAGCGTCCGGGCTTGCTTAGTGCGTAGACACTCATCGCGAATCCCCGCGCACGCTCAGCGACTGCAAACCCAATCGCACCCATTCCCAGAATGCCGAGCTTTTGCCCGGCAAGCCCGCGAGCGATCGAGTATTTCTTCTTGTTCCAGACTGCCTGTTTGGCATCGATTACGTTATTTGGAATCTGTCGATCGATCGATATGATCAACCCCATGACCAGTTCGGCGACTGCTCTGGAGTTGGCTCCCGGAACGTTGCAGACGCTAATATCCAGTGATGCAGCACACTCCTTGTCGATTGTATTGGTGCCGGCACCGGCCCGAATTACCAGTTTGAGAGCCTCTGCCTGTTTCAGGAGGCTTTCACTGACACGGGTGCTGCGTACGATGAGAATTTCATTGGCCTGGATTGCCTGCGGCAGTGAGACTGAATCCAGTTCCGGTTGAAGGGTGACCTCGTGTCCTGCACTGGTCAGGGACTCAGAATGACTTGATGGAAAGCTGTCAGCAATAAGAATTTTCATACGGATGCCGGATTTGGTTTGAGATACGATTCAGAGTGAAGGCGAGTGCCGGAATCAAGGGCTGTTTCAAGGGTCGCACTTGAGTTCTTTGCAGAACCTAATTGACGCGGAAATTCTATCAAAGATAGAATCGCATCGGGCTAAAAAATTAACCTTGGTGAACAGATGTCGAACCGGTATTTATGTCGCCAAAAAATCATGATGCACTCGATACAAACAACCAGCAATTCATGCCAATAGCGATTGTCCGCAACCTGTCTGACGAATTAGAGGTCTTGCACACTAGTGCCTCTGTGTGTGTTCACAACGTTGAGGCTGAGATATGGACAAAAGTCCATGCCCTCTCGGAAGGTCATCTTTGGGATCTATTGAGAAAAGACCCAGGGCATGGCCAGTGTATGTAGCGGCAGGTTTTCATTCTGGATTTTACAGTCTCGCAAGATTGCGTGTAGTTGGGAATTAAGCCATTGGCAAGATTGAACTTGAACTTGTTTCAATATTATCATAAAATGATAACATATACCGTTGATTGCGCCTGAACACGATCCTGCGCTGGATGCTTTGCTTGATCTTCATGGACAGACGTTGTTCGTGGATGACATGGGACATTGGGTGAAGTTCATCGTAGTACGTACAGAGGTCGCTCGGCAACGCCCACATGGGTTGAGCTACTCACTGACACTTCATGCCCCTGATGGTAAGAGGCTTGTTGGGTTTGGCAATGCTCATCCGGTGCGGGAGCGGTGGGGACCGGGGATGCGCAGGCATCACACAAACGATCACTGGCACCGGCTGCGATCAATCGGATCATATGACTAAAAGGATGCAGCTACGCTACTGACGGACTTGTGGGAGGTAGTCGATCAGGTGTTGAAAGATGTCGACAGGACGAGACGTTACCCTCGATGCAGTACGTGTGCCGCAGCCAAGCGACCTACCATCTACCGGGACAACGCATTATCCGGCCTACCCGTCGACTGAACGGATGATAGCATGAAATAAGAGGTCAATTGCATGAAAACGTTGAAGATAGGCATAGCTGACTATAATCAGATGAAGGAGCGCACGATGGCAATCGCTCGAGGAGACCACGTTGTCAACAACAGCGATCCGAAGATTTGGTTTGCCTCCATAGAGAGCTTCGCAAAGGTGCTTTCCGGGCGCAATCGCGAGCTTCTGGGGATGATTATGCAAGAGAATCCAGAATCTCTAACCGAATTGGCAGCACTTGCCGGACGGAGCAAATCGAACCTGTCGCGGACATTGAAGACAATGTCCCGCTACGGATTAGTCGAATTAACCAGGGGAAAACGCGGGACACTGGTGCCCCGGGTACCTTATGACCAAGTGCGTTTGGATGTCCTGTTTACGCCCAAAGCCGGAGCCTCTGCATAGGTTATCATCCATTCCGTTCTCTCCTATTCCGGGATTGTTTCATTGTTCTTTTCCGTATTCACAACGTTGTCTTCTTGATCAAGCCGTGTGGATTTCCAGATTGCCCCTTCGATCTCAGTAAAAAGCACCAAAATCATCGGTGCGAAGCTGAGTGGCAGGGATACAGTGCGATGCCAGGACAATGTTGATTAATGTTTCGTCGAGCATGGTTTGCTCATGATTTTGAAGAGCGGCGAGGCACTTGATACGACTCTCAGAACCAAACATGGCTTGTCCCGTCAATCTTGTAGTCGGCTTGTATTTCCAGATCGTTTATATGCACTGTTCCATGTTCTTGGCGATAGTGCAGTCAATTGCATTTTGTCGCTGTCAAACATTTCTGTACAGTTCCTCGGCCAGTCGGCTTGTACTGGTCTGCTGACAGTGCGGCCAAAGCGAGCACAACAGTCAGTATTGATCTTTTCATGCTCTCTGTCTCCGCGGTGTTTTTCGCCGTTTTCGATTGTGGTTACTCATACAGAACTTGATTGTCATGCTTTTTGGAACCGAAATACCCGACCCCGATATATTGATTCCTCCGTGTTCTATCAAGGAATTCGAGTCAGTCAATTAACTGTCGCGACATGCATGGTATTCAGACTGTACTTGTCACCGGGTAATGTTTAGGACTGTCCAGCCCGAAGCGCAGTATATGGATCCGGAGTAGGTCGGGATTTGTCGGAGGCTGTGCACGGGCATGGCATGATAACGTCAGCACCATTTACAGGGCATGATTTTGTTGAGATTAAACGACCAGATGCCCAGAACATCACCTGTTCAGAATCAACTAGGCCATGAAGTTGCTCGCTTACCCTGTTACCTAATCTGTATATAGAAAAGATACAAATACCTCCAGTGCTTTGCATGCCGGGGTTTTCGAAAGGTCTGACGCTTCACCCTACAGACTAGTTCAGGTCCGGAGTTGAAACTCTCGGTACATGTGGCCTTGTGCCCAACACAGAGCGTTCAATTTACGGATTAGAGCTATTCGGGGCCTACTGACTTGAATTAATGACTTTGTTATAGATATTAGATATGACATAAAACTCAGAAGGTGATTGTGATGTTTGGTCCCAAACCTATGACCTTGTAGATACAGTTCAACTTTAGTCAATCCAAATATATTGTAATTCCGAGGCCTCTTCGGCAGATTTAATGGCATCAAATGTTTAAACTTACCTAATTACCACTAATCATAAGCCGAGTTTCAGGAGTTTTTCCGGCATGGGCGG
>JAPOSW010000083.1 GCA_026709505.1 Gammaproteobacteria bacterium | reverse complement strand
TGTTAACGACGAGCAGACCCAAAGCCCTGAGAGGATGTATGCTGAACAGCAAGCGACTGAAATCTGTTTCAGAGTTGGACCATTCGGAGACGAGCCATCAGTAGAGCTGGCCTCGGCCTGGATGATGGAGAATGAAATTGCGGCTGAACCGGTAACGGGCAATAGCCGGGAGATCAAGGCGATTCGTGTGTTTGCGGGGCCATTTTTGCAGAATGAATCACTGCAGCGCTATATTTCAGAGCTCAAGATCAAGCAGCTTCAATTCAGGGAAATGAATCGGGAACTGGAATACTATGCGTATGGAGATTCCGCAACGGGATACTTCATATCTTTTGGATATTTCCATCAGCAGGAATTGGCCAATAAATACCAGAATGACCTGCAGGAGATTGGCGTTCGAGCCGAACTGGAGCCAAATTATGAAACCGTAGGGCCGCTGTACTGGCTAGAAGCCGTGGTCCCGTCTGATTTCGCTGGCCAGTTTCAGTCCCGACAATGGGCAGATGAAAGCATCAAAACAGAAAAAATTGAGTGTTGAAGTAATCGCCCGGCCCTAAATGACTTCAACTTTTCCCAGCCATCTTCGGAGTTGATGAACATGTCTTATTGACTTCTCCATAAACATTGAGTGTTTGATGCCAGATATTTTCCTATAAACGCTCAATAATGACCGTTTATACAGTTACAGCTTTACGCGAAAGCTGATCCGTTCCGAACACGCGCAAATAGCGACTGATCTCTTCCTGAGGTCCTGTTGCCTTTTCCAGGTTGTCGGATAATTTGACAGCACTTTTGCCGTTGGCTTTTGTGGCCTTGCAGATAAGGGATGTCATCTTCAAGCCTGGATTGGGGGTTGGCGAGCAGCCATCGAAATCGTTGGTCAGGTTAGTACCCCATCCAAAGGCAATTCGAGAACGTCCCTCAAACCGGTGATACAGGTTTTCAATTTCATCTATATCCAGCCCGTCAGAAAAAATGATCATTTTTTCTGACGGGTTTTCCCCAATTGAAGTCCACCATTCGATCAGCTCCTGAGCGCCGATGGACGGTTCCTTGGAATCAATTCTAAAACCGCTCCAATGCCGGATCCAGTCAGGCGCATGCTTCAGGAAGTTGGTCGTGCCATAGGAGTCAGGCAAAGCGATCAGCAGGTTTCCATCATAGGTTCGCTGCCAGCTTTCAAGCACCTTATAGGGAGAGTGCAGGAGTTCCTCATCGCTGCTGGCCAGTGTCGCCATCACCATGGGCAGTTCATGTGCATTGGTGCCAATTGCTTCAAGATCATGATTCATCGCCAGAAGGATATTGCTGGTTCCGGTGAATTTCTCGCCCAGGCCCTCCTTGAGGGCTTCTACGCACCAGTCCTGCCAGAGGAATCCATGTCGTCGCCGGGTTCCAAAATCAGCGATTCTGAGGTTGGGAAGGCGGTTTAGACGTTCGACCTTTTCCCATAATTTCGCTTTTGCCCTGGCATAGATGACGTCGATTTCGAAACGCCCCACATTTCTGAGTGCGGCACGCGAGCGCAGCTCGCTGATGATGGAAAGCACTGGCATTTCCCAAAGCGTAATTTCGGACCACTTTCCCTCGAAGTCAATGACGAACTGGCCATCGCGAACCTCGATGCTATATTCCGGATACTGGTATCCATTCAACCAGTCGATGAAGTCGGGTCTAAACAGCCTTTCCTTGCCGTAAAACGTATTCCCGACCAGCCAAATTCGTTCTCGCTTGGATAGACGAATCGTTCTGGCGTGATCCAGTTGTTCCCGCAATTCCCCAATATCAATTTGATCTGCCAGGCGCACGGCATGGTTACGGTTGATCAATGAGAATGTGACCGGTATATCTCGAAATTCCTTCCAGATGGTCTGCAGCATCAATAGTTTATAAACATCTGTATCAAGTAAGCTTCTTGCAATTGGATCCAGCTGGTAAGTGTGATCGTGAAATCGTTTTGCGAGATTGATTATGGTCATGTACGTGTTTCGGCAGTGTATCGAAAATGGATCTGGCAGTACCCGGGATTAAAATGCCTGCACTGTCCCCGCAGGTTCTTCGGTCAGAAGGTACCTGCCATCAATGATTATGATCTGGTGATAAAATAGACGAATTGAAGACAAATGCCCAGCAAATTTGACGGGCATGCAAATGGAGTTTTCGTAAATTAGAGACTGGTTTTTATGCAAAAAGTAAATCGAGCATATCCGATGTATTTTAAATCTATTCTATCTTGACTGGCAGAGCATTCAAACTCCAGAAAATAGTGCAAGAAAACCCGTCCCTTAAATCCTTGCCCGAAACGAATACGACAATTTGCTTCATGTCAAACAACACTCAATTGAGAATATAAGCCAGTAATATTTGAGGGTTGGAGTCAATTTACTGGCTGGCTTGCGGATTCGACCAAAGTCGAGATATGGGAACGGCATTAAAACGATCTCCGAAAGGCAAGCTGTTTTCCCCATCGTATAAAATAATACCGCGCTTGAAGCGCTTGCCGATAGCCCTTTTCAGGTAGCGCAATCCGCGGAAATCCCTGTTTCCTACAGTCGCTCCTGCCTTAATTTCTATGCCGGCAATTTCTCCGGATGCCAGTTTGATCACGATATCTGTTTCGGCCCCGCCCTTGCTCCGAAAATGAGAAAAAACGGTCACCTCTTTATGCCAACTTGCCTGTCTCCGCAATTCCTGATAAACGAACGATTCAAGCAAGCGTCCAAATAAGTTTCGATCTTTAAGAAGCCCTTGTGCATCAGTATCAAGCAATGTTGCAGCAATTCCAGTGTCATTGATGTGCAGTTTCGATCTCTTGACCAAATGCTTCAGGTTGTTACTATGCCATGCCGGTAATTTTTCTATCAAGAACAATCGTTCAAGGATTGTTACGTAATTTCCTATTGCGGGTCGGGTCAGTTCCAGCGGGGCGGCCAGGCTGCTTAAGTTGAATACCTGGGCTGTCTGAGCAGAAGAGGCGGAGAGTAATTTTGGTAGAACTTCAAGAGAGCGAATATGAGCTATGTCCCGAACGTCGCGTTGGATAAGCGTTTGAATATAGTCTCTATACCAATAGGTCCTTTGTTCTGCTATTTTTCTTGCTAATGCTGCTGGATAGCCTCCAGAGGTGACTCGGTGAGCCAAATCCTCCCCAAGACGCTTACCCTGGAAAATTGGAAAGCCATCGCCGAAAAGCGCACTTAGGAAGTTTGAGCCTGGCTCAAGGAAATTGGGCTGAGCAACCAGTTCATATTGGGATAAGGGGTATAGCTGGATAATTTGCATGCGCCCAGCCAACGAGTCGGATAATTTTGGGAGAAGCAATACATTTGTAGATCCTGTTAGCAGAAAACGCCCTGGCGTCCGTCGACGATCCACCGATATCTTGATGGCCTGAAATAGTTCAGGGACGTGTTGAACTTCATCTAGAATAACAAATTCTGGTAAAGAATCGATGAATCCCGTTGGGTCTGATTTTGCACTGTTTCTTGTCTGCGGGTCATCGAAACTGAAATAGACATAATTTCGACCGTATTGGGATTCTCTTTCCAGTCGGATTTTGTTCAATTCGGTCAGACTGTCACTGTACAGTTCCAGGTATTCCGGCGCACAAGTCATTTGGGCGAGAGTGGTTTTGCCGCATTGTCGAGCACCGTTAATCAAGACAACCGGGGAATTTTCAAGGGCTTCGACAAGCTTGATCCAGATTGACCTCATCAAGACAGGAGGAGCAGCAAAAGTCTGGTTGAAAGCCTGCATCATTTCACATTGAAGGTATAGCATTTCTAATTGTAATTTATTATAATTTCTAAATGAATAATATTTTTACAAAAAATTATAAAAATATAATACTTTTTTCATAACTATATGATATATAAAAAATATAAATTATTCCAAATGAAAAGAAATAATTATTCCAAATGAAATAATGCTTTTTCAAGATTGAAGGCACCCCTCGACTGTTAAGACGCATGAATCAATTTCTCCCACTACGACTGATATTGGCAGTATCATAGGCAACAAAACATGTCTGGATATTTGATATGACAGCAGTTGTGAAAAGACGAAATCGGAGGGGCAGAAAAAAACCGGCTGCTGATATCGCCAAATCCATTCGCCAGTTGCCGCGAAAGAGCCTCGCAAACCCATTCCCCCCTCTATCACCGCTCGACGATGAACAAATCGAGCACATCCATGATTCATCCATGCAGTTGCTGGAGGAGCAGGGCATTGAAGTGCTCGGCGAGAGGGCTCTTGAGGTATTCCGCAAGGCGGGTGCAAAGGTCGATTCCAGCGGAGTCGTCAGAATGGACCGGGGACTGGTCATGGAAGCAATTTCAAAAGCCCCAAGGGAATTCACGGTCACTCCCAGAAATCCGAAGCGTTCTGTTCATGTTGGCAGAAACTCAATAAATTTCGGATTGGTGTCCGGGCCGCCGAATGTTCATGACTGCCTTGGAGGGCGGCGCCCCGGCAATATTGAAGACTATAGAAAAGTCATCAAGCTCGCGCAGTTTTTCAATATCATCCACTTTATTGGCACCCAGGGTGTGGCAACTACTGATCTGCCGCCCAATACCCGTCATTTGGATACCACATACATCAATCTTACTGACACCGACAAGACAAGTTTCACGATTGGCATCGGTGGCGGACGTATTCGCGATGCGGCACAGATGACGGCAATTGCATTGGGCATCAGTCTTGAAGAGATGAAGACACGGCCCTCGCTGCTCACAAACATTAACGTGAACTCTCCACGCAAGCTTGATGATTCCATGGCTTATGCGGCCATGCAGATGTCAATGCTGGGTCAGCCGGTTATTGTCACGCCTTTCACGCTCATGGGAGCCATGACTCCTGCGTCCATGGCCGGAGCACTGGTCCAGCAGAACGCCGAAGCCTTGCTGGGGATTAGCCTCTTGCAGTTGACGGCACCCGGCTCTCCGGTCGTGTATGGCGCCTTTACGACAAATGTGGATATGCGCTCAGGCTCACCGGCATTCGGCACTCCCGAGAATTCGCTCGCCAACATGGCTTCGGGTCAACTCGCCCGGCGCTATCAGCTTCCCTATCGAAGCAGTGCCTGCAACGCTTCCAATGTGAATGATTGCCAGGCAACCTGGGAAACTCAAATGGCCCTGTGGAGCTCGGTGATGGGACATGCAAACATTATCTTTCATTCGGCGGGCTGGCTGGAAGGCGGATTGCTGACCTCATTCGAAAAAATTGTGACCGACTGTGAAATGCTCCAGCATATGTCAAGATTGTTCTGCACGGTTACAATCAATGATTCCGAGATTGGACTGGAAGCTATGGATGAAGTGGGTCCGGGAGGACATTTCTTTGGCAGTGATCATACGCTGGAACGCTACAAGGATGCGTTCTATGAGCCCTATTTGAGTGATTGGCAGAACAGCGAGAACTGGCAAGGCGCAGGCAGCAAGGATGCAACCATGAGGGCAACCGAAATCTGGCAGCAGATTTTACGGGAATGCGAACTCCCGCCAACCGACCCCGGAATCAAGGAAGAGCTGGAGGCGTTTGTCCTAAAGCGCAAGGAACAGCTCGGTCGAGATGAACCGACACTCGAACCCTTGAGTTTATAGCTCGAGAGAATTAATGTTTGAGGAAGCGTACTATGATTAATCCAAGAGTGGGTTTCGGCGAAATGATTGACCGGGCCGATCAGGCGGTAACCACGCTATCAGTCGAACAGGTTGCAGAGCGAATGGATCAGCCCGGGGTGATACTTGTCGATATTCGGGATATTCGCGAATTGCAGCGAGAGGGGAAAATTCCGGGCTCAAGGCATATCCCGAGAGGAATGCTGGAATTCTGGATTCACCCGGAAAGTCCATATTATCGAAACTATTTTGACCCGTGCGAAGAGTTGATTCTTCATTGCAATAAAGGCTGGCGTTCAGCTCTTGCCGCCTCTGCCCTCGAAAATCTTGGAATCCCGACAGCGCATATGGATGGTGGCTATGCCGAGTGGCAATCTCGGGGATATCCAACCGAAGACCACGATCAATAATGAATTGCAGCCATGCCCTGGATTTCCGGCTGAAGCAGTTGATCGGCGACAGGCTGAAAGAGTTTGATTATCGGGTGATTGACGATAACTCTCTTCGTCATGCGGCCGTCGTACTCGCCGTAGTTGATCATAATGACAGGCCCGGTCACGCCTCGATACTGCTGACCCGGCGCCCGAAAACCATTGGCCGACACTCGGGCCAATATGCTCTTCCCGGCGGGAAAGTTGATTCTGGCGAGACTTCAGTGGAAGCCGCATTGCGGGAACTGCATGAAGAGTTGGGGGTTGACGCAAACTCGCAAGAGGTACTGGGTCGTTTGGACGACTATCCAACCCGCTCGCAGTTTCGGATTGCCCCGATTGTGGTTTGGCTGGGCAGCGCATGCACTCTCACGCCAAGCCCGGATGAGGTCGCTTTTGTCTACAGGATCCCTTTTGAAGAACTTGACAGCGAGGCGATTCCATTGTTCGAACCCGGTGTTGATCCTGATCGTCCAATCCTGTGCTCGGAATTTCCGACACTGGGAAGGCGCATGTATTCACCGACCGCTTCGATCATCTATCAATTCAGGGAAGTTGCTATACGTGGGCTATCTACGCGCGTTGCACAATACGATCAGCCACGATTTGCCTGGAAATAGCGATACCAATACGGCGACCAACACATTATGAAAATTGGCATATTGTGCACGGGTGATGAGATTCTGACTGGCAAGACAGTCAATACGAATTACAGCCATATTGCCAGGCGTCTGTTCGAGTACGGGTTTGAGGTAAACTGGGGTGCTGTTGTCGGTGATCAGCGTGAGGCTATCCATCAGGCAATGGAATTCGCAGCCTCGTTATCCGATGCAGTCATCGTTAATGGAGGACTCGGTCCGACTGTGGATGACCTGACACAGGAAGTGGCTGCAAAAGTTGCAAAAGTAGAACTCGAGCTGAATCAGGAGTGGCTGGACCATATTGCCGGCTGGTATCGTTCAAGGGGGCGGGTCATGCCCGATAACAATCAAAAGCAGGCATTTTTGCCGGCAGGATCGGAATTGATGGACAACCCGATCGGTACAGCCTGCGGCTTTGCTCTGGATATCAACAGGGTTCGTTTTTTCTTTACTCCAGGGGTGCCAAGGGAACTGCACATGATGCTGGAGCAGGAAGTTCTTCCGCGACTGCAAAGCCTGAGAGGCATCTCGCTGCATACCCATATCAAGCGTTTTCATTCCTTCGGCATAGGAGAATCGCGTGCAGACAAAATGCTGGCAAAGGCAGCACAGATGGCGGAAAGTTCACAAATCAAGCTGGGTTTCCAGTCTCATTATCCACAGCTCGAGACCAAACTGGTCGCAAATGCGACTACACGGGATGTTCCGGAAATGATGGGCCCCATTGAAGGTGAAATCCGCGATTGCCTGGGAAGTTTCATTGTTTCCGAGGACGACCAGACCCTCGAGGGAAATATCTGCCGGATTCTGCAGGAATCTGGAACATCAGTGTCAATCGTTGAAATGCATACTGCCGGCCTGATCAACAGTCGGCTACATGCCTGCAAAGAGCAAGGCGATCTGGTGAAAGTAGGAGTTGTTTCGCAAACCATGGGTGATCTTCATGAATTATTTAAACTGCCGAATGGCGAGCAGACACTGCCAGCGGCAGCCGAGCGAGTGGCAGTACTGGCATCCCAGCAAAACAAGTCGACATATGGTCTGGCTGTACTGACCGAACGATATTTTGTTGGGAGAGAGCAGGGCGGAATCGACATTCACCTGGGTATTGTAAAAAACGGGAATGTTCAATACCGCAAATCCCGGATGCCGGGATCTCCAAACTGGACGAGACTCGGAGCAGTAGAGCTAGGCCTGGATTTTCTGAGGCGTTCACTCGCCGGATTATCGGTGCATGAGTTGATCGACTTTGAACAACATTAGTGCACGAGTCGGTTTTACTAGAGCGTGTTAACGCTAAGCAGTGCATCGACGACAAGCGCAAGGACGATGAATCCGGGGAACATGACGTCAAGCCTGTCGAAGCGCGAGAAGACCCGGCGTAAGCCCTTGAGCCGCCGGAACAGGCGTTCCGCCTCGTTGCGCCGCCTGCATGTTTCCCGGTCGCATTCCCAGGGAGCGCCGCGTCGCTCTTCAGAGGCGCTAAGGGCGTGAAGCCGGGGTAGCCGCCAGCCGGCGGGTTTCATCGTCTTCACAGGCGCGGTCCATGACCAGTGCCGGGTGGTTAGATGGCCGGTCCAGCTGCTTCAGGAGCTGTCGCCCTTGTGGGGCATCGTGCGCGTTGCCGGGGGAGAGCGCAAAGGCCATGACTGTTCGGGCATCCGCGGCAACCATATGAAGTTTGGTGTTCCAACCGCCCCGGGACTTGCCGATGCACTGCGGGCCATTTTTTCCGGAGCGCCCGTGCCGTCGGGATGCACCTTGCGGCTGGTACTGTCGAGACCCTGGGTCTCGACCCTGATCCGGATCATCTGCTCCCGCTGCAGGTGCTCGAACACGCGGTCCAGAACGCCGTTCTTTGACCACCGGTTCATGCGCGTGTAGATAGTGTGCCAGTTGCCGAAACGCTCCGGCAGACCGCGCCACCTGCAGCCGTGCTCGGCCACGTAGAGAATGGCGTTTAGCACTTGCAGGTTCGAAAGACTGACATTGCCCCGCTGCCTCGGAAGAAGCGGCGCAATGTGCTCGTACTGTGTCTGTGTGAGCTCCACTTGACTTTTCCTCCGGACTGTTCCAGCCAAAATTTACAGACACTGACTATATCACAGTCGTGGCGAATTGTGTTAACAATATCTAACTGTTTTCCGCATTCAGGATTGGCATCACCCAGGGTTTGTTCTTGGCAATATCTTCACGGCTGAGCCCTGTCAGCTCATAGGGCAGAACAAGCCAGTCGTCGGTGCTGTGCAGAAAGTAATCGGGTCTTCGTCCGCTTCGATTTTGCCGTGGCTTGTAAAACGGAGTTGCGATTCTGAGGTCTGTCGGCATGTTTTTCTTCATGCGCGAGCGCAATCGTTGAATCAAGGCTTCAACATGTCGGCCTGTGGCAAACACATCATCAACAATGAGCAGCGGGTCGTCATGATTCATGGTCTCGACCAGATATTTGAGGCCATGGGCGGCTAACCCTCTATTGGTCTCATATCTCTTCATGTAATCTTCCATTCCCCGGTAGGATGTCCTCACTGAGATGTGATCGGTTTCGACACCCAGATACTGCAGGCATTCCTGAACACAAATGCCAACCGTCGAGCCACCCCGCCAAAGACCAACCAGAAATCGTGGCCGGAATCCGCTCTCGTAAATGGCAACCGCCAGTCGATAAGCATCGCTAATCAACATCTCTTCATCAACAAACCATTTGTTTGTCATTGCTTGCAAGAATTACTCGGTCTGATATGGATTGAAACTGGAATACCCGAAGTTGAACTGACTTTCTGGATTGATTTCTCGGTTCAGGTAGGTCGGTACAATGATTTCAGTTTGGCAAGCCGAGTATAAATCAAGAGAACCTGCAAAGCGCAATCCGGACATGACTGATTCTGTCCGGTGCTGTGGAATCAATCGAGGGTATTTTCGTTGCACATTTTATGTCAAAATTATGAATGCCCAAAGAACTTGAAACATGATCGGCAAAGTGTATATCTCCGCGCAGCAATTACTCGAAGACTCATTCCGTCTTGGCATGCGGATTGTAGACAGTGGTTTTCAACCGAGTTTCATGATCGCAATCTGGCGGGGCGGGGTGCCGATCGGAATCGCAGTTCAGGAGATGCTGGCCTATCACGGCATGGAGATAGACCATATTTCAATCCGCACCTCTTCGTATACTGGCATCGACGACCGTTCGGCAAACATTCGTATTCACGGAATGAGCTATCTCGTCAAGAATATCCGGCATGAAGACCGCTTGCTGATTGTCGATGACGTCTTCGACACGGGATTCACGATTCAAGCCGTGATCAGCCACCTGCAGTCAAAGGCCAGACAAAATGCCCCATGTGAAATTAAAATGGCGGTTCCTTATTACAAGCCTTCAAGAAACCGCGTTGATTTTGAGCCGGATTACTTCATACACGAAACAGAATCCTGGTTGAAATTCCCGCATTCGCTCGAAGGACTGGATAGGGACGAGGTCCGCGAAAACCGGCCTCAGCTGTACGAAATCATCAGACATCACCTCCCGTCAAGCTGAGCTGCCCTGTAGAAGCTAGAAGTCCTGATCGCCTGATGGTCACGCGAGATTATCGGCAGCGAAAGGTTATTTTGTGAACTTTGGCATCAACTCAATCAGTGACCTGGTGTAGCTGTGCCGCGGATCGTTGAACAGGGTTTCTGTCTCACTGACCTCAACCAGTTCCCCGCTTCGCATCACGCCGATTCGATTGCACATCTGGCGCATGACCGGCATGTCATGCGAGATAAAAAGATAAGTCAGATTGAGCTGTTCCTGTAAATCCTTCAGCAGATTCAGGATTTGCGCCTGGATCGAGACATCCAGCGCTGAAGTCGGCTCATCGCATATCAGGAATCTTGGCCGCGTGGCAAGTGCTCGGGCAATCGAGATACGCTGTCGCTGCCCACCTGAAAACTCGTGAGGATACTTTCGTGCGGCGTCTCGGCCAAGACCTACCAGATCAAGCAAATCCAGAACCACGCTATCGCGTTCGGCCCTGGTCCTGGCGAGCTTGTTGACGATAATGGGCTCGGCAATGATTGTGCCCACCCGCATTCGTCCATTGAGCGAAGAATAAGGGTCCTGGAAAACCATCTGGATATCGCGCCGAATGCGTCTTCGCTCAGAGCTTGTCTTGATGTTCGCAAGATCGGTATTGGCGAACACAATCGATCCCGAGGTCGCAGGATGGATGCCGGTGATCACGCGCGCAACGGTTGACTTGCCGGAACCGGACTCGCCGACCAGGCCAAATGTCTCGCCAGGCATGACATCGAAGCTAATGTCCTTGATCGCATCAATGTAGGTTCGGTCCCGTTTCAGAATTGCCGAATTAAGCGGAAATCGCTTGCTGATATGCTTCACGCTGATCAATGCATCACCAGTGTCCTCGAAGCGTCTCCCGCGTCCCAGCCAATGGCCGGAGAGGTTGAAATTCTGAAGTCGCCCGCCATCACTGTCATCCATGGCAACTTTCGGGAATCGGTCGATTTTCCTGTTTGACGGAGGCACCGCCGCAATCAGCGATTTCGAATAAGGCTTGCTCGGATTGCGTATCACGTCAGCGGTTGATCCTGCCTCAATCATCCGCCCCTTGTACATAACGACAACCCGGTCCGCGGTCTCGGCGATGACCCCCATGTCATGCGTGATAAGAATTACCCCGACCTGTTTCTCACTGCAAAGCCTCTTGATCAAATCCAGAATCTGTGCCTGGATTGATACGTCTAAAGCGGTAGTGGGTTCATCAGCGATAATCAATTCGGGTTCTGCGCAAAGCGCCAGCGCAATCACTACCCTTTGACGCATTCCACCCGAGAACTGATGTGGATACTGCTTGATCCGCACCCCGGCATTTTCAATGCCAACCTGTCCCAGAAGGTCGACAGCACGTGTGCCTGCTTCAGTTCGAGACAGGCCAAGGTGCTCCTGGATGGTCTCGACGAGCTGCATTTCAATCGTTTCGATCGGATTGAGCGAGGTCATGGGATCCTGGAAAATCATGCCGATCCGGTTGCCCCGGAGTTTCCGCAGCCCCTCGCCGGAAAGACCGTCTATGCGGTCTCCATTCAGATAGATTTCACCTCCGTCCAGTCGTCCCGGAGCTTGCAGCAATCCCATGACCGCATTTCCGATAGTGGATTTGCCCGCGCCCGATTCACCAACAATTCCGAGAATTTCACCTGCAGCGACCTCGATTGAAGTGTCTTTGACAGCCGTAAAGTCGCCCCGCCGGTTCGGAAACTCGACCATCATGTTCTTGATTTCGAGAAGGGCCATCAGTCGTCCAGTTTTGGATTCAATGCATCCCGCAGCCAGTCTCCCAGCAGATTGACGGACAGGGCAAGCATCAACAGGGTCACGGCCGGGAAAAACAGAATCCACCATTCGCCCGAGAAGAAGAAGGATTGGCCAATCCTGATCAGTGTCCCAAGCGAGGGCTGTGTCGGAGGAGCGCCAACACCCAGAAAGCTCAGTGTTGCTTCCAGAATGATCGCAAGAGCGAGGGATATCGTTGCGATGACCAATATCGGCGAGACCACGTTTGGCAAGATGTGCCGGAAGATGATGATCTCCGGCCTGCGGCCGATCAGGATCGCTGCCTCGACATATTCTTTCTGGATCTCGACCAGTGCCGCACCTCGTGCCACGCGGGCAAACTGCACCCAGTCGGACAGGCCGATTGACAGAATCAATACCCAGATTGCCATCTGATCCCTTAAGTGCACTGGCGTAAATCCCTTTGCGATGCCAAAGATCAGGATGGCAACCAGTATCGCCGGAAAAGTCAGTTGCACGTCGGCAATTCTCATGATGATTGCGTCGGTGCGACCTCCGGCATAAGCGGCGACAAGACCCAGTAAAACCCCCAGAACCATGGCAAAAATCACGGCCATGAATCCGACAAACAGGGAAATTCGCATGCCATATAAAATAGTCGAGAACATGTCTCGCCCCTGATCATCCGTGCCCAGCAGAAAGGTTTCGCCGGTAAAAGCGTTCGGTTCCATGGGCCGGGAGAACCCGTTCATCAGGTTCAGGGTGGAAGGGTCGAAGGGGTTGTAGGGCGCAATCAAGGGCGCCAGGATCGCACATAGAACAAGGGCAATTGATATGCAGGCCGAGACCATGGCGACCGGGCTTTGCCGGAAAGACCAGCAAAGATCACTGTCCCAGATTCTGTATAGATGGCCGGTCATCAGCTAAATGATGTCTTGCCGTCCCTCAGGCGTGGGTCGATAGCCAGATAGAGCATGTCGACGATGAAATTTATGACCACGAACATCACTGAAATCATCATCAGGTAAGCGGCCATGACCGGAATATCCACGAACTGGACCGAATCAATAAACAACAGCCCCACCCCGGGCCACTGGAAAACCGTCTCCGTGATGATCGCGAACGCGATAATGGAACCGAGCTGCAAGCCAGTGATAGTAATTACCGGAATCAAGGTGTTCTTGATGGCATGGCGAAAATAGATCGCTCGATCGGACAGGCCGCGTGCCCGTGCAAATCGAATATAGTCCTGCCTCAGGACTTCAGACATTTCGGAACGCACCAAGCGCATGATCAGAGTCATCTGATAGAGGCCCAGCGTCAAGCCAGGCAAAATCAGTGCCTTGAGTCCGGACTCAGTGAGGAGCCCGGTCGACCACCACCCGACCTGCACCACATCCCCCCGGCCAAAACTCGGCAGCCAGCCAAGTTCAACCGCGAATATGTAAATCAAGAGTATCCCGATCAGGAATGTCGGCAGCGAGACGCCGATCAGGGAGCCTGTGAGAATCACGTTGGTCAGAATGCCCTTGCGCCTGATGGACGTATAGATTCCGAACAGCACGCCAAACAATAAGGCAAAAGCGGCAGAGACGAATGCAAGCTCCAGTGTCGCCGGGAGACGTTCAATGAAAATATCCGCTACTAGGCGACCTTGTCGAAAGCTGATTCCCAGATCGCCTTGCGCTGCGCGGCTCAGGAATTCCCAGTATTGAATCGGAAAAGGGTCGTCAAGTCCCAGTTGTTCGCGCAGCCGCTCAATATCGGCATCGGTGCGTTCCTGTCCCAGCAGGTTTTCGACCGGATCTCCAACGAACCGGAACATGGAGAATGCCACAAGACCGACAGCCAGCAGCACCAGTACCGACTGCGATGCCCTTCGAAGGACATAGGACAGCATTTCGGTCAGCTCCTGGTCAAGGTGGAGGCATTCCGGCTTGCTGGACAGCGCACCCCAGTTCTGCACCCTAGCGGGCTAGGAATGCTTCCTGAAGCAGTCTCGTTGATTCCCAGTACCAAATACGGAGGCAATGTTCAGCCTCGTACTTGGGTACAACGGAAACAGAAAAAGTACCGCCGTGGCAGGAAGCCGGACGCAAATGCGGCCAGCTTCCTGTTCCAGTCATTACTTGAGTTCCATGTACTTGAATACTGCACGATCATTGGGAGCCACGAGGGTTTCTACCCGATTCCCCATGCCCCAGTTCAACACCTGAAAATGGATTGGCAGGTAAAGAATTTCATCCTGTACTTCTTCCCAGATCTCGGCAATGGTTGCATTGCGTGCGGCCAGATTGGTTTCAGACCCCAGACTGACGATCTTCGCATCCAGCGCTGAATTCGAATAGCGGGTGCCATTCCATGAGCCGCGTTGATCGGTTTTGGTGTGCACTAGGAAGTTGAAGATATACTCAGAATCGTAAGTCGGAACACCCCAGCCTAGCAGGTAGAAGTCAGTTTCCCAGTTTCGAATCAACGGGAAATGCTGGGCTTTTGGCCTTGCATCCAGATTGACGGTAATTCCGATTTGCGCAAACATGCCGACAGCAGCCTGGCAAATCGCCTCATCGTTGATGTAGCGATCATTCGGACAGTTCAGGGTAATGGTGAAACCATCGCCATAGCCGGCTTCCGCCATCAATGACTTGGCCTTGTCAATGTCATAGGCTGGAATCCGGTCCAGAGCATCCGTATAGCCATTGACGAAAGGCGGATTGATGACGCCTGCCGGAATGGATTGTCCTCGCATGACAATCTGCCTGATCGCATCACGGTTCACTGCAATGTTCATGGCCTCTCGTACACGCTTGTCAGCAAGGGGGTTTGCGCCTTCGACATTGTCCGAGACAAGATCATCACCCCCCACGTTCATGCCAAAAAAGATGACACGATTTTGCGGGGCATTGAGAACCTTGAGATTCGGGTCGCCATCGACCCTTCCGAGATCCTGTACCGGAACATCCTGGATGAAGTCGACTTCGCCCGACAGCAGGGCAGCGACTCTTGTTGCGGCATTCTTGATAGGCGTGTAGTTGACCTTGGTTACATGCAGAGGAAAAGTGCCGATGCCCCAGTAGTTCGGGTTGGCTTCAAGCACGGTTTTGGCATCGGGCACCCGCTCCGTCAGAATGTAGGGACCCGTACCATTGGCATTGCGGGAGGCATGGGTCTCCTCGCCACCCTCAAAATCCTGCACTTCCACGGTATTGTTAGCTTCGGTCCAGCCCTTGTCCATGATAAAGATGTCGTTCAGGTTGGCTGGCAGAACCGGATTCGGGCCGTTGGTTTCGATTTCAAATCCGTATTTGCCATTGGCACGAACCTCCTTGACCGAAGACAGCAATTCCTTCATGTCGGAATTGGGCATCATGGCTCGTTCAAAGCTGAACACGACATCCTCGGAATCAAATTCAGAGCCATCGTGGAAAGTCACTCCTTCACGCAGCTTGAATGTCCAGACATTGGGGTTGTCCGCTGAAGGCGCCCAATCGGTGGCAAGGTTGGGAACTTGCGCCCCGGTCATGTCGCGCATGATTAGTGTTTCATAGATCTGGTGAGCCAGAGTATGGGTTGGGCCTTCATTCTGGGCATGCGGATCAAGGGTAAGGCTATCGCCCGCCCGTGCCCAGTTGATTGTCTCGGCATGGCTGGTGCTGGCAAGTGCCAGCATCGCACACAGAGTCGAAAAAAAGATTTTTTTCATGATAGATATTCTCTTGTTGGATTACATATATGAGTTATTATTGAAACAAATGGCAGCAACTGCCGTTGCTGCCCGGGTTTGGGCTCTCTGAGCGATAACTGGACAGTGTATTGTATCTTAAAATGACGTTCCGATAGTAACAAACTGGAAGGTACTTTAGCCTGAGAACATTATTCCAGAGATGTCAAATGTCTGAAACCAACCCTCGGCAATCGAGTTCATACAAGCCCGATCCGATAGTGCTTCCTCCACTGTATGCATGGCCACCCAAACTATCTCAAGTACTTCGCTATATTGCGTTTGATCTACTATTCCCATGGCCGTTTCTGTTCTTGGCGATCGCGGTATTTTCCTGGTTTTTCCTGACTCCTTCGATGGATGCCATGTCTGAACTGTCACCGGGCTGGATGATTGCCACCTGGATTCGGAATGCGCTGATTTTGACCCTGGTCGCTGGAGGACTGCACTGGTATTTGTATGTCAAACGCTGTCAATCCGACCAATACAAGTTTGATGGCCGATGGATGGCCAAAGGGGACAGGCGCTTCCTGTGGGGAGATCAGGTCAAGGACAACATGTTCTGGAGTCTGGCTTCAGGAGTGACCATATGGACATGTTATGAATGCATCACCCTCTGGATCTATGCTTCAGGTCGGCAGCCGATCCTGACATTCGCCGAGCATCCGGGATATTTTGCGTTTTGCGTGCCCCTGGTTCTGATCTGGAGCACCACGCATTTTTACTTCATTCACCGCCTGCTGCATGTCAAGCCGATCTACGAGATTGCTCATGAGCTTCACCATCGCAATGTCAATATCGGCCCATGGACCGGCATCTCAATGCATCCGATTGAACATCTCCTCTACTTTTCCCTGTTTGCCCTATGGTGGGTAATTCCGGTTCATCCAATAATTATTCTTCTTACTGGACTGTTTCAGGGGGTGAGTCCATCGGTGTCGCACTCTGGCTTTGATTTTATGCGGATATGGGGAAGCAGAAAAATTACGGCTGGCGACCTGTTCCACCAGCTTCACCACCGTCATTTTCATGTCAACTATGGGAATACGCCAGCACCTTTTGACAAGATATTTGGCAGCTGGCATGACGGAACGGAAGCGGGGAGAGAACTGCTGAAACAGCGCATTCGTGCCAAACGCACATGTTGATGCGGCATGATGATGCAGTAGTTTAGCAAACGTAGATTTTTCAAGAACGTTAGATTAGTGCTTGCCAGAAAAGCCTGATTGTGACACAATTGTCCTTTACAAACAAGCAGGTACAAGGCGGAGCAGTGTCGTTTCGGGGATCGAAGATGCGGCAGGTTCTGCCGGTTTTCGGCAAATCGGGCGAAAAACGGCCCGTCCTGCTCCATTGCTGCAGAATCTTCGGGAAAAGAGCATGAGAAAGACCGAGACGGCACAGCTGGAAATCGGCGGAGCCTGCGAGCCGCCTAGCCCCTTCGGGCAGAAGCGTCTTCCCGCTCCCGGCAGCCCATGGCTACATCGCGCAGAAACCCCCGCGGCCCCGGTTCCGGAGCAGAAAAACCCCATGATGCAATGCACAAAACAGTGGATTCCGCCCCCGGCTGCGCAGCATTCGGCCTCCCAGCCCGCCAGGCTGACCCTTCAGCAGCCGGAAAACAGGGGTTTTCTGGCAGACACTAATTAGAATTGTTGCTGGTACTGCTTGGAGACTGTAAATTTTCCATGTTTGTGGTATGTTATCAGCATCTTTCGACTGTCTGGTGAAAAGTGCTCAACCTGACAAATGCAATATGGCCTTGTCCTGCGGCTATCCCAATCCAGCGTTTCCGGTGCACTATGGCTCTGGCTATAACTGCAGGTGCCAGGCGTCATGTTCTTCTGAGTAGGCACGAGTGCGGGAAGCGGTATTGATGAACGATGACCAGAAAAGGGAGCTGGAGACTTTTCTCCGGCAGACGGAAGGCTCGCCGCCGCCGGTATTTATTGGAAGGGAGGGAGTGCTTGAGGATATTGCGCTGGCGGCGGAGCAGGTGTGGAAGGATACGGGTTCGGGCATGCGTGGCATGGAGAAGGCGACGCGCATTGTGCAGGGTGCCCCCGGGGCCGGCAAGAGCTCGATCCTGAACGAGAT
>JAPOSW010000006.1 GCA_026709505.1 Gammaproteobacteria bacterium | reverse complement strand
CGTCATCCTCCAGCACGTCCAGTACGGGCTTGTCGTATTCGTCAACCAGCACCACTGCCTGCTGGCCGGTCGCCTGGTGCAGAAAATACAGGACATTCTCCAGCCGCTCGGGAGCGCTAATCACCGAGGGAAAGGTTTTCAGGTCAAATGCCTGCTCGATTTTGTATAGCTGGTTGAGTACGTGATTTTCCAGATTCTCCGGCGTACTGACTTTTCCATCGAGGACCAGGCGGACCACCGGGAACTTGACCGACCAGTCCCAGTGCGGGTGGATGTCCAGACCCCGGAACAGCGGCTCGTTTCCCTCGAACAGCTCCTTCAGCGTACTGACCAGGAGGCTCTTGCCAAAACGGCGGGGGCGGGAAAGAAAGTAGAAATCCCCCTCTTCAATCATTTGCCGGATCAGAGGCGTCTTGTCAACGTAGTAACAGCCCTTCCCCCGAAGTCGGCTGAATGTCTGAATACCGGTGGGCAGCGGACGGCTGAATGTCTGAATATCTGCATTCATGATGCGGCCATCCTAACATCAATGGGAACGAGTAGCAGCAAACGACCATACTCTATTGCGGATCTCATGGTATCAACACGCTTGCTCCAGTGGTGACCCTGGACTCCAGATCGCGATGCGCAGTTGCCGTTTCGGACAGTGCATGGATTTGGTTGATCGCAATACCAACCGTCCCGTCACCCACAACCCTGAACAGGCGCTCTGCCCCTTCCGTGAGAAGTTCGCGGGTTGCAGTATGAGTGGCCAGAGTCGGGCGCGTCACATACAGTGAACCCTTGGGCGCGAGAACGGCTGGTGAAAAGGGCTCTACCGGGCCAGAGGCATTGCCATAAGTCACCAGCACGCCAAAGGGCCGAAGCGAATCCAGAGATGCCTCAAAAGTTGCCTGACCGACAGAATCGTATGAAACTGCCACACCCTTGCCATCGGTAATATCCCTGACCCGTTGCGGGATATTCTCCTGGTCATAGAGAATCACGTGATGCGCACCATTTGCTCGTGCCAGTTCAGCCTTGGACTCGGAACCAACACAACCGATCACCTCGGCACCCAGATGACGTCCCCACTGACATAGCATTAGTCCTACCCCACCTGCGGCAGCCATCACCAGAATCTGATCTCCCGGTTGAACCGCATACGAGCGAAATAGCAGGTAATGTGCGGTCAGGCCTTTCAGCATCATGGCCGCGGCGGTTTTATCATCAATGTCATCTGGGAGCTTAAGCAGTTTTTCTGCACTGACCAGCCTGTTTTCAGCATAGGCTCCGGGTACCATGCAGTAAGCCACCCGATCTCCCACGGCAATCTCCCCAACATCAGGTCCGACACTCTCCACGATTCCTGCAGCCTCCATGCCGAGTATGGCTGGAAGAGACGGCAAGGGATAGAGTCCGCTCCGCATGTAGATATCGATGAAGTTGAGTCCTATCGCATTCTGCCGGATTCGGACTTGGCCGACATCGGGTTCACCAACATCAACGCTCTCCCAGCGTAGATTCTCGGCCCCTCCGTGCTCATGAATTGTTATGGCATTGGTCATTTTGTTACTGGCATTAATTTACAAGGGAATTCAGTCTCTGTCATGTTGGCCGTTGGTCTTATTTTTGGTTTTTCTCTGGTACTATAAAAGTGGAGCAGAACTCATTATCCTGCATGACGTGTCCTGATAACTGTTTATGCAAAACAGCAATCTTAACAGATTGAGTTTAAACCATGCTAGTAGGTATACCCAAAGAGATAAAGAACCACGAATACCGGGTTGGAATGACTCCGACCAGCGTTCGCGAAATGACCAAGCACGGTCATCAGGTGATTGTCGAAACCAATGCTGGAGAAGGCATTTCCGCTAGCGATGACCAGTACCGAAAATCAGGCGCTGAAATCGTAGACACCGCAGAAGAAGTATTCGAACGCGGTGAGATGATCGTCAAGGTCAAGGAGCCTCAGGCGGTCGAGCGAGCCCGACTGCAGGAGGGGCAAATTCTCTATGCGTATCTGCACCTCGCCCCCGATCCCGACCAGACCCGGGATCTGGTCAACAGCGGTGCGACTTGTGTCGCCTATGAAACCGTTACCTCGCCCCTTGGAGGCCTTCCGCTTCTCGCTCCAATGTCGAAAGTTGCCGGCAGGATGTCAATACAGGCTGGCGCATATTGTCTGGAACACCCGCACGGTGGGCTGGGCATGCTGTTGGGTGGCGTACCCGGCGTGGATCCGGCGAAAGTCGTCATTTTGGGAGCCGGGGTAGTTGGAAACCATGCCGCTCACATAGCGGTAGGCATGGGTGCGGATGTATGGATACTCGATATCAATTCAACAGCTCTGGAACGGCATTGGCATCAGTTCGGACGATCCACGAATACGATCTTTTCAACATCGGACTCGCTCGAAAAGCATGTCCTCGAAGCGGACTTGGTGATTGGCGGAGTCCTGATACCCGGTGCTGAAGCACCCAAGCTTGTGACCGCTGAAATGGTCAAGAACATGAAGCATGGCGCAGTTATTGTCGATGTTGCCATCGATCAGGGTGGCTGCTGTGAAACTTCCCATCCCACCACGCATGCCGAACCCACCTATGAAGTGGATAATGTGGTGCACTACTGTGTAGCCAACATGCCGGGGGGAGTTCCGAAAACCTCAACCTATGCACTCAATAACGTTACCCTGGCGTTTGCGCTCAAGCTGGCCGACCAGGGAGCTAGGCAAGCCCTGCTGGATGATGGGCATCTGCGTGATGGACTGAATGTCCATCAGGGAAAAATTACCTATAAGCCTGTCGCCGACGATCTTGGGTATGATTATGTTGACCCGGTCAAGGCATTGTCATCCTGACCGCCTTTATTGACCCTTCACTTTCGTATAACTGATTGTGTGATTCAATCGCTATGACACAAGATACTCGCAATTAAGGAGAAAAAAAATGACCAGAATGACGCCATCGGAAGCGTTTGTCGAGACCATGGCCGCAAACGGGGTCACGGAAATTTTCGGAATCATGGGCTCTGCGTTCATGGATGCCATGGACATATTCGCGCCGGCAGGCATTCGCCTGATTCCGGTTGTGCACGAACAGGGAGCTGCGCACATGGCGGATGGCTACTCGCGCGTGAGTGGCCGGCATGGCGTAGTGATCGGACAGAATGGACCGGGCATCAGCAATTGCGTAACTGCCATCGCCGCCGCTTACTGGGCGCACTCCCCAGTGGTAATGATCACGCCCGAAACAGGCACCATGGGCCAGGGGCTAGGGGGCTTTCAGGAAGCGAACCAATTGCCGATGTTTCAGGAATTCGTGAAATATCAAGGCCACGTCAATAATCCGAATCGGATGGCCGAGTATACGGCTCGCTGCTTTGATCGCGCGATGTCGGAAATTGGTCCCACCCAGCTCAACATTCCCCGTGATTACTTTTATGGGGATATCGAAGTCGATATTCCCAAGCCCATGCGGCTTGATCGCGGGCCGGGTGGCGAGGAGTCGCTGAATCATGCCGCCGAAACCATCAGTAAAGCCAAGTTCCCGGTCATTCTGTCCGGAGGTGGCGTGGTCATGGGTGACTCAGTGGAAGACTGCCAGGCTCTAGCTGAATGCCTGAATGCGCCGGTCGTCAACAGTTATCTGCATAACGATTCTTTTCCTGCCAGCCACTCGTTATGGTGCGGACCTCTTGGCTATCATGGATCCAAGGCGGCCATGAAAATCATCAACAAGGCCGATGTGGTCATCGCGCTTGGCACCCGGCTTGGGCCTTTTGGGACCCTGCCACAGTATGGCTTTGACTACTGGCCAAAAGACGCAAAAATCATCCAGATTGACGCCGACCACAAGATGCTTGGACTGGTCAAGAAAATCGACGTCGGCATCTGTGGTGATGCCGGGGCTTCAGCACGTGCCCTTATTGAGCGCTTGAATGGCCGTGAACTGGCTTGTGACGAAAACCGAAGCGAACGTCTGGACATAGTCAAGGCCGAAAAGTCGAGTTGGGAAAAAGAGCTGGATGAGTGGATTCATGAAAATGACGATTACAGCCTGGACATGATCAAGGAACAGGATGAAGAAAATGGATCCTGGCTGCATCCTCGTCAGGTTTTGCGTGAACTGGAAAAAGCCATGCCGGAAGAGGCCATGGTATCGACCGACATTGGCAACATCAATGCGATTGCCAACAGCTATCTGAGATTCGAGAAACCGCGCAGCTTTCTGGCACCCATGAGCTGGGGGAACTGCGGATATTCATTGCCGACCATGATCGGGGCCAAGTGCGCCGCACCCGATCGCCCTGCAATTGCCTATTCGGGCGATGGAGCCTGGGCGATGAGCTGTTCGGAAATCATGACCTCGGTACGCCATGACATTCCAGTCACCGGAATAGTCTTCCACAATCGGCAATGGGGCGCCGAAAAGAAAAATCAGGTTGACTTCTACAACCGACGCTTTGTGGCTGGTGAACTCGATAACGAAAGCTTTGCAGGAATCGGCAAGGCCATGGGCACTGAGGGCATCATCGTCGATCGTCTTGAAGATGTCGGCCCGGCCTTGACCAAGGCAGTCGACATGCAGATGAACGATGGCAAGTCCACGGTTATTGAAATCATGTGTACGCGAGAATTGGGATATCCATTCAGAAGGGATGCACTTTCCAAGCCTGTCCGCCATTTGCCCAAATACAGGGATTACGTCTGATCAATAGCGTCTTCGGGCATGTCTCCCCTGTTTGAGCGTATTTTCCAGAGTGCGCGCAGCGCAAACCGCACCATTGCACTGCCCGAAGGGAGTGATGAACGGGTTGTCGCTGCCGCAAATCAGGCAACGGCGCTGGGACTCTCCAAAATCGTGTTGCTGCGGTCGCAGCACGCTCGTACTGAATGCGTTCCCGACCCCGCTCTGAGTGTCATTGACCCTGAAGCGGATTCACGCGCAGGTGATTATGCAGCGCTATTGCTTGAGCTTCGCAAGCATAAAGGGCTGACGCAAGAAGAAGCAGTCCGGGCGGTCAGGAACCCCTTGGTCTTTTGTGCCTTGATGGTTAGATCTGGCCATGCGGATGGCTATGTCGCTGGCGCTGACAATCCGACCGCCGATGTGCTTCGGCCAGCACTCCAGATCGTGGGCATGGCAGAAGACGCAAAGCAGGTCTCAAGTTTCTTCATAATGGAACACCGGTTGTCGCATCAGGCCATTCAAGGCATTGTGCTGTATGCCGATTGCGCAATGGTGATCGATCCAAGCCCCAGCGAACTCGCTGATATTGCAATCGCAACGGCCCGGCATGCCCAAGAGCTGCTGGAGATAGAACCTGTGGTTGCTCTATTGTCTTTTTCCACTGCGGGGAGTGCAGAGCATCCCCTTGTCGACAAGGTCAGAGAGGCAGGCAGTATCGTCGCTTCCAGAATGCCCGATTTACCGCTTTTGTCCGAAGTTCAGCTAGATGCAGCGATTGTGCCCGATATACTTTCTAGAAAAGCGCCCGGCATGACTACAGCCGGCCCCGCCAATGTCCTAATTTTCCCTGATCTGCAATCTGCCAACATTGGGTACAAGATAGCTGAACGAATCGGCGGCGTAAAGGCTACCGGTCCAATCCTTCAAGGATTATCCAAACCGGTGAATGACCTCTCTCGCGGATGCAATACTGATGATATTCTGCGGTTGATTGCGATCACCGCGCTGCAAAGCGCTTCAACCATCCATGCAGGTTGAATTCAGAACTCTGTTTCTCAGGAAACGATTCCCATTGACGATTAGTCGCGGGATCATCCGAGGGAGTGAAAACCTGTTCGTTGGCATCACCAAGGACAATATTACCGGGTGGGGTGAGCTATCGCCCGGCAAGACCGAGGGGGCAGCCACGGCGCAATCAGCTCAAGAGCATCTTGAATCGTTTCTCGGCGAACTGCAGAATGGCCTGTCCATCCATGAAGTCACTCAAAACGCCAGAGAGCATCGGATTCCCCTTTGTGCATTGGCCGGGCTTGATATCGCACTTTGGGACTGGCTGGGCAAGAAGGCCGGCTTGCCGCTCCATCGTCTCTTGGGCGTGGGGCTTCCAACCGTCCCAACCTCGGTTACGATTGGCATCAACCCGCCTGACGTGGTCAAGGAACGAATACCGGAAATCCTCCAGGGCAATCGATTCAAGGCCCTGAAAATCAAGCTCGGCTCTCCGGAAGGCATCGAAGCCGATCAGGCGATGTTCTGCCAGGTGGTGGAGAGTGCCAAGCCCTATGGCGTCCAGCTACGAGTTGACGCCAATGGGGGCTGGAGTGTGGATGATGCCATGCGCATGATGAAATGGATTGTCAGTCAGGCTCCTCTTGCCGAGTATGTAGAGCAGCCTCTCAAGGAAGGTCAGGAGAGCGAATTGCGAAAATTATTCAAGGGCAGGCCTTTGCCGATCTTTGTCGATGAATCCTGTCGACTGTCCAGCGACATTCCCAAGTGGCATGAGGCTGTTGATGGCGTCAACCTGAAACTCATGAAGTGCGGAGGCATAACAGAAGGGCTCCGCATTATTGCCACTGCCCGAGCCTTCGGGCTCAAAACCATGATCGGCTGCATGGGCGAATCGTCAATGTCGATTTCTGCTGGTGCGGCCATTTCGGGCCTGGTCGACTACATCGATCTGGATTCACACCTGAATCTGGACCCGGACCCCTGTTCCGGAGCAACTCTCGTTGATGGCATCACTACACCGAACCAGAATCCGGGACACGGTGCCGACTGGACCTGAGGCTGCAATTGTAATTTTGAGGATTCTCCATATTCCGGCACCGAGAACTCTTTGCCGATTTTTCACATTTCTGGGTATCAGCCCGAAGCAACAATGCTTTCTACTCCTGTCATGATCCAGTATTTGCCGTTTTTCGGGAATTTTTCGCCAGTTATACCGGTTTTGGGAATTCCAAAATGTTGTGACGTATTCTCCGGTTCGGGTATTGATCGGGGGCCCTCCTGTCATTCCCACATCTATCACAAGAAACCATGCTGTAAACCGATGGCAAAGCACATCCATCGTGACAGTGCGCCCCGCTCAAGCATCCACGCCTACCGCGGCCAGTCGACTCGCCCTTTCGCATGGAACGCAATCGTTTCGTGCATCATTTGTCGAAGGTCTCATTCAAGAACCGTAAATATGTCGCCAGAGGTCATGTTCTTGACTTTGGAGACCGCGCCTCCATCCCAGAAGTAAGAAAAATGTTGACCCTGTTCGGGGATGCCGGCAACGTCTGGCCAGAACAGGGCCACTGCTTGGCCATCGGGATACCTGACGCTACGGCAGAGCAGTCCGTTTGAGCTCTTGCCCCGTAGTTCACTGGCCAGCATTTGGGGAATCGTATAGTCATCCAGATGATACATTTCTTCATGGGCAGACACGTTGGAGACGTCATGTAGGTCTGAATCAAGCGACCCGATCAGCTCGCAGAAATCCGAGGTCCAGCCAGGAGACTCCGCAGTGGATGCCATGAACCGGCCGTGATGATAGATCGTCTCGAAGAGCGCAACTTCAATACGATCACCGGTATAGTAGACACCGTAGCTTCCATCGCTGAACCTGCTCGGCCGGTCCGGCGAGACATGAACGAAAGGAGCCATGACCAGGGATGCTCCGTCTCCAGACACGCGCCGGCTGGACGGGACAAGATCGATCATGCCTACGCTCTTAGCCATCACGGGGTTGGTCTTGGATTCGGCTGACAGGATTGCTTCCCAATCAGCTGGATCGGCAATATCCTCGAACAGATCGATGGATGACAACCGTGACCGGATGATCCTATAGGTCTTTCCCCATGTCACGTGAGAAATTGGCGGTTCTTCCAAGAACTCAGCTACCCCGAACGCTGTCGAGATAGCGACGGACGCGCATGATATCTGTGAGCTCGCCGCCGAGCATGACATCAAGTGCCGGTACTCCGCCAAATGCCTTATTCGGGCGTTTGACCCAGCCGTAAGATCGATCGACATCCGTGAAGATGATCCGCAAGGCCTTATGGATACCCAGAAGGTTCGATAAACGGCATTTTAGGTCGCGCGAAATGCGGCCGACAATACCGATTTTCCAGCGTGCCCAAGTCCGCATGGAAAGTCCTCCCAGCAAGATTGACGCCTGGGCATCAGTAAGCCCCCACCGACAAAACAGGTTTACTACGGTTCGAGCCATAGCTTTCCCTTCTGCATCGGAAATTACCGGTACGTAAGGCTGGGACACTGTTTGGGGAACAAGTACAAGTTGTGGCATCGTGGAAGCATGCTTGCCTTTTGGCATAATATAGAATATTTTTTGCCATATTGCAAATCTGTGACATCCTGACGCAATGATGAGATTATCCAGAATAACTTCGGGAGACGAAGCCATCGGCACTGGCCGATATTATGGCGAAGTCCCAAGCGTGCCACGATGGGCAGTTCGAGCATTATTTTCAGTGCCGATGCTATGGCACAAGTAGACACTTGACCAGCGTTGCCCTTTGCTGCAAATGTATTTTTCCAGTCCTGCCTGCCCAGCATCATGCCGATCATTTCGGTAACCGATAAATAGTACAATGGCTAGCATCATGATCAATGCCGACTGATGCATGCACAGTTCACGCATGACATTTATTCAATCATCCTTTGTATCACCCACGACGCCAATCTGGCAGTCGCGAAGGTATTCAATCTGAGTTATTGAAATAATGGAAAATCCTAAAGTAGTGGCTTTCGATGTATTCGGGACAGTTGTCGACTGGTACGGTTCAATCTGCAAGGAAGTTGCCGAAACCTTCAAGGAAGAGGTTGATGCCGACAAATTTGCCTTGGCCTGGCGTGCAGGATATGCTCCTGCCATGCAAAGAGTGATGTCCGGGGAATTGGGCTGGACACTGATTGATGATCTACACCGGATGATTCTTGATGAATTGTTGTCTCGCTTCCGGATTGGCAATCTAACCGAGAAGCAAATTGATCACCTCAATAAGGTCTGGCATCGCCTTGACCCATGGCCGGATTCAGTAGAAGGACTGACCCGCCTCAAATCCAGATTCATGATTTGCACGCTGTCGAATGGCAATATCGCCTTGCTTGCCAATATGGCGAAACACGGCAAGCTGCCCTGGGACTGCATTCTGTCTGCCGAGATCTTTCGCAAGTACAAGCCCGATCCCTCAACCTATCTTGGCGTTGCCAGCACATTTCAAGTCAAGCCTGAAGAGGTAATGCTCGTAGCCTCGCATCATGATGATCTGAGTGCAGCCCGTCAATGCAGCCTCAAAACTGCATTTATTGAAAGGCCGATGGAATTCGGGCCGATCCAGGGCAATGACGTCTCGCCCCGCGCTGGAAACGATTTACACTGCCAGAACATATCGGACTTGGCGAAGCAAATGGGCTGCTAACAAGTTTACTATTGCTTGCCAACTTAGAGGCCTAAACGTGTTTTGCATAGCAAGTAGAATTGGGGCAGGCAATACCAAGGACGGCATCTTCCAGTCTGGACAGGCATAGATGGTTGATCTCGGTTTCAGCATTGGAGCGAGCAGATCGACAGCCTTGCCAAACCACAGTGCATAGCCGGCTTGTCCAGTTCCCTGAAACGGTTTCCATGATAGTCCCTGGTCAGGTTGCATGGAGAGTCAAGGACAGGCAGATCGACAAACTGCCTTGGAAGGCGGCTAGCGATATCAAGGAAGTCTCCAGCAATCAGCCGTTCCTTGATTTGCTGGCGGCTGGCACTTCCTTCAATCCGCAATATTGATTCTGCAAGATCGCGATACCCCTTTTCAGCACATGTCAGTGTTCGGTTTCTTGATTCGCTGGTGTTCATTTTTTAGACATGTTCTGCTATCTGAACCTTCAAATCTGCGGTGCAGGTCAATCATGTGCAGCAAGTCTCGTTTCATTTTCCAAACAGCTTATGCAGATGCCACCAGACTATCAGCGATTAGGCATATTTCTGTATTTCGATTATCGCATACAGCCACCGGGGTATTGTGTCATGCGCAACGTTAGCTGTTTTCATAAGGAGTATGTTTGACAGATTCGCCCGCTTCATGCTTGACCCAGATGGCGGACAGCTTAAGTGCTACTTGACTCTTTAGATGATTCCATATAGCATCGCACATCCTGGCCATGAGGGTCAGATGTATACGCAATAGATAAATGACTCAAGAGACTCTGATGAAGCCTGACATTCATCCTGAATATTCCAGTATCAAGGTTACCTGTGCTTGTGGCGCAACCTTTGAAACACGCTCGACGCTGGGGCGTGACTTGCATGTTGAAATTTGCTCGACATGTCACCCTTTCTATACAGGCAAGCAAAAAATTGTCGATACAGCCGGACGTGTCAGCCGTTTCCAAACCCGCTACAATCGTTAATCCCGCATTTTCAAGGCGAACCCTCAACCCTTGATCTGCCGACTTCACCCATGTCCATAGGGAACCCTCGTGAGATTCTCCGAGGCGGTCGCCAAGACCGCTCAGCAGCTCGAGGCAGCCAGCCTCAGCTATGGCCAGGGTTTCCAGAATGCAGAAGATGAAGCCCTTAGGATCGTGTATGCCGCATCAAGCGTGGATTTCACGGAGTACTTGTCGGGGGAAGGCCCTCCGCACAATCTGGTCTTGAACCATGATGCCCGCTCAGCCCTTCAGGAAATAACTCGTGAGCGCATCCTTGACCGAAAGCCCCTGGCCTACATTCTGAAAGAATCATGGTTTTCGGGGAAACGGTTCTATATTGATGAAAGAGCAATTATTCCACGCTCCTATTTCGCGGAATGGATTCCTGAGCAATTTCGGCCATGGGTCGACCCGAGCCAGGTCGAAACCATACTCGATCTGTGCTGCGGGAGCGGGTGCATAGCCATTTGCTGTGCTTTGGCGTTCCCCAATGCAACCGTTATCGCCAGCGATATATCGCGTGATGCACTGGACGTAGCTTGCCGAAATATCTCGGATTATGGTTTGCAGGAACGCGTCCGCTTGAACAATGGCCACATGTTTGAAGGCATTGGCCAGGGCTTTGACCTGATTGTATGCAATCCGCCCTATGTTTCGAATGACCGCTTCAGAACGTTGCCGCCGGAATACCGCAAGGAACCCGGAGTCGCTTTTCATGGCGGTGAAGATGGATTGGATTTCATGCTCGAAATGCTCATTGAATCGGAAAGGTATGTAACCCCAAACGGTATAATTGTCGTTGAGTCGGGCACCGCATCAGAACGACTTGATAAAATGCTGGATAATGTGCCATTGACTTGGCTCAGCACCGAATTCGACGAAAAAGCCCTGTTTTTGCTGGAAGCGGACCAGCTCGAATCAGTACGCAGGAATATCATCAAATCACTTGAAATCAGAAAACCGGCTAGCGTGAACAGTGACTGACAATACGACATTATTTGATCAGGCAAGAAGGGTGATTGCCGGTGGCGTCAATTCACCGGTTCGGGCCTTCAAGTCGGTGGGCGGAACCCCGGTATTCATCCACCATGCAAAAGGGGCCTATCTCTATGCTGAGGATGGCGCTCGCTACATCGATTATGTGGGTTCCTGGGGCCCGATGATTCTGGGACATGCTCACCCTTCGGTCATTGATGCAGTCAAGGCCCAGGCTGAATGGGGACTCAGTTACGGTGCTCCGACCGAGATTGAAACACAGCTTGCGGCACTGATTTGTCAGCAACTCCCCTGGATTGAAAAAATCCGAATGGTCAATTCCGGAACTGAAGCGACCATGTCGGCGATTCGCCTTGCAAGGGGTTTTACCGGACGTGATGCGATTATCAAGTTCGAGGGCTGTTACCACGGCCATGCAGATTGCCTGCTTGTCAAGGCCGGCTCCGGGGCATTGACATTCGGTGTGCCGACTTCTCCGGGAGTGCCTGCTGCAGTGGCAGGACATACCCTGACAGCGACCTACAATGACCTCGATTCGGTCGAGGCACTATTCGATGCGATGAAGCATCAAGTCGCTGCCGTCATCATTGAGCCCGTGGCGGGCAACATGAACTGCATTCCTCCTGCCGAAGGCTTTTTATCCGGCATCAGGGAGCTCTGCGAGAAGCACGGCGCCCTGCTCATCATGGACGAGGTAATGACCGGATACCGGGTCGGGCCGCAGGGGGCACAAGGCCGATATGGGGTCACTGCCGATATCACGACACTGGGCAAGATTATCGGGGGCGGAATGCCAGTTGGCGCATTCGGGGGCAGAGAGGACGTGATGGCCTGCCTCTCGCCGGATGGAGATGTCTATCAGGCAGGTACCCTCTCCGGCAATCCCGTGGCCATGGCCGCAGGGCTTGCAACACTGAAGGAGATTAACGAGCCGGGCCTGTTTCATGCTTTGGAATCCTCCGCAGCACGGCTGGTGTCCGGTATTTTGGAGGTGGCGGCATCAGCGGGCGTCAGGATGTGCGCTAATCAGGTCGGTGCCATGTTCGGGCTGTTTTTTACCGAAAAGGAACGCGTAGACTGCTATGCCGACGTCATGAATTGCGATCAGGAACGTTTTCGTCTGTTTTTTCACGGTATGCTGGACGAGGGCATCTATCTTGCGCCTTCCGCATTTGAAGCCGGATTTGTATCGATGGCTCACAGCGAGGATGACATTGAAGCAACCATTGCCATTGCCGCAAAAGTGCTCGACAATCTGAACTGATCCCGCTCAGGGAGTCAGCATGGGCATCAGGGGTTTTCGGCCTGGTCGCCCTTCCTGTTCAGCCAGCTTTTGCGATCACCCGAGCGCTTCTTGGACAGCAGCATGTCCATGAGCTCGGTGGCATGATCCTGGTCGCCGAGCTCCAGGGTAAAGAGATTCCGGGTTTCCACGTTCATGGTGGTTTCACGAAGCTGCAATGGATTCATCTCACCCAGTCCCTTGAAGCGCTGGATGCCGATCTTGCCTCGGATTTTCTCTTGTTCGATGCGTTTCAGTATGTTGTCTCGGTCTACATCGTCAATGGCATAAAATACATGCTTGGCTACATCAATCCGATACAGGGGGGGCATGGCAACGCAAACCTTGCGTTCCCTGACGAGCTTCGGAAAGTGCTTCATGAACAATGCGCAGAGCAAGGTGGCTATGTGGGCGCCATCGGAATCCGCATCGGCAAGAATGCACACTCGACCATACCTTAGCCCCGAGAGGTTCTCGGTACCCGGATCAATGCCGAGTGCAATGGCAATATCATGGACTTCCTGTGATCCCAGTACCTCTGATGATTCAACTTCCCAGGTATTCAGGATCTTGCCCCGAAGCGGCATCACGGCCTGCGTGACACGATCCCTTGCCTGTTTGGCCGAACCGCCAGCCGAATCCCCCTCAACCAGAAACAACTCGGTTTGGTCAATGTTGTCACTGGTGCAGTCGGCAAGCTTGCCGGGCAGGGCAGGTCCTGACCCGATTTTCTTTCGTTTGACCTGCTTGGTGGACTTTTGTCGTATCTGGGCCAGCTCTATGGCAATTTGGGCGATACGCTCCGCCACCGGAATATTTTGATTCAACCACAGGGCCAGAGAGTCCTTGACGCCCGTCTGTACCATGGTTCCCGCTTCCTTTGAGGAGAGCCGGTCCTTGGTTTGTCCGCTGAATCGGGGTTCGGGAATTTTGACCGACAGGACATATGAGCAGTTCTTCCAGACGTCCTCATGAGCCAGCTTGATACCACGAGGGAGCAGATTGCGAAATTCGCAAAACTCCCGAAGCGCCTCAGTCAGCCCGGCTCGAAATCCGGTGACATGCGTTCCGCCCTGTCCAGTGGGCACCAGATTCACATAGCTTTCCGCTGGGCCTTCTCCGCCATCTTCAATCCAGCAAACGACCCAGTCGGCCTCGCCCGATTCATGTCGGTATTGACCCGGGCAGGGCGAAGTGGGCAGCACAGACAGGGTCTCGGTCAAATTACTCAAGTACTGGACAAGTCCATCGTTGTATTGCCATCTGTCATCATTTTCCGGATTGGCCTCATCCGTAAAATCAACCCTGAGACTCGGGCATAGCACTGCCTTGGCCCGTAAATTGCGCTTCAAGGACGGGACATGAAACTGGATAGAGTCGAAAAACGCAGGATCGGGCTTGAATCGCAAAGTCGTGCCAGTCCTGCCACGAGGCGATGAACCCTGCCGGGCCAGGTCGGCGAGCTTTCCCCCGTTCTTAAATGCCATGTAATACAGGCCGCCATCTCGCTGGATCCATACTTCCAGGCTCGAAGACAGAGCATTGACCACCGATACCCCGACACCATGCAGTCCTCCGGAATAGGTGTAGTGCTTGTCAGTAAATTTCCCGCCGGAGTGCAATCGGGTCAGGATTACTTCAACTCCACTTGCCCCTTCGGCATGGGTATCGACCGGCATGCCCCGGCCATTGTCTGCGACGGTCATGGAGCCGTCTTGGTGCAATGTGACCTCAATCAGGCTGGCATGACCGGAAATTGCTTCATCGACACTGTTATCGATAACTTCATGCGCCAAATGATTCGGACGTTCTGTTTCAGTGTACATGCCAGGGCGCTTCCTGACAGGCTCCAGACCGGTTAGCACCTCAATTGCGGAGGCCGTATAATCTCGACTCATTGATTTTTAATGAATGGATACGTGATTGAAAAGCCTTTGAGTGCTGGGAGACCATACCGTTCGGAATCAAGCCGAGATGGCACGGAGAACACTGGAATTATATATTTGACCATGGAGTGGATGGAATACCCAGTCGGCAAATTGCCTGTCGCAGGTCCGGGCTCAGGGGACTTCGGACCGGGTGAAAACGATGGATTGTTCGAATGCTTGAAGCAGCGGATATAATATTTTACCCATCAGCAGCAACAAAAAAATGACCATGGCGGAAAATAACCCCGAATCCCCAAAGCCGAACGACTTCAACTTTGAACAGGCTATCCTGGAACTCGAGACCATCGTCGAGAGAATGGAGCGAGGCGAACAGCCTCTGGAACAGGCTATGCAGGATTTTGAATACGGCATGGCTCTATCGGAAAAATGCAAGAAAAGTCTGGACGTAGCACAGCTGCGCATGGAGCAGCTGATCGTCAGAAACGGCCAGGAATCACTTGAATCCATGGAAAGCGACAGCGATGAGGAGATTGATGGGGATGGAATGCCATGAATAGTATCCGCACTGCCCTCGACAAGAATGCCGATCGAGTGGAAAATGCCCTGAAGGAACTGTTCGCCAGTCGCTCAGTCAAGTCAGAAGCTCTCACTGGGGCCATGAAGTATGCGACTTTGGGGGGCGGCAAAAGGCTGAGGGCGACTCTTGTTTACGGAGTAGGCGAGTTTTTTGATGCTTCAGAAAAAGCACTTGACGCGGCTGCCTGTGCAGTGGAACTGGTCCATGCCTATTCACTGGTGCACGATGATTTGCCGGCCATGGATGATGATAATCTGAGACGCGGTCGTCCAACCTGCCATATCCAGTTTGATGAAGCGACCGCAATTCTGGCCGGAGACGCACTTCAATCTCTGGCAATTGAGACGCTTCTCTCGGAACGCTTCAATCCCAGCGATATTGAGACCCGGGCGATCATGGCTGAAACCCTGGCTTGTGCTATCGGAGATCAAGGCATGGTCGGGGGACAGGCTATCGACATGGAGTTTACGGGGCACTTGATCGGTCTGGAAGACCTGTCCCGGATGCATGCCCTGAAAACCGGGGCCTTGATTGAAGCTTCGGTGATGCTGGGGGGCGTCATCAATCTGCGGCAGGGCGACCGCGAGCTGGACATTTTATCCGGCTATGGCCGGGCATTGGGGCTGGCATTCCAGATCGCTGACGACATTCTGGATCATACGTCTGACAGTAAAACCCTGGGCAAGGATGCCAACTCCGATGACCGGCAAAACAAGTCCACCTACGTATCGAGCATGGGGCTGGAGAATGCTCGAACCGAGGCCTCCCGGATATGCCAGGAAGCAGTGGACTTGATAGGAAGACTGGATGGAAATACCAAATTTCTTGAAAATCTGGCAGAATTTAGCATTAATAGAGAATATTGAATAAGGAAGATACAGCACCATGGCAATCTCCACTGAAAAATATCCATTGTTGAGCCAAGTTGACAATCCGGCCGATGTCCGCAATCTGCCGGAAAGCCAGCTGAAGCACTTGGCAGAGGAAATCCGCAACTATCTGATTGACGTCACCTCGAAAATAGGCGGGCACTTTGCCGGGGGGCTGGGCACGGTAGAACTGACCATTGCCCTTCATTATGTCTTTGATACGCCAAACGACCGCGTGGTCTGGGATATCGGACACCAGGCCTACCCCCACAAAGTCCTGACCGGTCGCCGAGACCGCCTGGATACCATCCGCAAGCATGGCGGGATTTCCGGGTTTTTGAAGCGGCGCGAGAGTGAATACGATACCTTTGGCGCCGGGCACTCCAGCACCTCGGTCAGTGCGGCACTGGGCATGGCGGTTGGCATGCGACAGCTAGGACTTTCCCGGCAAGCGATTGCCATCATCGGAGATGGCGCCCTGACCGGAGGCATGGCATACGAGGCGCTGAACAATGCGGGCAATGACGATGCGGATCTGATTGTGGTGCTGAACGACAATGACATGTCAATCTCGCCAAATGTTGGCGCGGTTTCACATTATCTCTCCAGGATATTGTCCGGCCGTGCCTATACCATGGCAAGGGGCGGGGCACGAACTGTGCTTGGAACTTTCCCGCCCTCGGTGCTGCGCTATGCGGAACGCGCTGAAGGGCTTCTGAAAGGCATGGTCCTGCCGAGCACGTTTTTCGAGGAAATGGGCTTTTACTATATCGGTCCGGTCGATGGTCACGATGTGGATACCCTGGTCGAAACCCTGCAGAACCTGAAAGAAATGAAGGGCCCCAGGTTTCTGCATATCGCAACCCGAAAGGGCAAGGGCTATGGGCCGGCAGAAGAAGATCCACTGGCCTATCATGGGGTCGGCGCGTTTGATCCCGAAACCGGGGAATTTCCGCCCAAGAAAAAGGTACGCACTTTTACTCATGTGTTCAGTGACTGGCTGTGTGACATGGCCGAAGCAGACCCGAAACTGGTGGGCATTACGCCGGCCATGCGGGAGGGTTCGGGACTGGTCAAATTTTCCGAGCAGTATCCGGACCGGTATTATGACGTGGGCATAGCCGAGCAGCATTCTCTTACCTTCACTGCTGGAATCGCATGCGAAGGCCTGAAGCCGGTCCTGGCGATTTATTCGACGTTTCTGCAGCGAGCCTATGATCAGCTGATTCATGATGTCTCGATTCAGGATCTGGACGTTCTTCTGGCAATTGATCGAGCCGGCTTCGTTGGCGCGGATGGTGAAACCCATGCCGGGGTCTATGATCTGTCATACATGCGCTGCATTCCCAACATGCTGATCATGGTTCCTGCCGACGAAGCAGAATGCCGCAACATGCTGTATACCGGTTATCTGCACGAAGGGCCGGCAAGTGTTCGCTATCCGAGAGGCAGCGGCCCTGGCATTCCCGAAAACGAGAAAATGGAAGCACTGCCGGTCGGCAAGGCCGAGATGCGACGACAATCCCAATCGGGCAAGCTGGCGATACTGGCTTTCGGCACCATGGTTCCACAAGCCGAGGCGATTGCCGAAGGCCTTGATGCGACTGTGGCGAACATGCGTTTTGTCAAGCCTCTGGATGAGGAGGCTGTCCTCAAGCTTGCCGATAAGCATCAGTACTTGGTGACCATTGAGGAGAATGTGATCATGGGCGGCGCGGGTTCTGCAGTTAACGAGTTTCTGGCATCTCAGCTGATTTTCAAGCCAGTACTCAATATCGGCGTGCCGGACAGGCATGTCAGTCAGGGAACCCAGCAGGAGCAATGGCAGGAAATAGGCCTGGATCAGGAAGGCCTGCTCGCGCAAATCAATGCCTATCTGGAAAAAGCTTCTGCCGTTCCCGGAGACAAGGGATAACGGAGCCCTCCCTCCGCACAAGGCTTTACTGGCCAGAAGCCGCAGGTGATGGCACTTGAAAGGCAGGAATGCCTCCGATGCGCCTGAAGGCTGGCGTGATTGACGAGAAGGCGAATGACCGATTTCCCACCTTCAGAGCAGGCCGAGAGCGATCTTGAGTATCAAAACCGAATTCTGATCGGGGTATCAAGAACCTTTGCGCTGACCATTCCGCAACTTCCGGATGCCCTGCAGGATGTGGTTGGCAACGCCTACCTGCTGTGCCGAATTGCCGATACGATCGAGGACGAGCAATATCTGGGTGTTGAGAGGAAATACCAGTTCGCTGAATCCTTTATCCGGGTGGTAGCGGGCGAGGAGCAGGCAGAACACTTCGCTAACGAACTCCTGCCGCTGCTGTCACTGGATGAATCTTCAACCAACCCTGATGAGCTGGACCTGATTGAGAATACTCCGCGGGTGATCCGATTGACCCACAGCTTTACTCCGGGTCAGAGGGCGGCGCTTGAGCGTTGTGTGCGCATCATGAGTCGCGGCATGGTGGAGTTTCAGGAAAATTCCAGCTTGGATGGCCTGGCGGATTTGCCAGAACTGGCCCGCTATTGCTATGTCGTGGCCGGTGTTGTCGGCGAAATGCTGTCAGCCCTGTTTTGCGAGTATTCGAAGCAAGTTGCCGAGAACGAGGAACTGCTTCAGGAACTGGCTGTATCTTTTGGACAGGGCTTGCAGATGACCAACATCCTCAAGGATGTCTGGGAGGATCGAAAACGGAACATGTGCTGGCTGCCAAGATCGGTGTTTGCCGATGCCGGGTTCAGCCTGGCAGAGCTATCGGCTGAAACAACGGATCAAGGATACCAGCAGGGACTGATTGAGCTGATCGGGGTTGCCCGCAATCATCTCGAAAATGCACTCCGCTTCACTTTGCTGATTCCAAGGCATGAAAAGGGAATCCGGCGCTTCTGCCTGTGGGCGCTTGCCATGGCGGTGCTTTCACTTAGGAAGATTCATGCACATCCCAGTTATCGCAGTGGCAGCCAAGTCAAAATCACAAGACGCAGCGTCAAGCTTACCGTGATTATCATGGGGCGATTGGCAAGTTCTGATCGAATGTTGAGCCTGTTGTTCAGCATGTTCACGAAATCACTGCCGCAAACCAGGCAGTACTAGCCCACTTCATCGCCTGGCTACTGAAATCTGGGAGGACTCAAGTCCAAAATAGCTCCATTTCAGTATTAGGGCACCAACAACAGGTTGAAGCAAAGTCGCATAATGCGTAAAAATATTACACATGCATATAATTTCCGTGATGAAGACCGCAACCGGTATTGTTATCAGGCAAGGCAGGAGGGGATGACATTGAGCGCCTGGTTACGTGCCGTTGCTGACGAGAGACTTGAAAGGGCTGCTAAATCCGGCCCATTGATTCCATTGAGGAACTTGAAACCTTCTTCGTTGAGTGCGACAGCCTTGAAACCAGTGGGCCAGAACCTGACCGGGAACTGTATCTTTCCGTTCGTGACACAGTCTTGAAGCAGGGTCGATCAAGAACATGATCCTTGTCGTGATGAATGTTTTCATGCATGCAGTCGGTCGGGAACATCCGTTAAAATCCTCGGCCCGGAAATTCTTTCTTGCGACCAACCTGAGCCGGGAGCAAATGGTCACATCAGCTGGAGTATTGCAGGAGTTGACTTACTGCTATCTGTCCGTGAATCGAAGAGAAACTCTAGATGCTGCGATGCGATGCTGCTAATGGCAAAAGCGCAAATTCAAGTCTGGAATCTCGAAGGCAGACATTTACCTGTCCTGCCAGCTTCATGATCGGTTTCTGGCCTTTCGGCAAGAGACTTGTGTCCCTCTGCGAGTTGCCAGAACAGGAATGTAAATCGAATCAGGTCATTCGGCCTGAGGGTTGCCACGGCAACCTGATCAAGAGTGTAAAGTTCAACTTGAAGTCAGATGATCCCGGATACTTCAGGCCTGTACTTTTCCATATTGTCGTACTCCGGTTTCCTTTGTGATGCTTAATTTTGCAACCTATGTTGCCGGCCAAGGCTTGCGGGGTTCTGTTTTTGTGTCTGAGGGAGGGGTATTTGTCCTTGAACTGGAGTCCTTGAATGGCCGATGAATCCAGTATCACGGATACCAGCCGATATTTCTGCGTGTTGTGATGTTCAGATTGCTTGACTCGTTTTTTGGATATATATAAAAAAGACCTGGGTTTTACATAAGCAGGTCTAACCAGAATGTTTCCGACAGTTGCGATCATGCTTCAGCCAGGCCCATTGAAAACATCAAGGAAAAGCACGGGGCAGATGCCGGTCATGCAATTGAAGGCAATATAGACAAGAGTTGTCCATCGATTGCGCATGAGTCTCAAGACATATTGAAGTCCTCTGACTCGGACAATACCAGCAACTGCAAGGAAACCCCTATTGAGAATTTAGACATGCCGAAATCCGGCATGGGCTGGAATGAGCTGTCCTCTCGAAATAAAGCACCAAGGGAGATCTCTGGCAGGCATGGTGAAAGGCCATACTCCGCAGATTCAAGGAGCAGCACATCTCTGAATTCCACGAGGCTGCAATTGACATGTCGGAGATCTGCCAAGAGACAGGGATGGTCAATTATTCTAAGGTCAGAGAAGAATATTGAGTCTGTACTTCATGGCGAACGAAACCTGGACCTCGCCACCAACTACGAATGTCGTATCCCGTTCTTTGATGGACATGTCAATGTTTTGCTCAAGGATGGAAAAACATTCAAAGTTAGGCTATTTGAAAGTGAACCGCTCATCTTCAAGTTTCAGAATCAATGGGCCGGGGATAGCCAGATGACTTCCCGACTCTCTAATGGGCATTTCATTGTCATTGCGCCGAGAGGCTGGAAGAGAGTGGGTCAAGCTCCTGTTGAACCAGATAACTGTAGCGACGTTGGATTTCAAGCACATTATTTCTATCTTAATCCTGATGAACCTGATGACAAATGCAGTGGATTTCAGGAATGCGGTCTTGTTACTTTTCCAGGCATACAGTTACGAGGCGAAAAGGTTTTCGATGATTCAGACAAGGGAGAGTTATATATCAGTAATCCGCCTGATCTGCTCAACCCGGATGAATTTTACTGGGCACGGGTTGGGCTTGAAGCAAAGCAGGGCTGGGGTGAGAACTTCAAGCCGCATGAAAAATCGCTTTCGTCAATAATGGATGACCGGGAGGGGCATTTTTTCTTCGAGTCCATGATTCAGAAGCGAGTTTGCTCGACAGTATCCAGTTTCGGTATCTACGCGGAATGATGTCCATATTGGCTAATGATTCAGAATATACGGTTAAAACTGCACTCATGCCACAATCGATGGGGCATGCTACGACGAAAATTCGATTTGAGGGTGATGAAAATCTGACTATTTCCAGACTGGTATCAGCTGCAGTCCCCGCTTTGCTGGAAGATATGAGGACAATTCAAGTGGCTCCGGGACATCGAGCGGACAGCATGTCTGATATACCTTGGCACCAGTTCCGCTGCCGTGGAAATCATGTTGGATATTCCCCGATTATGGTGGGGGTTGGCCTCTGACGGCTCGACCCCTATTGAATGGACAGATCGTCCATTGGAGATGACCAGATCGGAATTTTGCAAACTGGTGCACTCAGATGTCGGTATTTCACTGCTTTCAAAAAAACTGTGTGAGATAGCCCAGTCTTGATCATGAATCAGTGGGTTTGCTTGGAAATAAATCAAGACGCCGATGCTTCAAGGAAGGCAGGCGCTTTCGTACAGCCTTCAATTCCTCAGGATTGACGTCTGTTGCGACAAATCCCCAGCCATCCTCAAGTCGTTCAATGACCTTTCCCCAGGGGTCTACGATCATGGTATTTCCCCAGGTCTTCCGATTGCCGTTATGAGTGCCGAACTGGGCAGGTGCTACAAAATAACTGGTGTTCTCGATGGCTCTCGCCTTGAGTAAAGGCGTCCAGTGAGCAAAACCGGTGCTGTAGGCAAATGCCGATGGAACAACCAGAACTTCAGCGCCATTGTGAACGAGTGCTCGATACAGCTCGGGGAATCTCAAGTCATAGCAGATTGAAAGGCCGATCTTGCCAACGGGCGTATCGACAACCACCAATCGATTTCCGGCCACTGTGTAGTCCGATTCCGCATAGCTCTCGTCTTTCGACAGATGGACGTCAAACAGGAAAATCTTGTCGTATCTGGCGATGCGTGACCCTTGGTCGTTGTAGGCCAGCAAGCTGTTGGTCACCCGTGCGGGATCGTCGGATTTAAGCGGTACACTCCCGCCGATCAAAAACATTTCCAGACGACTGCTTTCGCCAGCCAGCCAATCCTGTATCCGCCCGGACTCGAAAACTTCAGCGCTATCAATCAACTGTTGCCGATGCTTTTGCATAAGGCCAAAGCATTCCGGCAAAACCGCCGTAACACAACCATCATCACGACATTGTTCCAGGATTGTTGTAATCCTGCCTAGATTGTCTTTAATATTCGCACTGGAGTTGGTCTGGACTGCCGCAATACGCACCATATTCGTGTCAGATAAGATTCTGCAAGAGATTATATCCCGGTGACCATCGGATGTTTTGGGGGTCGGACAGCGACTTCATAACCAAGACAGACAGTCTGACTGTCTTCAACCGGCAAATACAAAAACCAGCCTTACCGGTACGAGCTTCTTCTGAGACACGCCATACGGCACTATCCCAAATCGTGATGCCCGGAATCACGCATCCAGTTCGTAAAAAACATGATCTCCGATCCTGACAACGAACTGTCCATAGGCAGCCCAATATGGATCAACGCTGCTTGCATGATAATGAGTGGCTTCTCCGACCCGGGCATATTCATACCCTGCCAGAGTAATGTTGGCGATGATCAGCGCCATCTTCCAGGCTCTTGGATCGGTGACGACATGATGCCTTTCATGGGTGGTTGTCCAGCTGAACTGTTTCGGCTGCCAAACTACCTCGCAGATCGAGTCAGGGTATTTTTGGCTTCGAACACGATTCATGATGACCGATGCAATAGCCTTTTGTCCCGATATAGATTCGCCACGGGCTTCGTGATAAATATTCAGAGCCAGACATCGAAGCTCTTCGCTCATGCCCGAACCATATGATTCATAGTAAATTGGAGGCGAAGGACGATCAGCGACACTGGTATTCACCAGCGCCATGAAGCAGGTCGACAGCACTACTCCAATAACAAATCGGAACGCATTCAGATTGCTGAAGAAAGTAATCATGGGAATGAATAAGCCTTATGCCAATACTCAGACAAAATTTTCATTATTCTACCATGCATTATGCATATTTTTGACATATATAGACATCAAATACTCTCGAGCTGATTCAGTAAATCAGCGTATATAGGTACTTGGGCGCTGATTATCAAGGCTTTTTTGGGGCGTAGGGCGCTAGAGTTCCGTGGTTGCCTGGAACCTGACCTCTGGCCAGCGTTGCATGGCCAGTTGAAGATTCGCTCGATTGGGGGCCAGATAGACCAGATTGCCACGCCCGTCCATAGCAAGGTACTGTTCGCTCCGCTTTCTGAATTCGGGCTCATCGGCAGGGTTGGCAAACTCGACCCAGCGGGCTGTAGCTACCGCACCGGCATCGAATTTACAATCCACATCGTATTCCGCCTTGAGCCGATAGGCCACGACTTCAAACTGGAGGATACCGACCGCGCCAAGAATTATCTCATTGCTGATAAGCGGCCTGAAGAACTGCGTTGCCCCTTCTTCACTTAACTGCAGTATCCCTTTTTGCAGGGCTTTGGCACGCATTGGATTATTCAGGGAAATGCGGCGGAACAGCTCCGGCGCAAAGCTCGGTATCCCGATGAACTTGAGATTTTCGCCCTGTGTGAAGGTATCGCCGATTTGAATGGCGCCATGATTGTGAAGTCCGAGAATGTCACCGGCCAGGGCTTCATCAGCACGCTCCCGCTTGTCCGACATGAAATTTTGAGCATTGTGTACTGCAATATCCTTGCCGGTTCGTACATGCCGCAATTTCATGCCCTTGATAAAACGTCCCGAGGTAATTCTCAAAAAAGCCATCCTGTCGTGATGGGCGGGATCCATATTGGCCTGGATCTTGAACACGAATCCAGTCATTCTCTGCTCGTTCGCCACGACCCGACGGCTTTCGGTCAATCTTGGCTGCGGTGAGGGGGCATGCTTCACGAAACTGTCTATCAGCTCCTCTGTTCCCTGACAACCCAGTGCTGACCCGAAAAACACCGGGGTCAATTGACCATCAAGGTAGGCTTCTTTGTCAAATGGATAGCTCGCGCCTTGAACCAGTTCCAGTTCCTCTTTCAATGGCGCCGCACGATCGCCGAGTATCTTGAGAACCTGCGGACTATCCAGTCCTGTCAGGATTTGATCTTCCTCAAATCCTGAGCGACCGGCAAACAGATGCACGCTGTCATCATAGATGCGATAGATGCCGACAAACGATTTGCCCATGCCGATCGGCCAGGTCATTGGGGCGCATCGAATTTTCAGGACTTCCTCGATCTCATCGAGAATTTCGACGGGATCTCGCCCCTCCCGGTCGAGTTTATTTACGAAAGTCATGATCGGGGTATCACGGAGTCGGCAAACCTCCATCAGCTTTATGGTCCGTTCCTCTACCCCTTTTGCGATATCGATAACCATCAAGGCGGAGTCCACGGCAGTGAGCGTACGGTAGGTGTCTTCCGAAAAGTCCGCATGGCCCGGGGTATCCAGCAAATTCACGATCCTTTCCCTGTAGGGAAACTGCATCACTGATGAAGTGACCGAAATGCCTCGCTCCTTTTCCAGCTCCATCCAGTCTGAGGTTGCATACTTCTGGCTCTTTCTGGCTTTGACTGTTCCGGCAAGACGAATAGCGCCGCCATAGCGCAGCAACTGCTCGGTCAGTGTAGTCTTTCCGGCATCGGGATGAGAGACTATCGCAAACGTCCTGCGCTTTTCGATCTCCTTTGTATAATCGCAAGCATTCATCATTCAAGTAATATTCAGTATGCCAGGTCTTGGTTTCTGGCCGCTGTTCGCTCTCGGGTTGCCTCTGAAACCGCAAAAGCGCCGTATTGTATCGCAATCAAAATCTTTCAAAAAACCACATCCAGGAAAATTCTCAGCAGAACATCCGACGGCTCATCATTCATATTGCGCTACTTCTTTCCCCCTTCACTGCATCCGATTCACCCGCAACATACAAATGGCCCAAATTATTCTTCGTGATGTGAGCCTGGCTTATGGGGACGGTCAGCTTCTTGATGAGGCTTCACTGGTGATTGACAAGGGTCAACGGATCGGAGTCATAGGCCGCAACGGTGCGGGGAAGTCCACGCTCCTTAAAATCATCGCGGGCAAGGCTCTGCCGGATCATGGCGATCTCCAGGTCAATCAGGATCAGCATATTGCGCTGCTCGAGCAGAATCCGGACTTCGATGGCGGGATGAGTGTCCATGATTATGTTGCTTCAGGGTTGGGCGAGGCCGGAGTTCTGCTTTCAGAATACCAAAAAGTCCATCTCGCACTGGAGAAGGACTCAACACTGCTTGGCGAATCAAAGTCCCTGCATAATGAACTGACGGAACTCGACGGCTGGAAACTGGAAATTGCCCTTGTCGACATGCTTCACAAACTGGCGCTCCCTCGTGACAGACCAATGTCGAGCTTGTCAGGCGGTTGGCAAAAGCGCGCCCAGTTGGCCAAGGCTCTGGTCAACAGGCCCGATATTCTTCTGCTTGATGAGCCAACCAACCATATCGACTTCGAAACCGTATCCTGGCTGGAAACGCAGCTCAGAAAATTCTCCGGAACACTCATATTTGTGACCCATGACCGGCAATTTCTCGATGCTCTCGCCACCCATATTGTCGAGCTTGATCGCGGGATACTGACGAAATGGCCGGGAAACCACGAATCCTATCGAAGGGGGAAATCGTCGGAGATCGGAATTCACGAACGCCGCTACCGTGAATTCATGAAAAAACTGGCCAGGGAGGAAAAGTGGATTCGCGAAGGCATCAAGGCTCGCCGGTCCCGAAACGAGGGGCGGGTTCGCCGTCTTGAGGAACTCAGAAAGCAACGCTCGAGAATGCGAACCGGGCAGGCAGGCCTGAAACTGGAGTTCGATGATCATGCCAGATCCGGAAACCTGGTTATTGAAGCAAAAAACATCAGCTATCAAATTTGCCAAAAACCCATCATACGTGAGTTTTCCATTCGGGTTCTGCGTGGCGACAGGATCAGCCTGATCGGCTCGAACGGAATTGGAAAGACCACTCTGTTGAATCTGCTGCTTGGACATATTGAACCTGACTCGGGGTCGGTTCGGCATGGAACAGGTGTTCAGATAGCCAGGCTTGATCAATATCGCAGCATGCTTGTACCAGAGAAGACCGTGATTGATACCGTTGCCGAGGGTCGAAACCACATCACCATCAATGGACGTTCCCGCCACATCATTTCCTATCTTTCCGACTTTCTGTTCACGCCCCGCCGTGCCAATTCTCCGGCTTCCTCTCTTTCAGGCGGCGAGCGGGCCCGGGTACTGCTCGCCCTGCTCTTCAGCAAGCCGTTTAATCTACTGGTGATGGACGAACCCACCAACGACCTCGATAACGATACCCTGGAACTTCTTGAGGAGCTGATACTGGATTTTCAGGGTACCCTGCTGCTGGTTTCGCACGACCGTCGATTTATTGACAATGTAGTCACCAGCACGCTGGCCTTTGAAGGCAATGGGCTGGTGCGTGAATATGCCGGCGGCTATTCCGACTGGTTGCGGCAAACTAGCGATAAAGCCAGACAGTCCATGCTGGCAAAAGCCCTGTTCAGCGACCGGGACAAGGATAAGTCCACTCGCTCCGCCACAAAAAGGAAAACCAAGCCTTCCTATCGCGAGCAACAGGAACTCAACGCATTACCCCGGCAGATTGAAGATATGGAAGCCCGGCTTGAAGAACTGGCAGGTCAAATTTCCTGTCCGGAGTTTTACCAGCAAGATGAAGATGCAATCCGTGCAGCCAATCAGAAGATGACCAGGATTCAAGAGGAAATTGAACGCTGCTATGCAAGATGGGGTGAACTTGAAGCCCGCTTCGCGAAGTAAGTTATCCGCCAATCAGCGAAATGGTTCCGGTCTGTCTGCCGTAATTAATTTCTCCTCGCTTGCAGTTTCTCCGATAGCTGAAGAACTCCTGTTCCATGCTGTATGTGTCGTGTGGCAGACAATCGATGTGCGAAATGCCTTGTTCAGCCAGGCGCCCGGCAATGTAGCCCGGCAAGTCAAAGTAAATACTTTCCTCTTCAACATGAAAGAACTGCCTGCACCTGCAGCCATCCGAGGCCACAAAACGCGTCATGAATTCCTGGCCAACTTCATAAGATGCCTGTTGTATGGCAGGACCAATGGCTGCAGTGATCAAGCCTCGTTCCGCGCCCTGTGCACACATCTCTTCAATTACATTATCGGTGATTCCTGATAACGCACCTCTCCATCCGGCATGTGCTGCCCCGATTACCCTGTTTCTGGAATCGGCAAACAGGACGGGCGCACAATCTGCAACCATGACTGCCAGAGCCACGCCGGGATCCGTGGTTACCATGCCATCTCCCTCGACTTTCTCTCGGCCCGTCCAGGTGCGGTCGACTGCAAAGACCATTTTACCGTGAACCTGTTTCAGGCTTATCAGTCTTTGTGAACCCATTGCCTTGATGATCCGCCCATGATTCTCGTGAACCCTGAATGGGAGGTCTCCCGAAAAGCGACTGCAATTCAACGAGGCGTATTCATTTTGCGATATGCCTCCATTTCGGGTCGTGAAGAGATGTGCGATATTTGGCAGTGCTGCCAAACTGGCGCTTTGGACTGTTGGCAGGTTCATCTGAAAGGTGCAGACAATGGCCTTGAGTCATGACAATCAGCAATTTGGCTGGATGATTTCATTTTCAGGGAAATTCGGCTTGAACGCTTGGCTATGGATACACAGATAAATATAATAGCATCCCTGATTCTACAGATTGTTGAAGTCTTGATGGAGAGTTGGCAGAGCGGTCGAATGCGGCGGTCTTGAAAACCGTTGACTGTAACAGGTCCGGGGGTTCGAATCCCTCACTCTCCGCCACCCCTAACTCAACAGACGTGGTTTTTCAATTTCCCATCTTTACATCATACGGCCCGTTTTACGGACATCCTGATTCCGAGAACCTGCATGACGGCAAGCATCGAGCGCAATGTCGGATTGCCCTCCTTGCTGAAGGGTCGGTAAAGCTGTTCACGTGACAGCCCGGCCTGCATGGCAATCTCCGTCATTCCCCTCGCCCTGGCGGTAACGCCTAGGGCCAGGGGAATACAGGCCGGATCGCCCGACTCGAAGGCATCTTCCAAAAAGATGGCAATGGCCTGCTCCGAGTTCAGATGTTCGGCCGAATCAAATGTCGTCAGTTTTTCAGTCATGTTCTTCACAGTTGCTGACCAGATGCTGGACATCCTTTATATCCCATGTCCGGGAGCTCTGCCGCCTCCACACAGCAGGATTGTGGTTTCACCGCCCGCCTCTGAAAATAAATGCGGTAGCCGGGACCAGAATGGATTTGAAGCTCGTTCACACCCTTACCCATCGGCCTGACATCTCCATCACAACCATAAGACAAGCAATTCAACTGGGAGGCTCAGGCCGACCGCTTTTTCATCTTGAAGATTGCTCAATCATTTGCGGAAAGTTTCCGTTTACCTTCATTCGGTCATAAGTCAAATAGTAGATCTGTATGCTAGCAATTGTGTTGCATGCAACATAATCCCAACACTCTTCATTGGGTCTGCATCTATTTTCGGACTGGATGCCAAGCAGATACTACATGTGATCAAGATGGTTGATGAGAAGACCAAGAAAAGCGAAAGCCGCGTACTCTCGGCTATCGCCCAACTGGATCAGAAAGTTGACGGGTTAACCTCCAAGGCCGATAGCTTGAGTTCCGAAGTGACGGAAATCAACGTCAAAGTCAGCGGGTGTTTGAATTTTCATATGCTGGCCGTTGTTGCCCTTGTGATTGCCGTGATTTTCGGTATAACCACTTCCAGCTAGGGCGTGTTAACACAATTTGCCACGAACATGATATACTCATTGCCTGCAAATTTTGGCTGGAACAGTCCGGAGGAACAGGCAAATGGAACTCACGCAAGTACAGTACGAGCGCATTGCGCCGCTGCTTCCGAGGCAGCGGGGCAATGTCAGCCTTCGAGCCGCAGGCGCCGACGCCATTCTCTGCGTGGCCGGGCACGGCTGCAAGTGGCGCGGCCTGCCGGAGCGTTTCGGCAATTGGCACACCATCTATACGCGCATGAACCGGTGGTCGAAGAACGGCGTTCTGGACCGCGTGTTCGAGCACCTGCAGCGGGAGCGGATGATCTGGATCAGGGTCGAGGTCCTGAGTCTCGACAGCACTAGCATCAAGGTGCATCCCGACGGCACGGGCGCTCTAGAAAAAACGGCCCGCAGTGCATTGGCAAGTCCCGGGGCGGGTGGACCGCCAAGCTTCATCTGGCTGTCGCGGATGCTCGAACCGTCGTGGCCTTCGCGCTCTCCCCCGGCAATGTGCACGATGCCCCGCAAGGGCGGCGGCTCCTGAAGCGGCTGAACCGGCCATCGAACCGCCCGGCACTGGTCATGGACCGCGCCTGTGAAGACGATGTAGCCCGCCGGCTGGCAGCCGATCTTGGCTTCGCCCCCGTGGTGCCGCCGAAGAGCAATCGCACCGCCCCCTGGGGTTGCGACCGGGAAACGTATAAGCGGCGCAACGAGGTGGAACGCCTGTTCCGGCGGCTCAAGGGCTTTCGCCAAGTCTTCTCGCGCTTCGAAAAGCTTGACGTCATGTTCCTCGGATTCGTCGTTTTCGCACTGATCATTGAAGCACTGCGTAGTGTTGACACACCCTAGTTCATTATCCAAAATCGTAGCCCCTCCCCGGAGGGGCTGTTTTTTGGTGCCGAGGCCTAATGACGAGAAACTACTCCACAGGCGAGCAGTGCATGCAATATCGTGCTACTTTATTATCTCGATTAGGTACCTTGTAATCAGGACTGGCTCCTGATTCGCCATAATTTTGGAAATCAGGCTAGTGCCTTGAGGTCTGGCGAGTATTGACGAAGTCCTGAACAGTCATCCCGGCATCAAGAGCAATCCGGCGGAGCAGGAGCGGTGAAATGTCTCGAGTACCATGAACCGGAACTGTTGTGGTCCGGCCGTCGGCATGCAGAAAACGCTTGTGTGAACCTCGTTGGCGGACTTCCCGAAAGCCCAGTGCCTTGAGAATGGCGATCACTTCTCTTGGCCGAAGGACGGGAATGGTCGACATTCAGGCGACCGTCACCACTTGCGTACCAACGAACTCGCCCATAATCTCCGGCGGGCCGTCCTCTAGGATCAGGTCAATCACTTGCTTGAGGTTGTCATTCAGCTCCTCGAGGGTTTTGCCCTGACTGTGCGCACCCGGAAAACCGGGGACATATCCCACATAAAGGCCAGTATCCAGACAACGCTCCACAACCGCTGTATAGTGCTTTACTTCGTTCATCGTTCGTTCCAATAGAGGAGGGCATCAACCTAATTATCCTGTTCAGGCTGTATGCAGTCACTTTAATAATGTGTCATATACAACGGGAATTTTCAACAGATGATTTGCAGGCCGACCAGATACGCTTGCATTTAGCGTTCCTGATATGGCAAGGTTCACTTCAACAGCGGCTGGCAACCCGAACTGCCAGGCGGCCGAATTGAAATCCCGTTTCCACAGGACCGCAGTGCCTGCGAAAGCCGGTCGCGGTACTTCTTGTGACGTACTGGCGCTATCCCAAGTTCGGGCTCCGGCCCACAACAACCCGCATGGAGAGATTCTTCCTCATGTCGGGGCTGAACGTCTCCTTGTGCTGGGCGGTTTGACTGACTCGACCTCGGAGGATAAAATGTTTGTCAAAACCAAGAAGCATGGCACCATCGCCGCTGGAATTTTGAATAGTAACGGTTTGAGCAAAGAAGAGATTTAGGAACTGTCTGACTATATGGATAGTCGGATTCGTAGAAACACGAGACCGAGTTGGATAATGTTTACTGTTGTTCTTGTTGCGATCTTGACTCTTTCCGACCAGGCACTGCTGATCTTCTTGAAGTACCTGCTTTCGTTGGTCCCGTAAATTCCATCCAATTTCACGGCCCCTCCTGAGAGGGGCTATATCCTAAACCCGGGTCCGTGAGGCCCCGCACCCGCGTATGGGGAGATTTCCCCCATAGCGGTGGTTTCTTTCGTCTCCCCGTGCATTTCTTCAACCGTTTGCATGAGGAACCAAGACATGAAAGAAGCTGCCAATGGCAACGGCGCCTATAACGTCGCTACAACCAGATTCGCCTATGTCAATCGAATCCGGGAAGTTGCACTGGAAGGTGCAGAACCCTACCTCGCCTGCGACCTCAACCTGATGGAAGGGTAAGCCGCCTATGCGGCGGTCAACGATGAATTCTGCCGTTAGCGGGAATCTTGGCATTTCTAAGCCGCCTATGCGGCGGTCAACAATAAAATTCAAAGACGGATCAGAAGTATCATTTTCTAAGCCGCCTATGCGGCGGTCAACGCAGATTAGCCGCCCGCCGACTGATCTGGAAATTTCTAAGCCGCCTATGCGGCGGTCAACTACAGTATCGCCCACGAATAATAGCCTCTCGTTTTCTAAGCCGCCTATGCGGCAGTCAACATCGAGGGACTTGATGCCTGATCCGACGCTCATTTCTAAGCCGCCTATGCGGCGGTCAACAGGAATATTAAAAGGACCAAAAGAAGCTACAATTTCTAAGCCGCCTATGCGGCGGTCAACAAGATAATCGGGTTCTTTCTATTCACGAAGTTTTTCTAAGCCGCCTATGCGGCGGTCAACCGTATCCGCCCAGATTTACCATTTGCCTTACATTTCTAAGCCGCCTATGCGGCGGTCAACTGACTCAGTCTTTAACCAGCGCGTTCGTTGCATTTCTAAGCCGCCTATGCGGCGGTCAACATTATGCCGGAAAAGGCCCATACATGATTGCATTTCTAAGCCGCCTATGCGGCGGTCAACTCGCGCCCATTCCCAGAATGCCAAGCTTTTGTTTTCTAAGCCGCCTATGCGGCGGTCAACATGAACAGAAGAGAGCGAAAAGAACTGTGCCATTTCTAAGCCGCCTATGCGGCGGTCAACGATAGTTTTTTTTGACTAAAGAATGTCCATAATTTCTAAGCCGCCTATGCGGCGGTCAACCGAAGCGGCTGGAGCGAACAAAATCCGCGTCATTTCTAAGCCGCCTATGCGGCGGTCAACTCCGGCCCTCGTGTTCGATAATGTTTTTAAGATTTCTAAGCCGCCTATGCGGCGGTCAACGCGGTCAGTTCCTCAAGCATGTATTCATCGCATTTCTAAGCCGCCTATGCGGCGGTCAACGGGACGGGATGTGAGACCCTTTGATTTTGAACTTTTCTAAGCCGCCTATGCGGCGGTCAACATGGTGTCACGGCTTCTGTCCCGGTTTCGCGATTTCTAAGCCGCCTATGCGGCGGTCAACTTACCAGAACGGATTGCGACCACGCGATGGATTTTCTAAGCCGCCTATGCGGCGGTCAACGTACCGCTTGGTTTCATCTGTTAGCTTCGACATTTCTAAGCCGCCTATGCGGCGGTCAACCCGACCCGTTCACTGTGTCCCTGTTTACAAGATTTCTAAGCCGCCTATGCGGCGGTCAACTGAAAAAGCCAGATACCAGGTAAAAATGTGCTTTTCTAAGCCGCCTATGCGGCGGTCAACAAGTTAAACATTACGCTCTTTCCTCATAATCTTTTCTAAGCCGCCTATGCGGCGGTCAACGCACTGACAAAATGGAAGGAAATGACAATCAATTTCTAAGCCGCCTATGCGGCGGTCAACAAAAATCGTGGTGTTGATGTCATTTCTGGACATTTCTAAGCCGCCTATGCGGCGGTCAACCCGTTAATGAGGCTGAAGGTAGTCCGTATGTTTTTCTAAGCCGCCTATGCGGCGGTCAACCCATGTTTGCTCTTGTGATTGCTTTTTCTGGTTTTCTAAGCCGCCTATGCGGCGGTCAACGTCGAGCCGCCCCTGCAGCTGTGCCGACGCCTTTTCTAAGCCGCCTATGCGGCGGTCAACTTAACTTCTATTGTTCACGATACTACGCTTAATTTCTAAGCCGCCTATGCGGCGGTCAACGGGGGAATCGACGTTCCCTCGACTCCGGGACTGTTTCTAAGCCGCCTATGCGGCGGTCAACATCCTAATGTCCACCCGAAACGTGCTTGCTTCTTTCTAAGCCGCCTATGCGGCGGTCAACTGAGTGTGTAGCCCAGCGTTGCGGTTTTTTGTTTTCTAAGCCGCCTATGCGGCGGTCAACATGATTTTGTACTCATTGATAGTTAATGTTAGTTTCTAAGCCGCCTATGCGGCGGTCAACTCAAGAGCATTAAAGGGGTGCATGAATCGTGATTTCTAAGCCGCCTATGCGGCGGTCAACTTCATCAGTAAATCTCCAGTTCAAAATCAAAATTTCTAAGCCGCCTATGCGGCGGTCAACCAGCCGGCTTCAACCGATAAACCGAAACAGAATTTCTAAGCCGCCTATGCGGCGGTCAACCCACAATGAAGAAAACAGTGGAAAATACAGCATTTCTAAGCCGCCTATGCGGCGGTCAACTCCGGAAAACGCGATCACCAACGATATCAATGTTTCTAAGCCGCCTATGCGGCGGTCAACAACATCTGCTTCAGGTTCTGCTCCAGGTCGAATTTCTAAGCCGCCTATGCGGCGGTCAACGTGTTGTTCGTGTGCTTCGTCAGCAGCTTCTTTTTCTAAGCCGCCTATGCGGCGGTCAACAATCAAACTTCTGGGCTTTGTCAACACCAAAATTTCTAAGCCGCCTATGCGGCGGTCAACTATGCAATATACAAGTCGATGGCGCTTGCGAGTTTCTAAGCCGCCTATGCGGCGGTCAACAGTAGAAGAGGTAATAGCCGAACTGGAATGTCTTTCTAAGCCGCCTATGCGGCGGTCAACATGAACGAAAAATACAGATACGACGAAAGCACTTTCTAAGCCGCCTATGCGGCGGTCAACTCTCCAGCGCGTCTTCAATAGCCAGGGCAATCTTTCTAAGCCGCCTATGCGGCGGTCAACATACGACGTACAAATTTGCTGGAATACCAACCTTTCTAAGCCGCCTATGCGGCGGTCAACGCGATTGCCAGTCGCAGACCGGGCATGCGCCCTTTCTAAGCCGCCTATGCGGCGGTCAACGCTCGGCTATTACCTCTTCTACTGATTCGTCCTTTCTAAGCCGCCTATGCGGCGGTCAACTGAAATTAATGAGATGAATGATGATGAGTGAATTTCTAAGCCGCCTATGCGGCGGTCAACTCCTATGCAGGCAAGACCGTCACTCGTATTTCTTTCTAAGCCGCCTATGCGGCGGTCAACGCGTGTAGCCCAGCGTTGTTGTGTTTTTTTGTTTTCTAAGCCGCCTATGCGGCGGTCAACGAAATGGAAGCGGATGGAGCGTTTTTCAAGCCTTTCTAAGCCGCCTATGCGGCGGTCAACTCCTTCTTTATCAGGATTAACCCGAACTGCCATTTCTAAGCCGCCTATGCGGCGGTCAACGTCAACAACTGCAACAGCTCCTCCAGTGTCAATTTCTAAGCCGCCTATGCGGCGGTCAACAGTACGATATTTTGGGTAAGCGTATTGAGGAATTTCTAAGCCGCCTATGCGGCGGTCAACAGACATCGCACTACCAAACAATCCTTCACAATTTTCTAAGCCGCCTATGCGGCGGTCAACTGGGAGAGGCGCGGCACAATCCTCTCGTTGATTTTCTAAGCCGCCTATGCGGCGGTCAACGAAATCCTCCTAGTTCCACTAGTTGTCTTACTTTTCTAAGCCGCCTATGCGGCGGTCAACAAAACTTCGTATATCACTGTACTCCGGAGTATTTTCTAAGCCGCCTATGCGGCGGTCAACTATTGAACTTCAAAAAAGCCAAACCATCAGACTTTCTAAGCCGCCTATGCGGCGGTCAACAATTTACGAAATTTTGATCGCGATGTGACTTGTTTCTAAGCCGCCTATGCGGCGGTCAACGCTCCGTCAGTTGATCCACTTCCTGTTTCCCATTTCTAAGCCGCCTATGCGGCGGTCAACTCTCTACCTGGTCACCACCGTCGCCAGAAGTATTTCTAAGCCGCCTATGCGGCGGTCAACGCATGTCTCAAATAAACGGGTGCAACGGCAACTTTCTAAGCCGCCTATGCGGCGGTCAACATAAATATCGATTGATAGGTGTTGAAGGTGTTTTTCTAAGCCGCCTATGCGGCGGTCAACTTAACAAGTCCATTTTGCTGTCTGTTTCAACCTTTCTAAGCCGCCTATGCGGCGGTCAACACAGATATTCTTCAAGCGAAATTGACAAAGACTTTCTAAGCCGCCTATGCGGCGGTCAACTCAGGGATGAAACCAAAAGATATCTTGGAGTTTTTCTAAGCCGCCTATGCGGCGGTCAACCCTACTTCTTATGTGCAGGTGGCTGGATTTCTTTTCTAAGCCGCCTATGCGGCGGTCAACTAAAACAGAGTGCTCAGCAGCTGAAATAACACTTTCTAAGCCGCCTATGCGGCGGTCAACAGAGATGGATTCCGATGTTGAAGGAGATTTATTTTCTAAGCCGCCTATGCGGCGGTCAACTCTCGTCTGCCGTCTTGTTTATATTCCGTTATTTTCTAAGCCGCCTATGCGGCGGTCAACAAAAAGCAATACAAAAAACATCAGCACAAAGATTTCTAAGCCGCCTATGCGGCGGTCAACGGTCAAGAAACTGATTTAACTGATTTATTTGATTTCTAAGCCGCCTATGCGGCGGTCAACGTGAATTGAGTGAGGAGCGTGAATTGAGTGAATTTCTAAGCCGCCTATGCGGCGGTCAACACGTTGAACGGTCAAGAAACTGATTTATTTGATTTCTAAGCCGCCTATGCGGCGGTCAACAGGATGAACGACAAATACAAAATTGTGAAGAATTTCTAAGCCGCCTATGCGGCGGTCAACTATTCAAGTTTCTCCACGTCAGAACAGTCAAGTTTCTAAGCCGCCTATGCGGCGGTCAACGAATCGAAAACAGAATCAGGCAGGAAGAAGCATTTCTAAGCCGCCTATGCGGCGGTCAACCGTTGGGGTTCATTTCGCTCACTTTTTGTGGCTTTCTAAGCCGCCTATGCGGCGGTCAACTAAAATCCATCGAACCGAACGAAAACTTTATATTTCTAAGCCGCCTATGCGGCGGTCAACTCAGGGCCATCCTCCCAATGCCGACAGGCTCAGTTTCTAAGCCGCCTATGCGGCGGTCAACAGGCTGGCTGTAAACTGCTGCTGCTTGTTCATTTTCTAAGCCGCCTATGCGGCGGTCAACAAAAGACGCGAGGGTAGATATTCTGACATTCTTTTCTAAGCCGCCTATGCGGCGGTCAACTACCAGGGGACGGAGTTACGATAAATGTCGCTTTTCTAAGCCGCCTATGCGGCGGTCAACACAACGATTGCGTTCCCGGATGGTATTACCATTTTCTAAGCCGCCTATGCGGCGGTCAACTATACGCGCTTTTGTCCGCGTAATCACCTTTTTTTCTAAGCCGCCTATGCGGCGGTCAACGCATGAGAATGACGGAAGTCATCCCGTGGATTTTTCTAAGCCGCCTATGCGGCGGTCAACTGGCCGGAGGGAAGAGGCCGGGGATTCAACATTTTCTAAGCCGCCTATGCGGCGGTCAACACTCTTGCGACGTCGTCCTTCGGCGTGCTCTTTTTCTAAGCCGCCTATGCGGCGGTCAACCCGCTCGTCACTGACATCGGGGATATCGCCAGTTTCTAAGCCGCCTATGCGGCGGTCAACACTTCGGGCCTACAGGTCGTTCTCCGGTATGCTTTCTAAGCCGCCTATGCGGCGGTCAACGAGTCCGTGAGGCTGGGGTTTAACGATTGACATTTCTAAGCCGCCTATGCGGCGGTCAACTGATATAATAGATATCAACATAACTATCAGTGTTTCTAAGCCGCCTATGCGGCGGTCAACATGACTTTTCTCCTCTTTTCAGTTAGTGTGTATTTCTAAGCCGCCTATGCGGCGGTCAACTCGAGTATGGTGGCCGTGGTGGGCAGCCCGTTTTTCTAAGCCGCCTATGCGGCGGTCAACATATGCGGACTGCCACGATTCCCGCTAACAGCTTTCTAAGCCGCCTATGCGGCGGTCAACGCCGCTCGGCCGTCTTGTTTATATTCCCTTATTTTCTAAGCCGCCTATGCGGCGGTCAACCTTGTCCAAGCTTTTTTCCGATCATACTAAAATTTCTAAGCCGCCTATGCGGCGGTCAACATCCTCCGGGCACACCTGGAATATCTCACTCATTTCTAAGCCGCCTATGCGGCGGTCAACTGGCCGGAGGGAAGAGGCCGGGGATTCAATATTTTCTAAGCCGCCTATGCGGCGGTCAACGGACAGGTAGGGCTTAATGCGCTACTGGGAGTTTTCTAAGCCGCCTATGCGGCGGTCAACATGAGATACAACGGCGATGCGTTCAGCAAAGCTTTCTAAGCCGCCTATGCGGCGGTCAACAGCCGCAGAAAACACGGTCCTGATCCAATGCATTTCTAAGCCGCCTATGCGGCGGTCAACGAAAAAAAGCACGATGAATGTGGAACGATTAATTTCTAAGCCGCCTATGCGGCGGTCAACGCCACAGACGTGGGAAATGCCCCTGATGATGCTTTCTAAGCCGCCTATGCGGCGGTCAACCTGTACACCGGAATATGGATCAAAAACGGGAATTTCTAAGCCGCCTATGCGGCGGTCAACCATGAACATATACACATTCATAATACGCTACATTTCTAAGCCGCCTATGCGGCGGTCAACCACGGGACAACAGGCAAAAATAATAGCTAAAACAAATGTTTATCTACAAATATGTTTAAAAACCTATTGAAACAATAGCTTTTACAAATAATTGAATCTATTCATTTTTTTAGGAGTATAAAAAATATTGGTCAAAATTTAGGTAAAGCTGTTCCTTTGCTTAATCCATAAGTGTTAAAGCCAGTTGAATACTCCCCAGAGGATCCCTTTTCCTCCATTCCAATAAATAGGCGAAATGAGTGATCGTTGCCCAGACTTTTCAACTGGATAAAGGGAGCATCTGTCCACTGAGGCTGGAAGTTTTTCCTTTCTTGTAATGCCTGTTCGTAAGTCAAACCGTGCCTCTTCATCGCCCGGCGAGCTAGTCTTTCACGGCTATATTTTGTCCGCAAACGACTGAAACATGCATATTGCTCAACTCTTTGAGGTGTTTCTCGGACTGAGGTGATGTGCACATAATCTGCTAGTCGGTCGAGCCATCGGGCAATCGACAACTTTTCCAAATCTGAGGAGTTGGGGGCGAAAAGGCGCAATTTTCTGCCCAGCCGGTGTTTTTCTGCATTGAATTCAGGAAAGGCAACGCCGACAGAAGAACTGCCATCAGTATTTTTATTTTCAACAAGTGCCAAGTGTACCTGCTGAAAAACTTTCCCCCACAGAAAGTGATGCCCTATGTCATCATTGGGTAATAGTGTGATATCCAAATAGGCTTTCATAGGAGCACCTATGTGTCTTTTTCACTTTCGCCGAACACGCCACCGCGTACTAGGGTCGCCATCACGTAGTGTTCATCTTCCGGTCGTTCAAGCTGCCCCCCACGAGCCCAACTGTCAAAGAAGGTATAAAAATCCTGCTTTTCTTTTGGCGTACGGTATGCTTTGCCCAAGTTGGTTACTGCACCATATGGTTCAATGGCAATTGGCCCCGCAGAGATTTCCGGATCATCAAAACCCGGATACCAGGTATCGATGGTACGCAAGGCATTTCCTATTTTCTGGGAATGCATGGCCGCAATATTGTCAACAGCGTAAAGAATTTTGCTCTTTTTGCCTTTTCCTTTGTCTAGCACCAATTCCTCACTGGGGTAAATGTCTTGTGCCTTGCCAACTTGTGCATAACACGTGATTTCAAGCATCAGGAAATCATTGTCGCTAGACAGAGCACTGGCGATTCTGGTTGCCATATCTTTAACCTGGCTGTCGTCTACATCAAAGTCTCGGGTAGTGAACATAGTTGCATCAAAACTCCATTCCTGTTTTGCATCGCTATTGAGTGTTTTAACCTGAACCTCGATATTCTCAGCACCCACTCGGTTGCGCCAAAGGAAACGGGCATTGGCAATATTCAGTGCGTAGCGCCGTGCCAGCTCCGCGAAACCTTCTCTCTCGATATAGCCTTTGGCGGCAATGCTGAAACTCTGCTTGAAGGTTGCATTGTTACAAGCCGATGGTTGCTGGATACCGCCTAATACTTTAAGAGTAAAGTACAATTTCAAGGTGTCCTGCTCGGTTCCAAGTGAACAGGCATCTACGGTTTGCAGATTGGCTTTTTCTACCTCCTTATTAAGCTTGGCGGGATCTTTTTGAATGGTCGGTTTCAGTCGATTTGAAATTGTGCCCCTCACGGACTTTTCCTTGAGGTTTAGTGGGCTGGCCTCACTCCGGTTACTCCACCGAGTTCCATAGAGATAGCCATCGGAGGGTACTAGTTTCTTCTCGAATGCCAATACGGATGCAGTGTTTTCATGTTTAGCCATGTGTGCTCTCCTTACATTTATCAGATTAATTAAAAGCCGGTTTTGTGAAGTGTTGAATCCGGGGTGGTGAGGGTAGTGCCGGCTCCGGTTTGCTGACACAGGTATAAGTTGTTTTCCAGATCGAAGTGGTATCGCCAAAACAGTTCTTCGGCGGTATCCAGTTTGTAGGGCATTTTGAATTCTCCGAGGGTAACTATGCTTTCAACAAAGCGATGCGGAGTATCCGGGTTGCGTTGGTTTTTAGCCTGGCCCAGTTCACTGATGCCGTGAAAGCCTGTTGCAATGGGAACAATCCAGCCACGCTGTCCTTCATGCCCTGTTTCTTTCCTAGCACTTTTCCAGGTCACGGTTGATTGTTCGCCTTCACCTGTCATTTCGCACTGATGATGAATAACCAAATAATCGAGCATGGCATCCAGTGCGTCCTGCCCCCTCTCCATTGCTTCAATCATTAATTCGCGACGTTCGATGATGGCGTATCCAGGCATAAGTTTAGTTTTTAGACGATTAAAGTCTCTATGCAAGGACGGTTTATCCAAATCAATAATATCGCCACCAGCCATTTTCATCCCTGATCGAAGCTGGTGTTCTATTTTTGCCAGTAACTCGTCTTCGTACAGAGATTCACAATTTTCGTATCGAATCACCAGACTGGCTTCAAGGTGACACCGTGCTTCTTCAATAAATGCGGGACGTGAGCCATCCTTGTCCACTGGGTTAGCCATGCCAATAATGGAATATCCGAAATCTCCGTAGCCTTTGTAGGTTTGTAAATCGAACTTATGTGAAACGACGCCCACGCCCTCGAATTCTACGGGGATGTCCTGTGCATTCAGTTTGCGCTGTAAGGCATGGATAGCGCCTAACCAAGCTGTCATGGCGGGAAAGCCAATGGTGAAGGGACTAGACAGCGCATTGGCATTTTGAATGCGTAGGTGGGGGATCAGTATATACACATCGCTCATCGAAGTGCTTCCCCGTGTGTCTCAATCACTTGTTGGATGTAAGCTTTTTCAGCCTGACCAAACGTTATGGACTTTTTTATGGTTTTACTATAAGCAGTGGTTATCCAATTGGTAATGGTTTTACAAAGTTGTTTTAGCCATTCATCTTCCTGTTCACGCTGAGTCTCAAAACCAGGGCAAAGCCAGATTTTTTGGTATTGCTCAAGCTGGTTGGTCTCTTCCCGATATTGTGCTGTTGCGACCTGGCGAAGAGCCACCACGCGCAGAATAATTAAGTCCAGTATCTCTTCGAGGTGGTGGTCGCGGCCGATTTCCAAGTTGCGTCGGGGGATAACGCTATCCTTTTCGCTGGTGAAAATACGGTGTAGTTTCTCTAGCGACTCCCTGATATCGTAAAAGCGAATGGATTCTTTGAAAAAGTCGTGTTTCGGGAAATGGACTTCACGCTGTTCCAATGCGGGAGGCATCGATAGTAGCAGATGGGCCTTACCGCCATTATGCTTGTTGAGTGCGCTTATATTTTGGGGTTTGGTGCCACCATAACCGATGGTAGCGATATCGTAGATTTCAGTAAAGCCCCGTTCGCTGAATACATTAGTGCGCTTGAATTCTCGCAGTTGTTTCTGTTCTTGTTCTTTTGGAAAACGGAGTTCATCAATACGATCTCGGAGTTCATAGATCAACCCTGAATTACTGAGAACAGAAAACTGATGATAATCGTCATTGACGGGGAAGTATACCTGCTTAATTTTGGAACTTGTGACCATTTCGGAATTGCTGTCCGCCATAGCCAGAAGCCCTTTTTTGAGGGTTTCATAGCTTACTGACTGGATAGATAGCAATTCCTGAGCAAGTTGTGAGTCCTGTTGAATATGCATAAGCAATGATTTTCCATCCTGCATCTGGAGATTTAGAAAATCATCAACATCCAATTCAGCTGCATTACCTACTGAATCTCTCTTGCTACTGGCATTGCCTGTTCTGAGATAGCCGTCAGGCTGCCTGTCTGCTTCACAAATAACAGGGGTCACGTATGTGAAATTTTTTCTGTTTTTTTTCCCTATTCCTGTGCTGGGATGACTGAACTTGCTCGGGTGTGTTGTGAAGGCTCGGCTACAGGCTCTTTTTGCCGCACGAGGCAACCAATCCTCAAGCGAAAAGATTTGATCCGCTACTTCTTCAAGATAGTTTTTTTCCAAGTCTAGCATATTTGACTTGACTCTACTTTTAAGCCATTTTTCTTTACGCTGAGCAAAGAAAGCCTTTATTTCAGGATCTGGCATGTTTTAGCTCCTTTTGTCCCTAAATAGTCCGAGCTGATCGCAGTACAGGTAATCGGGAGGCAGGCCGTCACCAACAGGTTCCCGGATGGTTAGTTCGCCGTAGAGCAAGGCGGCACTAGTGAGACTCATGCCCCGGCTATCGGCTTCCTGTTGCAACAGTTTCATATAGTCGCGGCAAAGCCAAAGGCGTTGGCTCTGGTGTTCAGTTAGCTCACAGACTGAAATATTGTATCCAACTTTCATATCTAACCGCTCGCCTGTAACATCGTTTTCACAAATATCACCTCGCTCATTTCTGCCCCAAAACACTATTTCACCCGCATCGTTGGCTCGATATAGTGTAATGCCTGATTCGCTGTTTCGAAACCGGTTTAATACTTGAGGAAGTGCTGTCAAATACCAGTGCTGGGTCAAATAGCCCTGAAGAGATTCTGGACCATGCTCCTGTTTGTTATTAAGCTGATCTTCAATGACGGCGTGTTCAAGCAAAGCAAAACGTGGAATATTGTCGCTTTTCTGTATGCGGGGAATGGCGTCCAGTTGCCGTGCGATGGCATCAGGGTCTAACAACTCTTTGAGATTGTGAGTTTCAAAACAGCAGGGGATGCCGTTGCTTAAAGCATCTTTTGATTCGTAGCCAGGCCGGATAAAACGAGGTTTTCTAGCTTGCTCCCCCTGCTCAATTGTTCGCCAATTGTATTGTAACAAGCCAACATTTGATTCAGTTACCTCTCCAGATCGGTGGCGCCGGACCCGGCCGGCTAGTTGTATGATGGAACGATAGGAAGAAGGTTCCACGATGGCCCAGTCAAAATCGTGATCCCGGCCTACTTCCTCAACTGGTGTTGCGACAAGAATAAATAATAGGTTGGCTGGTGGCGTTCCTTTTTTGGCAAGCTGATCCAGATGATGGCGAATAACATAATTACCAAATGCCTTTGGCTCCTCATCTGGATTTTCCTTGCGCTTTAGCACAGCGTCTAGATGTTTTTCCTGTTCATGCCTCAGTAGCAATACCTGCTGGCTATGGTAGGACATCACACGAATTTCTGCACTGTCTTCCAAGAGGTGTGAATCCAAAAAATAGCGACTCAATGCGACACAGGGCTGGATATTGGCCATACGAATAACGCCAAAGGAGACCTTTAAACCTGTTCGACTATCAATTTGATGATGCAGTGTGTGTTTGGCCTGAACCTCGCGTGCGATAATGTCAAACCATGCATCTTGTTTACCTGTACCAACAGCAGTCGATGTGGGCTGATCTAACAAGAGCTGACAGTCAATAATATTGGCCTTTCTCCGTGCTTCCTGTTTGCTCAGCTCATGCACACGCTTTTCGATAAAACGGCTATGGTCTTTGGAGTATTGCTGGTTTGCTTGCTCAGTACCCAAGCTATTACTGATTTGGGTGTTAAATTCATCAATCCAGGCACAGCCGATCTTTATGTTGGCATTGCGGGTTTGAGCAAACAGCACCCAACCAGCGCAATAGCAGTTGAAGTAACCTTCGGCCAGAGAAGGTGGAATAGTCGCTGAGGAAATTATGACTTTTCGACCCAGCATTCCTGCCATATGGATAAGCCGACCAATGGCTATGGCATCGGAACCGGCAAAATCGTCTACCTCGTCAATCACAAGGTCGGCGGACATCAGGCGCAAGCTTGGCAGGATATAGCGACCACCGCGTGTGGTTTCGGTAGCCGCCATCATGTGGTCAATAGTACAGGCGAGGACGGGAGCGTAGAGAAATTTCCGGTCTTTATCAGTTTTCAGCAAGGTATCCATGCCTTGCTCTGAAATATCACAGTCGCAAATAACCTCGTCCCCTGAATTAAGCAATTCTTCAGCAGACTCTGAGCCTTGTTTTTGCAAAAGAGTTTCCTGCTTGTGTTCTTGTGCTTCTTTTTGTTGATGTAAATCAGCAATAGCTTTGGAACCAATTAAAACGGCTAGGTCACTGCCATCTGATTTCATGAAAATACGGTCTCGGTATTCCTCGCCTGTTTGCAAGGTTAAGGTGCGCAGACCCAGAGCCAAGGTATAGCGAAAGCTATCATTATCCGGTGACAGTGCCAGCATCACCTTGGCATTGGCAAGGGTTTTTCCACAGCCGGTACTGGCCATATTAATTGCAAAAAAACCGTGTTTTTCTGAGTGACTTTTTTTGACCCAATTTTTTGTTTCGGCTGCAGCTTTGTCCTGCCAGGCGTAGGATCGCGGGCTCCTTTTCTTAAGTTGAGCAACATTGCTAGAAACAGGCAATCCACGCTCAATGAGCGGTAGCTTATTCACATTATTCCTAGCTTGCTCATAAACCCTGACCAAATGTTGGTCCAGAGCTTGCTTGGGAGAGCCGTCCTTCTGTGTATTGGCAATCATGCCGGTTAAATTGTTCCACTTTCCCGATTCAGCAAGCGGTAAGGACGAGTAGTAATGGTCGCCCAGCATCAGGCAGAGCCGGGCATGGTGTAGTATGAGTCGGTAGCTGCCATCTTGCATAATCTGCTCAAATTGGGGTTGCTGGTCAAGCAGTTTTTTTGCCCAACGCTTCACAGGCTTTAGCCATTGGAGGGCATTGCTCAGTAGGCCATTGGGAAAGATCAAGCAACTTTCCAAGTTGTCGGACGCACTCTGGTTGCTGTAACCCCATTCCTTGGTAATCAGACAAAGTAAATCATCGATGGACTCTGTTGGCTTACCTCGGTGTTGGTCAAGTAATTCCATTGGGCGCAAATTTTCTAGTGGTATACGATGATGAGTTAAAACCAGCCATGCAACCAACTTTGCTACGGGAGGCAAGCCAGTCAGTGGAGCTTGGAATTTCTTTAAGTCAGTATTCTGCAATTCCTTTTCATTGATCTTGCCTTCGGCTAGCTGATTTAGCCAACCGCTATCCGTACTTGAATCGGTAATGCAAATCAATGACTTCAGCAACAGGCACGAAACCCACTCATGTCGCAACGCATCTCCATATTTACCCTTGTACTCATGCGCCAGTTTTTCCTGGAAGCGGGCACTAGCCTTACCCCAGTCATGTAGCAAGGCAGCCAAGGCGGACAGGGACTGAATAAGAGGAAGGTAATGCCAATCCTCCCGGTCATCTCGAAAGGTTCTGTTAGTGATGGTGCTGTTCACCGGCACAAAACCTTGATGATTAAACTTGCTCTTTCTACCCACCACCCAAACCAACTCTGAACGTGAGCGGCTACGAATCCAGTGGCAGGCAACGGCAGTATTCTTGCTAGCAGTTTTGCGCAACAGTTTTTTCACTGCCTGCAATCCCTCTTCGGTGATAACCGTTTGCCAAGTGTTATCGCCGATGCGGTTGGCGAAAGCATCCAGCACTCGGCGGGTGCGAGAGAGAGCTTTCTTTTCACATTGGGAGACAAAGGTAACCATCATGGTTGGCTTATCCCCCAGTCTGTATTAAGAGCAGTGTTTTTTACCCGCTCAAACATAAAATCCAGCGCTTTGTGCTGGGTAAAGGCTTGCAAGCACTGTTGCCGAAATTCCTGTTCGCTAGTGCCCTCATGAGCACAAATGAAAGCCCAGGGGAGAATCAGGGCATCTTTAACAAGGTCGGCGACATCGAAGACCAAAGCGCCACGCCGCGTTTTGCCATGCATGACGGCGAAGCCGTGGGGTATACCGAGCACCCATAGGGTAGTTGCGGCCAGACCATAGGCCAAATAGTTGCCATGATTTAAGAATGCATTGGCATTGTCTTCAGCATCACGACTACGCGTAAAGTTGCTTTGTTTGGTCCGGCTGGCGGCCGCCTTGTAGAGGCGTTTGGTAAGTTCGGCCTCGGTTTGTAGCAGCTTTCCAACGTTCTGCACGGTATCAGCTTTCCGGTGAAAAGCATCCAGACTTTGTGTGATATCCTGATCGTCGGCATGAAACCCGTAGCTTTGCAGGTCTCGGTCTTTCGTCCAGACTTTTTCCAGGAAGGCAATGCGTGAACGTTGAAACTGACGGGCAGCGAATAGGCGCTTTCCATCATCGAACCAGAAAGAGAGCCATCCTTGTATATATTCAGTGGGGCGGTATTCGCTTTGAGGCGACATCCATTCGATTTCATTGGCCATTAACAATGGAGTACCTCCGCCGCCGCAGAATCCAACCAAGACCCCAGCTTGCGCCAGCATGCGCATGGCTGCCTGGGTGACCGATGTGCCAGTGCCAAGCAACAGGCAAGTGGTGTTAGCGATAGGGATATTCCAATACTGGTTTTCGTTCTTTGCCTCGGTGAGGTAAAGTACGCGTCCATCTTTCTGCATGATCCGGCATTTTTCCAAGTAGTAAATATTGGCACGCTTGGAGTGCAGTATGGCTTTAAGGTCGGTCAACTGTTCCATTCTATCTCCTAGCTTTGATGGCTTGTATAAGAGAAAACAAACAAATTGATATCAAGGCATTATCTGAAGGCTTATTGGGCACCATGGGAGTGTGTCAGGTCGTGTCCTTGTCGATTTTCCGATATTTTTCATATGGGATCCTCCCCGGCAAACAAGTTATCTCAGAGATGCCTCGCATTATCTGAGAGTGGATTTCAAAATACAGGAGTGCGTATGACAGTAAAGAATAATCGCAACTGCTTGTCCACGCAATCTGGGCCAAACAGTTGCGACCCACTTTTTCAAGCTTCTCCATGAGCCTGGCTAACCGAAAATACAGCCTGCTCCACCGCATATTCAAGGATGACCCCTCTACTCCGAATCCGCAACACCCTTCTTTGCTCTGGGATGCGCCCCGTCAAATACCTTTGCCAAATGCTGAAAATCCAGATGGGTGTAGATCTGGGTTGTCGAGATATCCGAATGCCCCAGCATTTCCTGAACCGCCCGCAAATCCCCGCTTGATTCAAGGAGATGACTGGCAAATGAATGACGCAAGGCATGTGGATGCAAATGCTGAGTGAAACCCTTCCTCTTCGCCCACTCGGCTAGCCGAGTCTGAATTCCCCGAACACTCAGCCTGACCCCCCGAAAATTCACGAATAATGCCCTCTCATCCTGATTGGCATACTCACTCCGGCGTTCGAGCCAGTCCTTGACTGCAGTGCGTGCCATGGTACCTACCGGAACAATTCTTTCCTTGTTGCCCTTGCCAGTCACACGTATCTGGCTTTCCGCAAAGTCAATCGTATCAATGTCCAGCGAAGCAAGCTCCGAAAGCCTAAGACCCGAAGAGTAAAACAACTCGATAATCGCACGGTCACGAACGATGTTCACTGCCGTGTCAGCATCAATATTCTCATCAAGCAGGGTACTTAAATCGTCAACACTCAATGTATTGGGCAGCTTTTGCGCCGCTTTTGGAGCACTGATCCCAACAAATGGATTCGACTTGACCACATTCTCATTGATCAGATAATCGAAGAATTTCCGGCAGGACGACAGCATTCTGCCAATCGACCTAGGTGAATGTCCACGCTGAAACAAGCGGGCCGGGAATGCCCTGGCCATCGAGTCGTTCACCTCTTCCCAGACAGCAGCGCTTTCACGCTCGCCCAGGAACCGTTCCAGAATCATCAAGTCCTGATGGAAGGCCTGTATGGAATTATCCGAATATCTGCCCGCCTTCCCGATGGCATCGATAAACCGTTCAATGCTGTCAACGAGTTCACTCAACCGCTTGCTGTTTTCCATTCAAATAACTGCCAACCAGACGCCCAATTCGGTCCAGATAGAGAACACCAAGTTCCGGATGGAACCGTTTGGCATCTGCTGAACCAAACACCATTACACCGGTAACTGCCACGCCGTGCAGAATCGGCACAAAGGCACATGAGCGGATGGACTTTTCATCCTCGCCGAAAATCCGTTCCAGCAAGGACTGCGATAGCCGATCATCGCAGATACTGCTTCGGTGGGCGACCCTCTGATGAATTTCGTCATAGAGATCCGGCTTTCCAGCATTGGCGGCCGCCCCCTCAAAAACAACCACGCGTTCAAGGTCGAATTCCCGGCCCACCAGATTTACCACAAAATCTATCGGATCATCGCTCGAATGACCCTGGTCCAGCAACGTATTGCTGAATCCTGCCAGCATATCCTGCATCTGCTCAAGGTTTTTTGTCACCTCCAGAAGATGTTGGATGGTTTTGTTCTGTTCGTCCTGTCGCTCGCTTAATGTTTCAATCTGCTTCTTTAGAAAAACGTTCCCTTGCTCCTCGCCGGCCGGCACAAAATCCGCAAACAGGTCCCAGTTCCCGACTATGAAATCAGGATTCTGCTCCAGAAAATCATAAACATCTTGTGGATCAAGATCCGAAGATGACTTGTTTGCTGAACTTTTTTCCATGGTATTCTGTCTAGGAGGTTTACGTTAATTCAAGGCTGAAGGACTGGCCCGGGAGAGTATAGCGGCGAGTCATCAGATAATCGCTAATGGACAGAATGTATCGTTTTCTTCTGGTAAAACGGCATTGGTTTCACATCAGGGGAGCGATGCTTGCCGCACAAGACCGTCCTCACGCCAGTGTCGATTATTCAAGCGTCTTTCATTTTTCTGCCCTGCAATCAAGATGAGCTATTCGGCAAAGCGTTTCCTGAGATAGTACTTGACGTTATATCGCTGATTGTAGGAGAGGTTGCTGCCGATCACTCCACCTCGTCCAAGTTCTGCCCTGATCTGCTCGACACCTTCTTGATCAAGCTCTATACCTGCAAAGGGGCATGATTCGCAAACGACCTGATCCCGGAATATCTTCTTGCCTTTGTCGTAGGCATTGGAGAAGAAGCCCTGGCCGCCATCGTAACCATTGCCACCCCCTTGATCCGAGGCACCGCTACTGCTTCCTCCACCAGAACCACTTCCGTTTCCGCCAGAGGAACCTCCCCCATTAGCAGATCCACCACCAGCACCGCCGGATCCTCCATTTCCGTCACCGCCACCATTTCCCCCACCAGAGTCACCCCCGTTTCCTCCATTCCCGCCCGAGGAACCGCCTCCATTGCCAGATCCACCAGCACTGCCGCTACCTCCACTTGAACCACCGCCGGACCCACTCCCACCATCGCCATCACCTGATGCAAACAGGGAGGGTGAAGAAAATGCAAGAAAGCCAACGACTGCGATGCTCAGTAATTTTTGTTTCATGGTCATGATGAATAATCAATAGGTGGATCTGGCATACAGGAACTCAGTGTTCCAGAATGCCGGTTCAGTATGTATTACCAGCCAATTCAAGTCAACCAGTATCAAGAACCGAGGCACGTTACTGACACTGTCGTCTCGGACCGAATCGCGGATTGAGTCAATTGTCTTTGGAATCTTCACTGAAACATAGCACACACTGCTTTCTGTCATCGGCAATTACTCTCCATCAGTCCTTACAAGCAATGTCATCCGGCACCTCGATCTGACCCCGAAAAACCTTTTCAACCGCACCGGTCAGCCGCACGGGGTCCAGTTCAGACATCCAATCCACCGTTATACTCCCTCCCAGCAAATGCACGGTTACCTGCCGGTCCAGGATGCCATCCCTGATCCCGCACACAACTGCCGCACAGGCCCCGCTCCCACAGCCAAGCGTCTCGCCGACTCCACGTTCAAAAACCCTCAAATTGACCTCGTTTCGGGAAATAACCTGCCTGAATCCGACATTCGCCTTTTCAGGGAAAATAGCATGACTCTCAATACGGGGACCCAGCCACTCGACATTTGCCTGCCTACAGTCGGGCACATTAATGACGCAGTGTGGATTTCCAATGGATACTGCCGCAAACTCAATTTCCCGACCTTCGACCAGAAGTGCATATTCCGGTCTCTCAGCATCAGCGGAAAGAGGAATCTTTTTCGGATGGAATTCCGGCAAGCCCATACTGGCAGTGATCGTTTGATCCGAATTGATCGTGATATCCATATTGGTGGTTATGGTCTGAACCGCAATGCTTGACTCCAGAGACAAACCCTGGTCCTGCAGAAATCTGGCAAAGCACCGTACTCCGTTTCCGCACTGTCCGACTTCGCTTCCGTCTGCATTGAACACCGCCATTTTAAATATGTTCGGCTGCTTTCCGGGCTCAGCAATAATGATCTGGTCGCATCCGATGCCATAGTGACGATCGGCGATTCTCGTGGCAAAATTCGCCGACATTCTGATATGCTGTCGAACACCATCAATCAGGACAAAATCATTGCCCAGGGACTGCATCTTGGTGAAAGCCAAAGCGTTGTTGTTCATACAGACGCTAAAAACAAGTAAGCCGCATCATCACGTTTGTCTGCACACACTCGACGCAAGCTGCTAAATGGACAAAAACACCAATATCGAGAGACTCCATCAAAGGATTCAGGCATTTCCTTCCGTACTGAGAATAACCATTGGAATCTCATTGCTGATCGGGGGGGTATTTGGCATGCTCCCAATTCTGGGGTTCTGGATGTTTCCGCTTGGCCTAGTCATACTGTCGGTTGATTTCCCCTGGGCCCAACGGGCCTATCGATATCTGGAAGACAGGATTCACCGGTATTCTCAAGCCCGCAAGAAGAGAAAAGAGAAACGCTAGGCCGTCTTCGACAAGACTGTGGGAAACCCAGCATCAACTCCGCTTAACTTTGTTCGGGCTCTGCTGCCGAACCGATAATCCTCATACCCTTCAGGAGATTGACAGCCTGCAACAGTTGATTGTCGCCACGCATTCTCTGGGCCAGGGTCGTTTCCGATTGCTCAGCACCCTCTTCAGATTCAGAATCATCCTCCACTTGTTCTGCATCCCAGTAATCATAGTTTCCGTTAACGGACAACTCTGCCGTGATATCGGGTGCGATCCCCTTCTTCTGAATCACCCTGTCATCGGGCGTGAAATACAGTGAGGTGGTCAACTTCAATGCCCGTCCATAATTGATCGGTATGATTGACTGAACCGAACCTTTGCCAAACGTATTGGTTCCGATAATCACCGCCCGTTTGTGATCCTGCAGTGCTCCGGCAACAATTTCAGAGGCCGAGGCCGACCCCCCATTCACCAGAATCACCATTGGCTTTGCATCGAGTATGTCGCCGGGCTGTGCCGAATAGGTTTTCCTGGATGACTCGATACGTCCCTTGATGGAGACGATATCACCGCCATCGAGAAACATGTCGCTGATTTCTACCGCACTTGAGAGAATTCCTCCGGGATTATTCCGGAGATCAAGAACCAGCCCATCCAGACTTCCCTCATTGTCATCAACCAACGCCTTGATTTGCACTCTCATGTGCTGTGCGGTGCCGCTTTGAAAGCTCGACAGCCGCAGATAACCCAGCCCGGGCTCCAGCAACTCGCTGCGCACACTCTGAAGCTGAATCACTGTCCTGACCAGCTCGACCTGGAACAGGTCAGGCACGCCTTCACGTTGAATGGTCAACCCGATTTCCGTGCCGGGCTCGCCCCGCATTTTGCTCACCGCTTCGTTTAGCGGCATCTTCAAAACGGAAACGCCGTCAATCTCGATGATGAAATCACCCGACTGCAATCCTGCTTCATCCGCTGGGGTACCGTCTATCGGCGCCACCACCTTGATCAGATCATTCTCCTTGGTCACCTCAATGCCAAGACCGCCAAACTGGCCATCGGTATCGGTCTGCATTTGCTTGTATCCCACTGGCTCGAGAAAAGCCGAATGTGCATCCAGCCCAGCCAGCATTCCATTGATCGCATACGTCAGTAAATCCTTGTCGTCTATTTCCTCCACATAATCCGCCTTGATCTTGCCGAAGATTTCGGCAAACATCTGCAACTCCTCAATCGGCAGGCTATTGTCTTTTTCGGCGGCCTTGAGTGAAGGTGAAATTGCCATGGCAATCCACAAACAAAACAATAGAGACCGTTTCACGGGTGTTTTCATAACTTTGGATTTTCTCTCGTCGGTGCGATGATCTTAACAGATCGGTAATTATATATAATGGAGGTGCAAGAAGCGTGTGCGCATCGCCAAAATCGAGGCAATCGAATAAAGGACTTTGACTAGTCAAGGCAGTTTACTGCTGCCAATCACTCCCATATTCATCCGTTATAGCACAACTTCATCTTGAATAGTTGACTGGACACTCATAGAACATGAATGCTGAGCAGGAAATACAGGAGTACAGAATCAGGGCCGAGCCCTACTATGCCGAACTCGACAACGAAATCGAGCTGTTCGAGGCTTCCTACCATAACCGAATTCCAGTTCTCCTGAAAGGGCCAACAGGATGCGGAAAGACCCGGTTTATGGAATACATGGCCTGGCGGCTGGGTCGACCACTGATTACGGTATCCTGCCATGATGACTTGACCGCAGCCGATCTTGTCGGGCGCTTTTTGATCGTGGGCGGAGAAACTCGCTGGTCGGATGGCCCTCTGGCTCGTGCTGTCCGTGCGGGCGGCATTTGCTATCTCGATGAAATCGTTGAAGCTCGAAAGGATACCACTGTAGTCATTCACCCCCTGGCGGATGATCGGCGGGTTTTGCCGATCGAGAAAACCGGGGAGCTGTTGACTGCTCCGCCGGAATTCTGCCTTGCGATCTCCTACAACCCCGGCTATCAGAGCGTGCTCAAGGATCTCAAGCAAAGCACGCGCCAGCGTTTTGTATCGATTGAATTCGATTATCCGAAGACCAGTATTGAAACCGAGATTGTGGTCAGGGAATCCGGACTCGACGAAGACACGGCAAAACGGCTTGTCAAGTTTGCCATCATGACACGAAACCTGAAAGGCAATGGATTGGAAGAGGGTGCGAGTACCCGTCTTCTGGTTCATGCTGCCAAATTGATGACTTCCGGCATGTCTCCAGCCGCGGCCTGTCGCGGGGCAATCTGTGAGACGCTGACTGATGACCCTGATATGCTCAAGGCCGTTTCGGAATTGAGCGCATCGCTGTTCTAGACAACATTCAAGTCCTTTTGGGCGGCGAGCCTCGTTTTGGAGGTATATAATTTGACGGGCATGCCAGAGATAACCATCGCTTCATGAAAATGTTGTCCATTCTGCCCAAATTCTCCGCCTATTTCCGCATCGCCTTGCTCGTTCTGGCTGTTGGCCTGATTGTGACCGGCTGTGCGCCAGCACCTATTGAGCAAGAGCCGGAACTGGCTCCGACCCCGGAAGTCCAGCCCCCCGAAGCCACTGAACAACCGACTCGGGAAGACGCTCAAATTGAAGAGCCTGTGGCTGCATTGCCCGAGCCGGAACCCGAAAAGTCCAAGGTGACCACTTTCGGCCTTCAAAACGAGGAACAGGTTATCTCTCTGGATGATCCATGGAAGCTGGTTGAGCAGGCGAACTCGCTACCCGCCGAGCGGGCACTGGGGCTGCAGCTCAGGGCGGTTGAGGAATTCCTCAATCAGAATCGGGTTGAAGCTGCCGCTGCCACGCTAGAATCATTGTCCATGAATCCTGTATCGCCGGATGACCGAGCACAGGCTGAAACTCTGCGTGGCCGCATTCTGCTCGCACAGGGAGATGCCGAAAGCGCTCTGCAGCAGCTACAACAGGTTCATCTCGATCCGGCTGTGAATCAGCCTGTCCGGCTTGGGTACCTGGAAACGCTCGCCGAAGCCTACGAGGCGAATGGAAACAGCCTTGATGCAACATCGGCAATCATCGAGCTTCATGATTTGTCCGGGGATGAAGCAAGGCCTTTCTGGCAAAAACAGATCATTGAAACAATTCGCAGACTGAATCCGCTTGATCGGTCATTCCTCGCCGGGCAGTCGACCCATGCCAACACTCCGGGATGGATTTCGCTGGCTGAAACACTGGATTTTGGCAAGCCGGAATTCCTGTATTCTGATTTCACGGACTGGCGAAAATTCTATCCTGACCATCCAGCCAATCTTGATGCGCTAGCTCTTGCTCAGGAACCTTACGATCAGACCGAATACGAGCAAATCGCCTTGCTGCTCCCATTGACTTCGGATGTTGGTTCGGCTGCCCAGGCCTTCTACGACGGCTTCATGGACGCTACTGCCCGCTATCAGTCGATCTCGCAGCCTGATATCGTTTTGTATGACATCGGCAATTCAGCTTCACTCAGTCGTATTTATTACCGGGCCGCTATTGATGATGGTGCAAATCTGATTATCGGCCCGCTCGGACGCGAGGCCGCAAATCCCCTGCTGAATGGGTTCACCGGGGAAATTGACACTCTCATGATTGCCGACATCCCCGATGAGACCAGCTTGCCCCGGCTGTTTGCATTCAGCCTCTCTCCTGAAGAAGAAGCGAAACTGGTTGCACAAAAGGCCTGGGATGACGGGTATCGGCAGGCTACCGTGTTCAAGGCCGCCAGCCAATGGGGTGATCGCGTTGCCAGTGCCTTTATCAAGTATTGGGAGTCAATCGGCGGGGTTGCGGTCAGGAACGCATCCTTTCAGACTGACCAGGTTGACTACTCGACCACCATCCAGAATTTTCTCGGCATCGACAAGAGCATTCAGCGACGCAAGAATCTTGAGGCATATCTCGATCACCGCCTTAAATTCACTCCAAGGCGCAACGAAGACATGGATTTCATCTTCCTGGCCGCCAATTCCGCACAGGCCCGAATCGTGGTTCCGCAGCTCCGATTTTTCCAGGCGCACAACTTGCCGGTATATGCGACCTCTTACGTGTATTCGGGAATTCCAAGCCCGGAACTCGACGGCGACCTGAACGAGGTCATTTTCCCGGATATGCGCTGGATGCTCCAGGGTGTCGAGACCTACCGGCGGATGAAGGCTGAGCAGGAATTGGCAGAAATATCCAGCAATGACGAATCCCCATCAGACATGGCCAGTGGAGAGAGTGGACAGCCAGAACTCGATCAGCAACCGGAAACCGAACCTGCCGGTCAGGAGGTTGCGAATACTGAAACGGATGCCGCTGATGAGCCGGCCGGTCCTGACAGCACTGAACTGGTGGCGATTGAAAATGAAGACGCTGAACCTGTCGATTCTCTTGCTGAGAATCTCGCGCCCTACCGAAACACCGGACTCGACCGGATTTATGCATTGGGACTGCAGAGCTACTTGCTTGCCCCGCGAATGAATGCGCTTAGAAATGATCCGTCGATTGAGTATTCCGGTCCTGCGATGACCGTGCGCCTTTCCGAAAACGGCGAAGTGATACGACAGCCGGTGTGGCTGGTATTTCAGGAAGGGCTGCCGGAGCTGAAGAAAAGCCTGCCCGAAAAATAAAAATTCGGTGTGCAGGGGAACATAGACAAGAGCAGAGATATGGACATGGCAACAGCGGCAAATACGGACGTTACAGAATGGGTTCATTGACGATTTCAGGAACTACCACCTCCCAGAAATCCCGCTTCACGCCATAATCTTGATCTGGATTGGCATCCCTCCTCCAGACGATCACCGCATGCACGAGCGCGAAGACCGGACGGTAACCTTCTGGCGGCGCGAATTCTCTCGCCATAAATCCGACCCGTTGACCAGAATTATTGAGCAATTCCCAAGCATCGAAACCTGTTTCGCGAATGGTCAACGTCTCGCCGATTGAAAGATCCCGGATTGCCTTGATTGAATTGTGATGACTGCTATGAAGGCGCCCGGCAAAGCCAAGGTTAATCTGGCTTAATTTAGGCAGGGTATAAATTCGCTTCAGGCCAGATAGATCTTCATCAATTCCCGGGGACTTTCTCACCAGTACCGATGGATGGTTCAGAAATGCTTCGCTGAATAGGCATCCACTCCCGAGATAATCCCCGCCAGCTGGAGAATCTAGATTGAAACGAACCAGAAGCAGTGTCTCGCGAGCCCGAGTCATGGCAACGTAGTAGAGCCTTCGCTCGGCATCTTGACCCTCGTTTGGAAAACGACGGCACCAGCCGCCATCAAGTATCGCTACGTGGTCGAACTCGAGACCCTTGGCACGATGCGCGGTTAGCAACAACAAGCCGGTTTGACGCTTCCTTGCCTCCTGACTCCATTCGGCCAGCCACTCTATGGCGATTTGACCCGTAGTCTCATTACCAACTTCCTGCTCAAGGGCTGAAACAGCATCCTGCAATAATGATCGCCAGATATTGTTCTGGCAATGCTGCAGGCATTCCTCAATCTCACTCACTGCAATCAATTCCTTGTATCTGTTTCTCAACCAGTTAATGAGGGTCTGGGTTTCGCGCAATTTCCAGATGCTGATATTCTCCTCATTGGCTGTCTGGACGGATATTCCCCTGTCTTCGCATACGGTACGTACCGGATTTAGGTATTTCCATTCTCTGGCGATAATGGCACATCGCGACCAATCCCAGTCTGGCGAGCGTCTCGAGAGACGTTCAAGCTCCAGAATTGTCACTAATGCCTGGGCGATAGGGTCTGCAGGACAATCGAATATCTGAACGCTCCCCATTGCAACCGGATCCAGCGTTTGCCAGGCGCCTCCGTCGGGTTCCTTTCTTCGAGCACGGTCGATCTCAATGGGAATTTCTTTTTTCATTCGATTGGCTGTCGGCTCAATCATCGCATTTGCGGCTTCAATAATGCGTTTGGTTGAACGATAGTTTTCGACAAGATACTGTGGGAACTTGATCTTGTAGTCGATTTCGAAGCGTTTAATGAATTCAACCGAAGCACCGGCGAAGGAATATATATTCTGATCGTCATCGCCAACAGCAAACACTGTAAGCTTTCGATCAGAATCGCCCTGGGTTCGCCCAGCCAGTGCCGAGATTAGGCTGTACTGCCCGGAATCGATATCCTGATACTCATCAACCAAAATCCAGCGAAAACCATGGAGCAAGCGTTCGCGCTGGTCATCCGCATCATCTTTCAGCAGTCCCTTGCCCTCCAATAGATCTGTTGCTTCCTGAAGTATCTTGCTGAACTCATCCTTGCTGGATTCTTCGGCAGTTTTTTCGAGCCTTCCATAGAAGCTCGCACCGGCCAGCCTCATTGCCAAAGCGTGGCAAGTCATTATTGTGACCGGACTTGATTCGTGGCCGATCAGCCCATGCAGGCGTTGCCTGATCTCCTGAGCGGCATGGCGGTTATAGGTCAGAGCGATAATGCCGCGGGGGTTTTCGCGGCGAATTCTGACCAGATAGGCAATTCTGTGAACCAGTGTGCGGGTTTTACCGGAACCCGGTCCAGCAAGAACCAGGACATTTTGTTGCGCTCGGTTGTCTGCAACGGTCTGCTTTTGATTCGGGTTGTTTAAATTCTGAACTATTCTCTGCCAGGATTCATTCGTAGTCTGTCGCTTGAGTTCATCTTTCCTGTCAGCCATCCACCTGTCAAGGAACTCCTCCTCTCCAAGGCTGAAGTAATCGACTGACAGGCGTACCGCATTAGCTATATTCTCAAGTCCTCTACGGACATACTCGGCCATAACATGAATCTGCAGCACTTGGTTTTGATAATGATCCTGGAGCGGCCTGAAATCAACATCCAGAAAAAGGCGTCTGGGCTTATCCTGATCCAGTCGCAGCGTCATGGCTGGTCGGAAGATCGCGAGACCTCGGTCGACTCGAATCACTTCCATCTCGTGAAGCCACATCAGGGAACGTCGTAACAGGCCGTCAATGTTCTTGACTCTGGCTTTTAGATCGAGATCCGTGGACAGCGATGATCGCAAGTCACCCCAGTTGGTATCAACGAGAAGATCGGTTCCTCGTGCACCGCTAGGCAGGCGGCCCAGCCAGTGCCGGAGCAAGACATACGCGGCATCACGGCGTAATTGCGCTGTTGCATCCAGCGATTCCCATTCTCGACGCAATGTAATTGAGACATGTTCCATACGCAGACTGCGCAAATCGATAGAGCCTTTGCCCTGATCATCACGCCCGTCCTGAGAGAGGCCCCGAAGAATTCGCAAGACCCGTTCTGGCAGGACGTTGACAATGCCATCGTCTTTCAGGCGTTGGCAGGCAATACGCATATGCAGGTTCGAAGTTTCATCTACACTCAGATCGGGAGCATCTTCGCGAAGATAGCCGATCAGTTCGGATTCAAGTTCCCTGGCATCGTCAAAGCGTTGGAGTGAATTTCGTTCTACTCCGGCATGAATATAAGCAGTCAGTGCCGTGTCGTTATTCGCAATGCCCAATTCCTCAAGATCGTGCAGCGCCTTCTGGATTTGCTCCGGGGTGAAGCCGGTAATTCCCATTAGTTCATCCGTCGATATCCCTTCGTCCGGATCAGACCGGATCAGCTTGCTTGTTATATCGAGAAGCTTGGTTCGATAAGATGCCTTGATACTCTCACGTCCATTCAGTCTTGATTTGGCATCTTCGATGGAACCGACCAGCAGGGAAGAGGGGAAAATCTGAACGCGATTTTCTTCCCGGGTCAGCAAAATGGCATCTTCCAGCCAGGAGATTGCGGTCTTGACTCGGGTATCGTTGGTAGCCTCATCCCGTTGAAACAGCCCTTCTTCATCATCGAGCAGGATTTCGCCTGATGTGACCACGACTTCTCCAGTTTCATGGCGACTTCCATGTCTGCGGTTCCTTTTGTCGATTTTTCTGAGCGCTCTGAGGATGCCGGTAATTTCCTGGCGGGTCAGCCGGGAGCGGGCTGACATGCCAAACTGCTTCTCAATATCGTCCTTGGTAAACAACAGGACACAGCGAGCAGGGGCACGATCGCGCCCGGCCCGGCCTGCTTCCTGCATGTAGTTTTCGAGAGAGCCTGGAATATCGGCATGGATGACCAAACGCACATCCGGTTTGTCGATGCCCATGCCAAATGCATTAGTGGCAACAATTACGCGAATCTTTCCCTCAATAAATTGACTCTGAACAGTCTTTTTTGCATCCGGAGTTAACTGGGAATGAAAATGTTCAGCACCAACCTTTTTCAGCTTCAGAAACCTGGCCATGTCCTCAGTGTCTTTGCGAAAGGCACAATAGATAATGGCGCTACCCTGTTGGCTTTTAAGGAGGTCTGATTCGAGAATTCGGTAGATATCCTCAGGTTTTCTGGCAAGGTCGGTCTGAACGACCATGAACTCCAGATTGGTGCGAGAACTGCCACCATCAAATACATTCATGTCTATATTGAGATTTTTACGGAAATGCTGAACCAGATCATGCTTGACTTCGGGTTTTGCCGTAGCAGTCAGGGCGAGGACTGGGGATGGTTCACCCTCGTTTGAGCTCTCTTCAATAAAGCGGGCCAGATAGCGGTAATCCGGACGAAAATCATGGCCCCACTTGGAGAGGCAATGGGCCTCATCGATAACCCAGGCACCGATATGGCGTTGACTCAAGGTCTTGCGTACTGTGCGATTACGCAGTTGTTCGGGGGAAATAATCAGGATGCCGACATCACCCAAGCGAACCAAGTCGAGGGTTTCGCTTCGTTCCGGATATGACAGCATTCCATTGATGGTTGCGGCACAGGTAATCCCGTTTTTCTCCATGCCATCGACCTGATCTGCCATCAGGGCAACCAGTGGGGAGATGACTACCGTGAGCGATCCGGTTTTATGGTAGCGCGAGAGACCCGGCAGCTGATAGCAAAGGGACTTGCCTGTACCGGTGGGCAGTATTCCCAGGACATGTTTGGCAGACATTGAGGATTCGACAATCACCTCTTGCATGGGTCTCTCAGACTCGGGATCTATTGGCGCGGACCGGAAATTATCAAAACCAAACCAGCGCTTCAGTTCCTGCTTTGGGTCATGATACTCCCGGCACCAGCTGCATTCGGGATTGCCACAGGCGGTATCTCGCAGCTTGCGGACGATTGTCACGGATTCGGGATGGGTGTGGAATACCCAAGGTGGCATGACCGAATTTCCCCCGGCGACTGAAATCCATGCCAGAGCGTAGGACAGGGCCCAGTTTGATGATTGCGGGTTACCGATAATCTCGCTGCTGTATGTCAGGCAGCCTCTGGTGGATAGCCACTTGGTGATCTTGAGCCTAGTTGACTCAATAGAAGGTCTTGCGTCTTTCCGTACAAACTCAAAAAATGCATCAAACCCCGTTGCATCGGTTCCAGAGGCAGTCAACCCGTGAAAAATATCCAGCAAGTCTCGCTCAGTATCGTTCTGGAAGGCTTGTTGTTGATCGCATAAGATCTGCAGTGCTAGCTGGGCATCCTGTTCAGGATTATTTCTCTGATCGCCAAGAATCGAGGGATCTTGGTAATGCTTGACCAGTTTGTGATAGGGGTTTTTGGGAAAGGCGAGAGGATTTAGCCAGAGGGTGTCGATACAAGGATGCTGCAAGAGTTCCAGATTTGGGGCAGCGGCCTGAAGGTGTTCACGATCAAAGATAATCAGGTTGTGGCCCAGAAGAAAATCAGTACCGCTTGCAAAAAGATCAAGTTTATTTATGTCAGAGCGGACCTGCCTGTCGGCCAGGTACAGAGTCGATTCCGGTTCCTGACGATAGGCGCCAATGGAAAGGATTTTTCTGGTTTTCGGGTGGACTTCCAGATCAATCGACAGGCACCGGGCAGAAAAGTGTTCAGGCAATGTATCCATTCGATCCCGGATCTTGTTTTACCCCGTTATTATGGGGCAAAAATCAGGAACTCGTCTTCAGTTTCCTGAGGAGCGCGAACCATGCCCCGGGCTGGGAAACACCGACATCCCGAAGTCCATTCATAATGAACATCTCTCGAGGGTGGCAAGGTTCAGGTAGAGAACGATAGCCCATTTCTGCTACTGGACTACCGGCTTTTCCATGACATTCCCCATCTGGACAGAGCGGTACGAACCGCAACCATGGCAAAGACGGGGAATCGGATGGATGGCATTGCGCCTTACAGTGTGATCGCGATCCGGTCTGCAATGGGAATACCAATGGTCATTCTTCCATAGTCAACGACTCCGAACCATCACCGCAACGATACAATCCTGAAAAGGACAGCAGCAACTACTTTCCAGAACGGGTACTAGGCCGCTTGGCTGATTTGGGCTTGTTCCGGATTAATTCCAGGCATTCTTCAAGAGTGAGCGATCCAGGTTCGTTTATGGTCTTGGGCAATGTCACGTTCTTTTTCCCATCGGTCACATAAGGGCCATATCGACCGTTCAGCACCTGAATTCCCTGTTCTTCAAACTTCTTTATCAGGCGATTGGCATCAAATGCTCTTTTCTCGGCAATCAGTTCAAGGGCAGCCTGCAAATCGATGGTGCCGGGATCCTGATCCTTCTTCAGCGAGGCATTGTCCTTGCCACACTTCACATAAGGTCCATAACGCCCCATGTTGACCGTTACGTTTTCTTCATCTTGACTCTGCCCTAGCTGCCGCGGGAATGCAAAAAGTGCCAGTGCCTCATCCAGCATGATTGAGTCAAGCTGCTGTCCGGGAAGCAGGCTCGCAAATCGCGGGGGGGCTTCATCGTCTCGAGATCCGATCTGCGCATAAGGGCCATAGCGACCCAAACGGACTGAAACGGGTTTGCCGGTTTTTGGGTCATCTCCCAGTGCTCTGGCCTGATTGACATCGGCCCGAGTCAGTGTTTCGTCTTTTTCCATCACCTGTTTTGAAAAATCCATCCAGAAGTGCTTCATGAACTCCTTCCACTTTTTCTCTCCGCGGGATATTGCATCGAGTTCGCTCTCCATTTCGGCCGTGAATTCATAGTCTACGTAGCGCGTGAAGTGCTCGGAAAGGAACCTGTTGACGATCTTGCCGGTATCAGTCGGCTTGAACCGTCGGGCATCCAGTTCTGCATACCCGCGATTTTGCAGGGTGCTGATTATTGATGCATAGGTCGATGGCCTTCCAATCCCATGACCCTCCAGTGCCTTGACCAGGCTGGCTTCATTAAACCGGGGCGGTGGTTCAGTGAAATGCTGCTCGGCCTTGATTTCAAGCAAGTCCACCTGCATGCCCTTTTTGAGACTTGGCAAGAGTACCTCTTTCCTGTCCGAATCCGGAACGTCATCCTGATCTTCCAGGTAAACCGACATGAAGCCCGGGTTGCGGATGGTGGACCCGCTTGCCCTGAATATCCCCGCTGGCGGCGATATTGACATGCCCGTGCCCTCGCTACCGGTCTCATCAGCCGGACCGACTCCCAGGTCGACAGCTGTGGTATTGATGACTGCATGCATCATTTGACTCGCTATGGTCCGGTTCCAGATCAACTGGTAGAGCTTGTGCTGGTCTTCGGACAGGGCGTGCTTCAGGTTTCTCGGAAAACGCATTGCCGATGTCGGGCGAATGCCCTCATGTGCTTCCTGTGCATTGCGGGTCTTGTTCGAGAAATGGCGCGGCGCTTTCGGCAGCATCTCGGCGCCGTATCGTTCGGAAATCGCCTTGCGCATTTCCCGGATTGCCGTTGAGGCCAGCGAAACCGAGTCGGTACGCATGTAGGTAATCAAGCCAATTGACTCGCCGTTTACGTCAATCCCCTCATATAGCTGCTGGGCAACCTGCATGGTTTTCCGGGTCGTGAACCGGAGTTTTCTGGACGCTTCCTGCTGCAGGGTAGAGGTAGTGAAAGGAGGAGCTGGATTGCGCTTTTTCTCTTTATGAACCACTTCCAGCACATCCAGTTTTCCATCGGCTGCTTCTACAAGCGTCTGCCTGACAAGTTTTGCCCGGCTCTCTTCGGCAATGGAAAATTTCTGTACTTTCTCACCCGCATAAGTACTGAGTTTTGCCGTGAATTTGTGTCCGGATTGAGAGACGTCTGCATCGATGGTCCAGTATTCCCGAGGTTCAAACGCATCAATTTCCTGCTCCCGCTCGCAAATCATGCGAAGTGCGGGACTTTGAACCCGTCCTGCCGAGAGGCCTGTACGAATTTTCTTCCACAACAGCGGCGAGAGATTGAAGCCGACAAGATGGTCAAGGGCCGAGCGAGCGAGTTGCGCCTCCACCAGGTTGCCAGAGATATCTCGAGGGTTCTCTACCGCCTCCTGAATTGCAGACGGCGTAATCTCGAAAAACTCAACCCGATAGACTGGCTTGGGGCCAATGGCCTTTTTCTCCTTGAGAAGTTCAAGCAGGTGCCAGGATATTGCTTCACCCTCCCGGTCCGGGTCGGTTGCAAGATACAGGGCATCCGATTTCTTCATCTGCCTGACAATTGCATCGACATGCTTCTTGTTTTTGTCGACCGTCTCAAAACGCATGTCAAAGTCCTGTTCAGGATCAACTGCTCCATCCTTGCCAAGAAGCTGCCTGACATGGCCATAGGAAGCCAGGGCCTTAAACCCTCCACCGAGATAACGGGTTATTGATTTGGCTTTTGCCGGAGATTCAACGATGATCAGCGGGCCGCTCATATATGTTCCCAATAGTTGTTTGTCAGTCAATTATGAGGCAGGACATGAACCCCAGATGCATCAATGCATGCTGCGGTATTTGCCTTCTACCACCATATTCTCTTCCGTTAGCGTCAAGCCCAGCCCAGCAGGATAATTATCCAGAACCACCAGGGTCACCCATTTGACTGAATCCAGCTCGATCGACTCCGGTTCCAGAAACATCAACTGATTGATAACCATTTCCCGGGAAACCGTATCCAGTATCCCGACCTGCTCAAGGCCCATGATATAGCCTCGAATTCTGGCTGGCAGGTGCTGGATTTCTTCATTAGTGTAATATCGAATGCCACGCTGCGCACTGCCCACATCACCATCATCGACTCCATCAAGAAAAGACAGGTTCTGTATCCAGTCGAAAGCTTGGTTAATCGAATGCCCGTCGAATCCCATCTCTTGCAGCTGGTCTACTACTGTTTGCTGTTGCTGTTCGTCCGTGATGGCTTCAATACCAGTCCCATGACTTCCCTCGAACAGGTATCTCAAAACATCCAGAACATTATTTCTCATGGCTTGCCTCCAGCTGAACACGTAATGCTGGTCAACTATAAAATATCCGCATCATCCAATCTCAGAGATTCAGAATATGATGGCTGCAACGTTCAATAGTATAAGAAGATTGTAGGGAGATAGCCCACTAGCGAACTCACTGAAGGCAGGTCATGTGCCGCTCGTGAGGCGGGGCACATTGTAAACCAAAATAATTTTTGTGGTATACCCCTAATCCATAAATAGAGATTTTTTTATCCGCTCCAGGCTAGGAAACACGACCCGCCACTGCGTTCCGGCATGGAAACCGGCGCCGCCATGCCCCGAATCCGGCCTTCCGGACAGATCCGGAACACCCCGGCCCCGCGTCCGACAGAATCCCGGCCTAGAGCGGATAAAAAAATCTCTATTTATGGATTAGGGGTTTGATGCTGTTTAGTATCCATTCAGCAAATTCTGTTATAGTTCCGACAACTAAATCCCCCGGTCCAGCTGGTCATAGTTCAATGCAAATCCGTGAATCAAGGCGAACTCGCAAGAAATCCATCGACAAATTCATTGATGCGGTATATGAGACCTATTTTCAGCGACTGGACAAGCCGCTGCGGTGGCGGCTGAGAGTCACATATGCGTCATTGGGGGCGCTTACATTATTCGTATCAGGTGCATTCATAGTAGTTGACATTGATGCCTTGCTTGAGATTGAGGGGCTTATTACCTATGTTATGCCACTTTTTGTATTGGTCATATCTGCCTTTTTTGGCTTCCTGATCGCTATGGCCGAGACACGTCATGGCCCAGTCCGCTTGTATATATCGGGACTAGTCCTCCCAGCATTTGTTATTGTTGTAATTCGCAATGTCTTTCAAATTTGAGATGGCGATTTTCTTGTTAACTAATTTGAAAACTATTTTTCGATGAGTGTAATGAAAAAAGGGACTTATATAGATTACTTGAAAAAGTCAATCTTCCCCGCAATAAGGGTCGATATTGACAGTCAACCCCGAATTGGCCCCACTTTCACGTCTTTCGAGCTGGTTTGAGGTTGCTTGTCGACACAATTTTAATTTTATCTTTGTCCAGTTATGTATATAAGCCCTAAAAAAAAACTAAGTCCAGCATTACCGTCCTGCATATTGATGTTCTTGCTTTCTGCCGGGCTGAATGCCCAGAATGGGACAACACATTCCTCTGGCTGTGTCGACTTGACCGTGACCCTGAACGAAGTCACCTTGGTGGATAAAATCAGGTGGAGTGCACAGGCTTTCATTGCGCCAGAGCAACTGGAATTACTGGTTACTCTGTATGCTTATCCTTCACGCGGTATGAATATTCAAGAATTTATTGATGTGCTGTCTCAGGATATTGGAGTAGCTGATTTTCACGTTGGGCAAGCCATGCAACAATATAGGGACGGGCAGGATATATGGCGAGGAAGTCCGTTAGTAGAGTTGGAAGGAAGATTACATGATACTGAGCAATTGGCCAGCTCACTCAATCCATGTATCAATCCAAATGATGTTGATTTATGGTATGTTGTCTCCGAACCTGTCGGCCATGATGTCCATTGGGGTGATCCCAAGCAGTTATGGACTTCTGCCAGCGAGCTGTCCCTGAACAGCATTCTTCAATAGCCCGACCTGTAGAAATCCAATCGTAACACCAGTCCAGGTCGCGACCCGCCGCAAGCCGAAATTGTGGATTGCTACTGAGGAGGTGAAACATGTCTTTGCTAAAGAACCCCGCCATCCTGGGGAAGTGCCTCAGGAGCTTTATCTCAAGCCGACCACATATTGGCGTGATCGAACTGGCCCGCCACCTGCACGTGCCCCGCACGCGCATTGAGCGGCTCATCAGACAGGAAACCGCCTTGAGCGTGGAACGGCGCTTCGATTGGCGAAATTCTACAGCACGTCTCCAGAGTACTAGATCAACCTGCAGCGGTTCTACGATCTCTCTGAAGCCCTCGCTGCGCGGGGCTCAAGGGGCTGCCTATTACCCACAAATAGCGTCACAGCAAAGGGGTAAAAATTTCACGGTTTTGCGGATTTCGGGCGAAATTGGGAGCAAAAACACCGCACAACAAGATTGAACTGGATAGCAGTACCGATCCTCACCCGGTGATCATGCGAGACACTTCACTGCCGATGCCGAGCGCCTTGGCTCGTTCAATCACCTGCGCATTGCCATACAGATAACTGTATCCTTCCCACATCACCTGACTTCCGGCCGGGGCACCATTCGGTCGATTGAGGCAGCCACCCATCATGGCTAGGATCTTGACTGCCTGTCCAAGATTCTCCGGCAGCTTTTGATTGCGGAAGCGGGCAAAGTCACGGATCACCGCCAGCTCGACTTCGGAAAACAGCACAGAAGGATCCAGTCCCGGAGTCTCCCGGCCCAGCAGGGGCAAGGTCGCAAGCCGCCAGGCAACTACGGCCCGCAAGGCAATCGCGCGCTTCAGGCGTGCTGCGGTGCGGTGGGCGAGCAATTCCACATCGCAACCGCTCTTGAGAATGCGGTGCCAGTCCTCGATGCGCCACCTCAGTTTGTAGTACTGAATCACATCCAGTGCCTGTCGGGCATTGGAAACCGGCAGACTGGTATACAGAAACCACTCGAGACGCTTGGCATCATCGGCCGGTTCCTCGCTCTCCCGAATATGGACCAGGTTCAGCACCACCGGCTGCTCGCCCACTTCCGCCTTGCGGTCCCGGGGGATGGGGATCGTCACCTCGTTCCAGCGCAGCTCGCAACCGGCCATCCGGGCCTCGCGCTTGAGTACCGCTTTCTGCGTACCGGTCCCGCGACGCCCCGACCGCTTCGGCACCCAGACCGGCATCCGATGGCGAACCGGCTGGGTGCGCATCTGTTCAAACAGCGAACCTCCGGCAATGCGCCGGTTATTTTTCGCACGCACCAATAGAGCAAGGTCCGGTTTCAGTTTGCGGTGGACGTCAAACATCCCAATTCCACTCTGAAGTGCAACACCCTGTAGGGTGGCGTCGTGCTGCAGACGGCCAGCGGGCGGATGACAATCTCCATGTCAAGCATAACGGAGAACTGTCATGTGCAAGAGCTGCCGCCAGCTGGCCTGCGATGAACGATGCCAGATCAAGGTTCTGATGTCCGGAGGCCTGTCGATCCGTGAGATCGCCAGGGAGCTGGGCCGGAGTCCGGCCACGATCAGCCGCGGGATCGCCCGCCATCGGCAGGCCCAGGACAGGGGCTGTGCCCGCCGCAGCCGTGCTTCGGGCGTTCCGCGCAAGCGGACGGAGGGCTGGAGTCCGGAGCAGATCGAGGGCCGTCTAGAGCTCCTGGCCAGGAGGGCCGCGGCACCCTTGGCTGAAGACCTGCTGCGGCGACTGGGAGCGCACCGGGACTTTATGCACACCCTGACTGCGGACAGCGGCAAGGAGTTCGCCGGTCACCGGGAGATCTCCGCCGGGCTGGAGGCGGGGCTCTGCCTTGCGACTCCTTGCCACTCCCGGGAGCGGGGCCTGAACGAGCACGCCAATGGCCTGGTGCGCCAGTACTTTCCGAAGGGCACCGGCCTGACCCGGGTCACGGCGGAAGAAGTGCGTCAGGCCGAGGATCGCCTGAACCGCCGCCCCCGCAAGGTGCTGGGCTGCCTCACGCCATTCGAGGTCTTTCACGAAGTCCTGCCCTCGCCCTGATTCCCTGGCCGGGTCAGGTCCTGAGCTGTGCCCGCAACCGGCGGGCGATGGAGGCATGCGCCTGCCGGGCCTGCACCGGGCCTTGCAGTGCCGGACTGCATCGCCTGCAATGCCGGAAAGTCGAGACTGTCGCCGTTTCGGCATCGAACGGGCACTTCCGGATCCTGTCTTCCCCCCTGTCTGTCCATGAAGGCGTAGCCTTCATGGACAGGGGCAGTGTTGCACTTCGGACTGGAACTGGGGGCTTGAATCAAATAGGAAACGGACAGGGCAAATTCTCAGAGGCAAGTTGCACTGGAAACAATCAATCTGATTTTCTGCTTAACCGGATTATTTATACAATGACAGCCCGGAAGCAGAAATATTAATTTGCATATACGGTTCCTTGTATGTTTTCGGGTTTGATTTTGATAGAAATAAGATGCCATTAAAGACCTATCACCATATCACACTTGACACAAGCTGCGTTTTGATGTCCAGTTCCTGAC
>JAPOSW010000011.1 GCA_026709505.1 Gammaproteobacteria bacterium | reverse complement strand
GGCACCTGATTGCGGCCTCGCCTGATCCAAGGGGCGGTCTTCGGACCGCCCTTTTCCCTTTTCGCCATCATGATCCGCCAGGTGCTTGCCTAGCCCGTCTGGCGTGCAGGCCTAGAGCAGGGAACGTCAAAACGTCCCTCATGCATACGCGCTAGAGTGCTGCCAATGCTGGAAATTGCGTGGGCATGGGAAGTCCCATATCCGGATTTTGCCCTCCGAAAGATCGAGCTGCAGGCTATCTGTAAACTGCGTCCCGTTGCGCTTTCGCACCCGCGGATGAGCGGATGACCATGCGGACGGCCCGTGCAGGAAGCTTCAAGCCGTGCCATCACCGAAAACAGGCCGATTTTCGAGCTGACCCACTGCGGAGCTCGCTCGCAGCTGTCTCCATGTCCTCAGTAGACAGAACCCCCAAAGCCCTGATCAGATTTATTGCCACGACAGCTTGGCAGGATAAATTGCAAATGCCAGCAAGCCGAGTCGTGACCTTTGATGGCTGTACGCTCCGGATTTGCAAAATGCAGAAACCGGGAGGACTTCATGACACCCGGAAGATCCAAAACCGCATCGAATCCCCGGCCTTTGACCTGTAGATTGTCCTGGTAGACTTCTTTCAGGATCCAGCACAGCATCATCCATGCCTGATTCGACGACGGCCAATCAGGATCAGTGGACCGATCCACGGAATTTGCGAACAATCGGTACCGAACCGACCTCAGCCAGCAATAATCGGAGACATTGTGGAAGATTGACTTATCGCCCGGGTGCGGCCCATTGCCTTGAACGCACTCCCCATCAATCCTGCTTCATCAACCACGTGCTCGTGATTGCTGATAGGGATCGGCGCCGCCATCAGGCCGGCTCCTGAACAGCTTGAAAGTCCACATGTACTGTTCAGGCGCAAGCCGAATCAGTTCTTCAGCTGCCCGGTTGATGCGCTTCGCGTTATCCAGTTCATCGTGCTTCGAGAAATCGCCAAGAGGCTCTCGGACCACGGATTTGTAATTCCCGGTTTTTGCGTCCAGAATACAGAAGCATGCCACGACCAGTGCACCGGTCTTGGCCGCAAGCCGGGAGACCGTGGTCAAGGTCGATTTCGGCTCGCCAAAAAACGGGGCGAATACGGTATGAGCACCATCCCCGTAATCCTCGTCAGGCACCAGATAGCAGGCCTTGCCTTTTCTTACCCCCCTGATGATGCCGCGCAATCCCTGGTCCCGCATGTAGATGTCCGCTTTCTTGAACCGCGTTCTGGAACGGTACAGAAAACGGTTAATAACCGGGTTCGAGTCCCTTTTCATCATCGAGACCAGCGGGATATCACTCAATAGGGAAATTGCCGCCATCTCCATGCTGATCGAGTGGAATCCAATCACGATAACCCCCGAATTTCCCAGATTGGCGGTGATGTGCTCAATACCCTGTATCTCATGGTATCTGGCCAGTTGCTGACGACTGCCCATGCATGCCAGCCCCAGGTCAAGAAGACCGCGCGCCTGGTAGCGGAAGTGCTCAATCAGCAGCTGCTCCCGGCGCTGATCGGAAATATCCGGAAAACAGAGCTCAAGGTTGATCCTGGCGATATGCCGACGCTTGTGATTGCGATGCCTTAGCCAGTCACCCAGCCATCCGCCCAGCCTCATCAGCCAGACTCGTGGCAGCCACATCAACAGCCACAGGCAAAACAGCGCACTCCAGGTCGGCCAGAAGACCGGCCTGAACATGCTTGGCGTAATCTGTCCCTGGTTATCGGGTTTGGACATCTGGAATATCCGGGCAGTCTCCGGTGACTGGACTTGTTGATTTTCAGGTCAGGAATTTCCGGTATCGGGCATTCCGGTTCGCCAGCCACCTGAGGTCTTCAATGTTGTCAATATCCCTGAGTATAGGATGTTCAGCAAGCAGAATATCGCTGGATTTTGCGTTTCTCTTGAGCGAGTCGTATACGGATCCGGTACTCCACTTGATGTTTGCAAATATCCCCTTGGCCAGGACGGCAAGCCCCAAAACATAGAACCCGCCATCAAGCGCAGGACCAACCACGCTCCTGCCCTTGCAAATATGCTGATACGTGTCGCCAATGACATGCCCGGGAATATGCGGGACATCCGAACCCAGAACCGCAGCGCCGCCTGATCGGGCTATGCCCTGTTCAAGCGCATGCCACATCTTGACTCCCAGATCCCCCTGGATCTGGGCTTCCAGTCGAAACCGGTAGCGACCGGCCAGATGCTTGAGGGCCGGATGATCGGTATCCGGCGCGGCTGCAAGAATCCGTTCCCCGGCCCAATGCTCGCTTACCTTGCTCATGGTCTCCTCAAGCATCATGGCCGCAAGCCCGGCCGAGCGCCGGGCAGAAAGCGAGGGCTGCATGCGCGTCTTCACCTGATGAGGTTCCGGCGCCTTTGCAAACAGGTAAATCGGGATCGGATGCCTACCGTTCATCTCCATACAGGCGATTGAGCTTCCTGGGCGAGACGCCACACCAGTACAGAAACCGGAGTCTCCACATCAAGAGCACGGTAAAAATGATGCCGCGATTCCGCCAGCGTCTTGCCGAGGTCAGTACCGGCAGGGTGATCAGACAGGGTCTGGCATGCCGCTTGAGTAGTTTTGACAGGCCAATGTCTTCCATCAAGGCGATTTCCGGATAGCCTCCCACCTCGCGAAATAATGTCGACTTCACAAAAATGCACTGATCGCCCGTGGCAATTTGCCGACATCTGGAACGCAGGTTGATCATGGTCTCAATAATTCGCAACAGCACCTCCCTGCCATCCAGCCGGATATCGAATCGGCCCCAGAACTGTCCCGACTCAATGACCTCCCGGACTCTTGACAGCGCATTCTGGGGAAGCCGACTGTCGCAATGCAGGAACAGCAGGGTACTGCCCGCTGCCCGAGAGGCGCCAAGGTTCATCTGCAGTGCCCGGCCCCGGCTGGCATTTTCAATGATGATGATGTTCGCTGGACAATTCGCCGACAGTCTGCCGATCATTTCCCTGGAGACTGGCTCATCACTGGCGTCTACCAGTATCGCCTCATCCAGACCTTCCATGGCATCGAGATGCTGGATCAACTGGCAGGGGGCTTCACCCTCGTTGTAGAGGGGCACTACAATCGATATCAATGGCGTTTCACAAACGGATGGAATTACTTGAGTCGACTTGCGGCCAGCTTGAGACGCAATGCATTCAGCTTGAGACGCAATGCATTCAGCTTGATGAATCCGGTGGCATCGGCCTGATCATAGGCTCCGGCATCTTCTTCGAAGGTAACGATTTTCTCATCAAACAGCGAATCCGTCCGGGACCGTCGGGCCAGCACGTCAACATTGCCCTTGTAGAGCCGCAAGCGCACTTCGCCGTTTACATTCGCTTGCGATGCATCAATCATGGTCTGAATCATCCGCCGTTCCGGAGAATACCAGTATCCATAGTAGATCAGGCCTGCATAACGAGGCATCAGCTCGTCTTTCAGATGCGCGACCTCCCGATCCAGGGTTAACGACTCCATGGCCCGGTGCGCCTTGTGTATGATGGCGCCGCCCGGGGTTTCATAGCAGCCACGATTTTTCATTCCAACGTACCTGTTTTCGACAATATCGGCCCTGCCGATTCCGTGCCTGGAGCCGATGTCGTTTAACCGCTGCAGCATTCGTGCCGGATTCATGCTCTGCCCGTCCAGACTGACCGGATCACCGGCACGAAATTCAAGCACGATTTCCTGCGGCATGTCGGGTGCATCCATGGGGGATACGGTCCATGCCCAAGCCTGATCGTCGGGTGCATTCCATGGATCTTCCAGTTCATTGCCCTCGTGCGAGATATGCAGCATGTTGGCATCGGTTGAATAGGGCGACCCCCCGTCAGATTTTTTCTGGACATGGATTCCATGGCGCTCGGCATACTGCAGCAATTTTTCCCGCGATGTCAGATCCCACTCGCGCCATGGCGCAATAATCTTGATCTCCGGCGCCAGTGCATAGGCCGAGAGCTCGAAGCGGACCTGATCATTTCCCTTGCCCGTTGCTCCATGCGAAATCGCGTCGGCACCCGTCTGCTTTGCCGTTTCGACGAGGTGCTTTGCAATCAGGGGCCTTGCTATGGCCGTACCGAGCATGTATTCGCCTTCGTACAGCGCATTCGCGCGCAGCATGGGAAATACGAAATCCGAGACAAATTCTTCGCGTAAATCCTCAATGACAATTTCCTTGATTCCGAACTTCTCTGCCCGCGCCCTGGCGGGTTCGAGATCCTCGCCCTGTCCGATATCGGCCGTGAAGGTTACAACATCGCAGCCGTAAGCGTCCTGCAGCCATTTTAGGATAATGGACGTATCCAGTCCTCCGGAATAGGCAAGAACCGCCTTGTTGATCGTTGAATTTTCCATAACCGGTTTCAGTCGACTGTAGAATATACTATTATCTCATTTTTATGGCTTCTCTAGAATAATCTTGATACTCTGCTGCACTGGCTTCCTTGCGGGAAGCCCGCCTCCTTGACATGCCTTTTCCTCGTCGACAGCGGTCGGCGAGGATTTGCAAGCCAGCAGGACTGATCCTATCCCATGGGCTTACGACATTTTCTGAGTTTGAACGATCTGTCGGCTTCGGAGCTGAAGCTGATCATGGATCGTGCCATGGCCCTCAAGGCCGATCAGAAGGACCATGGGGCATGCGGCATCATGCAGGGAAAAGTCGCTGTACTGGTGTTCGAAAAAAACTCAACCCGAACTCGCATATCCTTTGAATGCGGAATTGCCCAGCTCGGCGGGCATGCTGTATTCATGGGTCCTGCTGAATCTCACCTATCGCGTGGAGAGTCCGTTGAGGACACCGCTCGGGTGATCTCGCGCATGGCGGAACTGATCATCATGCGAACCGGTGCACATGAACGGATTGAAGAAATGGCCAGTTCGGCACTGGTGCCGGTAATCAACGGCTTGACTGACTTTAACCACCCCTGTCAACTGCTTGCAGACTTGCAAACCTATATCGAGTACCGTGGCGATATCACCGGTATCACGGCGGCCTGGATCGGCGATGGCAATAATGTCTGTCACTCGTGGATGAATGCTGCCCGCATTCTGGACTTTCGCCTGAATATCGCGACCCCGCATGGATTCAGGCCGGATCAGGCGCTGCACGACCAGTGCCGGTCAAACGTGTTCATGACTGACGACCCCTTTGAGGCGGCAAGAAATGCAGGAGTGGTTATTACGGATACCTGGGCAAGCATGGGCAAGGAAAATGAACGGTCGGAGCGAAACGATGCATTCAAGCCGTTTTGCGTTGATTCAAGGCTCATGCAGTGTGCACGCAAGGATGCGCTGTTTATGCATTGCCTGCCCGCATACCGGGGACAGGAAGTCACGGCTGAAGTCATTGACGGGCCACAAAGCGTGGTTTTTCCCGAGGCAGAGAATCGCCTTCATGCCCAAAAAGCGCTGATCGAATTTTTGCTGGATGTCAACGCCTAGCCGGCAGACAGGACGTTTCGCTTGACTGCGCTGATGCTGGATTGCTGTCAAAACCCAATTCCTTCATTATGACCCGATCGGCCATGCAGAAAATTCTGATCCTCTACTACAGCAGGCATGGCGCTGTCTACTCGCTCGCAAGGGAGGTGGGATACGGGGTCGAGACCGTCGAGAACTGCGAGGCAGTTTTCAGGACTGTGCCGCCGGTATCCAGCGTGTGCGAGGCAACTGAACCCGCGATCCCCAAGCAGGGGGATGTTTATGCTTCAGCGCAGGATCTGGCTGACTGTTCAGGGCTGGTACTTGGAAGTCCCACCCGGTTTGGAACGATCGCCTCGCCCCTCAAGTACTTTTTTGATCAAGCCGCATCCGAATGGCTGGCTGGCACGCTTGTCGACAAGCCGGCCGGGGTCTTTACTTCATCATCAAGCATGCACGGCGGCCAGGAGAGCACTTTGCTTTCCATGATGCTGCCCTTGATGCATCATGGCATGATCATGGTTGGAATTCCCTACCCCAAGACCCCGATCGGCAAGACCAGCACCGGCGGCACGCCTTATGGGGCCAGCCATGTTGGCGGGCCGGACAGCATAAACCCGATCGACAGCGACGAAAAGACGACTGCCCGGGTTCTGGGGCGCCGAGTGGCAAACTGCGCAAGATTGATGGCAAGACAAGCCTTGTGACGGAACTCTACCGGCTTATCAGTTGCCGGATAAACGGAACAGTGATCTTGCGCTGGCGTCTCAATGACTCGCGTCCAAGACGATCGAGAAGATCAAACAAGTCACCGACTTGCCGGCTGTAATTGATCAAGATATAGTTGAGCGCAGGCTCTTCCAGTACAAACCCTTTCTGTACGGAACGAGATCGAAGTGCGTCTTTTTTCTCTTCATCGCTCAGCGGAAGTATCCGGAACATCCCGCCGCTATTGAGTCTTGATTCCAGATCCTTGAGGGTGAGGCCGATTTCAGCCAGCCGGCAGTTTCCCGATACCAGTAGACGGCCCTTGCCTGCCTGCAGTAACTGACAGGTGTGGAACAGGGCTTCCTGCACGTCTCCTTCCTGTTCTATGCAGTCCAGATCATCAATGCAGACCAGCGAGCTGGGATCGGATATTCCAGCGATCAGGTTTTTGCCACCCATTCCCCCCAGCGAGCAATAAGCACTGGTCATGCCCAAGCGCTGGTTTTCGACGGAGCAGGCGTGCAGCAAATGGGTTTTTCCGCTGCCGGGCTGTCCCCAGACATACATCACTCTGGATTGCCTGGTTCCGGAGACGAATTCCCTTAAATCCGCAATCAGGACCCGGTTTGCCTGTCCTGCAAAATTATCAAGGGAGAAAATCCCCATCTCGTCCATGGGAATCACGGTTTGTCGATTCATGCATTGGTTTCCATGTCATAGCGAATCGCCCAGTACCAGACATACTGGATGCCGCTAGTCACCGTGGTCACCAGCACACCTGCGATCAAGGCATAAATCAAGGGAGAGACATGCAGCAACCCTGACTGCTGGACCAGTACAGCAATCACCAGGCATATCTGCATGAAGGTATTCAGCTTGCTCGTGTAGCTCGGATTCATCGGTACATCACGCTCCATGTTCACCAGAATCAGGTAGCCCACAATAATCACGATATCCCGGAACATTACCGCCACCAGCAGCCAGAAGGGAATATCGCCCAGCAGTGACAGCATGGCGTATGCACTTGCGATCAGCAGCTTGTCGGCAATCGGATCCAGCATGGACCCGAACGGCGTAACGCAATCGAATCGTTTGGCGATAAATCCGTCAAGTCCATCGGTAATGCCCGCAATCAGAAAAATCCAAAGCGCGGCCTCGTACTGTCTTTCGTGCAGCAGCAAGACCAGTACCGGACAAGCAAGAATGCGAAGCAGGGTGAGAAGATTCGGTATCTGGGTAAGCAGCATCGTTCTTGCTCGGTCAGGGCGTCTCCGGTCTTTTCAGACGGGGATCTGGCAAACACGACTGGCTAATGATTCTGAGCAGTTGCACTGGATACGAGTGAAAAGGCCTTGGTAAGAGCATTTGCCTGTCAGGCCGGCTTTCCTGCAAAGGCCCGCCTTTCAGTCAGCTGAAATTATATTATAATCATCGAATGCACACCCCCTTTCCTGCGTTCTCCGTTCGCTCGATTTGAGGCGATTCTCCCGGTTTCATATGACTCAAAACGCTGATGACTGTCACGAACGATCTCTGAGTTACAGGGATAGTGGTGTTGACATCGAACTCGGACAACAGCTTGTAGAGGCCATCAAGCCCCTGGCCAGAGAGACCAGCCGGCCGGGAGTTCTGCATGGCATTGGCGGGTTTGGCGCCTTGTTTGAGCTGCCTCTGGATCAATATGCCAGCCCGGTACTGGTCTCTGGAACAGACGGTGTTGGCACAAAGCTCAAACTCGCGAGCATGCTGCATCGCCATGATTCGATTGGCATTGACCTGGTTGCGATGTGTGTTAACGATATCCTGACCGCAGGTGCTGAACCCCTGTTTTTCATGGACTATTTCGCGACGGGCAAGCTTGATGCCCTGATTGCGGAACAGGTAGTACGAAGCATTGCAGAGGGATGCAAGCTCGCAGGATGTGCCCTGGCCGGGGGTGAAACTGCGGAGATGCCCGGCATGTATCAGGCTGGCAGTTACGATCTTGCCGGTTTTGCGGTTGGGATTGTTGAAAAACATCGCATCATCAATCCGGAACTGGTCCAAAACGGCGACGCCATCATTGGCCTTGAGTCTTCAGGTCCGCATTCAAACGGGTATTCCCTGATTCGCAAATTGATTGATGAGACGCCCGTGGATCTGGAACGGCCGCTGGAAGGGCTGACGATTGCTGACCGGCTGATGGCGCCCACCAGAATCTATGTGAAGTCCATCCTGAGCTTGCTTGAACGATGCAATGTTACGGCCATTGCGCATATCACGGGCGGAGGAATGATCGAGAATATCCCCAGAGCACTGCCCGATGGCTTGTGCGCTGAAATTTCGCGGTCGGCATGGCGGATGCCTCGCTTATTCCAGTGGATTCAACAGGCAGGAAACATCAAGACTGATGAAATGCTTCGCACGTTCAACTGCGGCATCGGAATGGTTGTTTGTGTCCAGCCGGACAATGTTTCGGCCGCAATGGCCTCTCTCGCTGAATCCGGAGAGAAACCGGTCGCTCTGGGCAGGGTTGTCGAATCGGACAATTGTTCGTTTCGGATTACTGGCTGATCTCCATCGATGCTCCCATCCATCGTTGTTCTGGCCTCGGGCAGTGGTTCCAACTTGCAGTCGATTATCCAGCAGGTAAATCGCGGGCATATCAAGGCCGAGATCGCAGCGGTAGTCAGCGATAACCCCGATGCCATGGCTCTTGTGCGTGCTCAAGCAGCCGGCATCGATTCTGTTTCAATCAGGCGGTCTGGCCATGCATCAAGAGAGGCATGGGAACTCGCCCTGATGGAGAAGGTGTCGAAATACCAGCCTGCACTGGTTGTCCTGGCTGGTTTCATGCAGATATTGAGCGAACGGTTCATTGCTCATTTCGAAAAGCGGATCATGAATATTCACCCATCGTTGCTGCCCGCCTATCGGGGGCTGAATACTCATCAACGGGTGATTGACGCGGGAGATTCCGAGCATGGCGCGACCGTTCATTTCGTGACTCCAAAGCTCGATGACGGGCCCGTCATCATGCAAAGCAGAGTGCGGGTCAGTTCCGGGGACAACGCCCTGGAACTTGCCGGTCGGGTTCTTGAGCAGGAGCATATTATCTATCCCGAGGCGATCCGGCAGTTCATTGAGGGGAAAATCAGTTTCGACAATCCAAGATGTCACTAAAGCACATTAGTCAAAATACCCTCGCCCTGCTGATGGCGTTGCTGGTTGGGAATTTGCCGAACCCGGCCTTGTCCGGGAACTCGCATGACGGCGCCATTCAGGCCATCCTCGAGCGCAAAGCCTTTACATACAGGATAACTCATGGCAACGATACTCCGATCGGGGAACTAGAAGTCAGTGTCTCCAGTCAAGGAGGCGCCATTCTGGTTGTCTCCAGCCTCAAGATCAGCAATGCACTGGCGCGGCTGTTTCTGGATGAATACATCGTCAGGAACCGGTTCCAGATGGATCACGGACAACTGGTCCTTGTCAGTGGAGAAGCATGGAAACCGGGCAGTCCGGAGATTATTTCAAGTTACTTGATCGACCGGGAGAGGGGAGTCATTCAATACCCTGGTCAAGAGAGCGTAACGGCCCCTGCTGACGTGGAATTCGACACTCTGGACTTTCCGATCGCGATGTCGACTGCCGACCCTGAATCGCTTGCGGGAACGAGTGTGCTGATTGTCGGTCACAGGAAAGCCAGCCTGTATCAGTATGAGACTCCCCAAGAGGAGACGATCACCTTGTGGGGCAAGAAACATGAAGCCTTGAAAGTGACTCGAAATAAATCCGGCGAGAGCGGGCGCCGGGTTAGCGTATGGCTGACGAACGATGCAAAACGCATTCCGCTCAGGATTGTAAGCTCAAAGCGCGGCATGGACTCGTTATTCGAGCTCGAGGAGCTGCCTGACGGATAATGGCAGCCTGTTGCGCTGATGATTGGCATTGCTTGAAGCAGGCCACATGAGGCGGGGTGTTGAAAGGGCCATCAGTTATAATGCAGTCAAGTCCAGTTATTCAATAATCCACTATCCGACAATGCAAGCCAATAATCCTGTCGAGGCCTCAATGCGAGAGAGTCTGGAAGAGTTGCAGCCGCTGCATCTTGAATTGATCAATGAGAGCCACATGCACAATGTGCCGGAAGGGTCAGAGTCTCATTTCAAAGTCGTGGTTGTTTCCGGTCAATTCTACAACCGCAATCTAGTAGCTCGACACCGAATGGTCAACGGTCTTCTCAAGAGTCAAATCGACGGTCCGGTGCATGCCCTGTCAATCCATGCCATGACGCCGGATGAATGGTTCGAAAAAAGGGGCGACTATCCAGATTCCCCCGCCTGCCTCGGCGGCAACAAGCTTTAACTTGCCTGTAATGGCCAGCCGTCTTGCTGGGTCAGAATCAATGGCTGTCAAATGCAGGATATGCCCAGGCAAGCCGTCCATTCAAGAGAATGCGATGACTGTCAACCTCAGGCCAATGGGGTTGAGAAGTTCATATTGGATTTCTTGACATACACCAAAATACATCCAATCAGGAGCACATCATGAACCAAGCCCCATTTGCAACCGGACGATGCCGATGTGGTGAAATCACCATTTCAATTTCAGAAAAGCCGGTGCTTTCTTCACAGTGCCACTGCAAGGACTGCCAGAGACTCTCAGGGACTGGACATTTCTCCCTGGCTTTTTTTGATGAGAGCAGTGTGTCCATCTCGGGTCAGGCAACGGGATATACCGTAACCACGGACCGCGGTAATCGCAATACCCGTTATTTTTGCCCGAAGTGTGGCAGCCGCATGTACGGGATCAATACTGGCCGTCCTGGCAAGATTGCCATCCCGGTCGGCATTCTTGATGACAACAGCTGGTATGAACCCGATGTTGTGGTCTATGCCAGGCAACGTGAAAGCTGGGATATTACCCGCACCGATATTCCGAACTTTGATGAAATGCCGCCCATGCCCCCCGTCACCTCCTGATCTGTAGAGACCTGGTTCAGGGTATGGATATCATCCATATCATTGGCATATTACTTTCGTTATCGGCAGCGTTTGCATTCATCCATTACCCGTTCCTGAAATTATCCAAATCGACCAGGACAATGTGTATTTGCCCTGGTCTTTTCTATCTGCCTCATCTGGCTTGAGAGACTCGGGCTTGGACATTACCGCAAGCGGACCGAAAAAGGACTTGGCACTGCTTCTGAAACAGCCCATTCGATCACTGGCAAAGAACAGGAAAAACTCTCTTGTCAATACCCGGGGGAAGCAGTCCGGGCCTCACTCATAAGAAACACGAAAGAAAGATGCCGAGCGTTCTTCTTCATGGCAATCTATCCGACAATGGATATAGCCATCAACAAAAAGAATGCTTCAGGCGGGGGTCAACAAGCTTTCGTCCGTACAGGTCTGGTCCACCTGAATACTACAACGAGGAATTTGACCTGCTGAAACCCAACATGACGCAGTTCAGGTATGTTGCCCTGCCTGTATGAGTTCAGGATACCTCCAGCCCTGAAAACCCTTGACAGGGTACTGAATGCTTTCAGGGTCATTGAAGAAGGACAGGGAACAAGAATATCAGGCCAGACATGGAAAAAGTTTGACGATCCGATAGACTGGATGATAAACAATTGAGGAGTAGACCATGAAACCTGAAAAGAACGAAAACCTCAAACTGCCCTAACCGATCAATGGAGCAACACCTGAACAGGTGGCAGGGGCAGTCATGCAGAAACCGCCCAGGAAGGAATGGCGGTTCATGAACAGGCCAAACAGGAAACGAGCAAACTTCAGGTTTCTTGAATAAAACTGTTCCATTAATGGACACAATCGGGGATAAGCCCTTGACTATTCATTCCGGGCACAATGGTCCGGAAGGCACTGCAGGGACGATGACTGAGGCGGTTTGCCGGGGATGCCTGCATCCCGCCCGCGGATGAGGATCCGGGTCGAATCTGCTACTCTTACGTATACCTACCATACCCTGGCACAAGCCAGGCTTTTCCGGTATTTATGCCGACATGTCGTTTGACACTGCGTGTTATGGACAAGTGGTCAGCATGCGGACTTGTGAATACCTGTTCATCTACGCAGTGTCCCAGATGTAGGGCAGGGAGTGTCCTGTACGGACTTGAATATTCGGTAGTGGTCTGGCCAGCCTGAAAACCAACCTGTTTTCTTTAAGACGAAACTGTTACAATGCCCGCAATTGCAACAGTTTGCGTTAAGCGATCCGGAGAAGGAAATGAAACAACTGACTAAATTCACCCCCCCCCCCCTCGTAAATTAACAGCCCTTCTATTGCTTGCGGTACTGGCCGTTCCGGCATGGCCTCAGGTGAATACGGTTAGCCTTATGGGAGCCCCTAATGCCGTCATACTGGAAGAACCCGGCTGCCTGGTAGGGAGTAGCATCAACCTGACCTCAACCGCGAACATACCCTCCGACACCCAGGTCCGGTACTACGTTTCCACGGACTTCGGCTTTAACCATTTCCGCAATCACGGCGTCGCGGTCTTGCTGGGCGACGGCACGACCCTTGATGAAATTCCATCCAGCGTGATCACGGCGAACACGGCCACGGCGGGGACCTCCGTTCCCTTGCCGGGCCTGTGCGTGGCGGATGACCGGATCGATCCGAGACCGGTAGGCAATACGGACGGCAACACAAACTCAGGGATCACGGTTCGCCTGATGAGTGTCGCGGGTTTCAGGATTGACCGGAACCGGGACAGCGCGAAGGCGTTCGTTCGCGGGAATGACCAGTGCACCCGACCAGACGGAAACGCATTGAATGGCGGCGTTGTCTACAAGTTCAGGAACGGCAACCTTAACGACTCGTGCGTGTGCATGTCAAAGAGTTCCGTCGTCGCGGCGGGCATCGCTGACGGCGAGATGGAATCCTATGCCACGACGGCCCTGAAATGGCGTACCGACAGCACGGACTACTGCGAGGATTCACCCTATCAGCGGCCGGGAGGCTGACGCTTGATACACATCACGCGCAACGGGGCGGCTCCGGTCGCCTCTTTTTGATTTCCAGCCCCTGCCGAACAGGACAGTCCCTTGCGTGCTGGCCTTTATGAGGTAGGCAGCGAGTTCCCGGCTTTCCGAAGTACTGTGAGATCACGGACATGAGCAAGCTCGTCCGACGGCTTTTCCAGTTCTTACCGCGGCAGCTCTGAAGGGAAGACAGAAATGAAGCAGCTGACCAGACTCACCCCACTCCCCTCATAAACCAGCAACCCCACTGCGAATGAAAGACTTGAAGACATATCAGGTCTCGAATTGAGAGGAAGCGCCAGCATTCCTGGAAATACCCGGGTAGGACTTCACGTTTCCACCGGCGCCGGGTATGACGATTATTTCTACAATCATGGGGCTCCGACCTATCTGGCGAGTCGTGGCAGCTTCGACGATTTCAAGAGCAATGTGATTGCTTTTCAGACGGATACAGTTGGAACAGCAATCGCTATTCCCAATACCAGGATAACATGACCAAATGACAGGATCGACAGTGGCGCTGACAGGACTGTATTCGGACTCCGATTGCTGAGTGGCACCGGTTTCAGGGTGTATCAGGATAATGCAACAACATTTCATACACAGGAAGATGACGATTGCACAGATCCGGATGGGAATTCCGAAAACAATGACATTGTGTACCGGACAAACCCGCAGGACAGTCTGGCGTGGGGGACTTGCGCATGCAGTATGGAAAGACATGGAAACACGCACCCGGAAAGGTACTGTCCGGATTCGCCGTTCGAGCCGGACAGGGATTGAAGCAACGGGCGGCCCGTGAGCCGCCCGTTGCCAGAACCATGAAGGAGGTTTCCAACTGAGCCATCACCGTAGCACTGGCCTTGACCCTGCCTCAAGGACCAGAACGGGATCTTTTTCTGATCATGGCCTATATCGTTGTAGTCTTCCCCATTATTGTACAAGGACTCACTATCCGTCACATGTCGAAACAGATAGGAAACCAACATGGACTCTAGTACCATTGACAATCTGTAAAACATGGGCCAGCAAGGTGAAAAGGACATCAATCCTGCTGATGATGTCTGTTTATTCACAAACCTCCAAAATGATCTTATCACCCGGGATAATTCTGGCCTGTGGCCTGGCCAGCTTTTAATGCAAAATTACGCCTGCTACTTCACGATACCAGGAAACGTTGGAAAGACCTGATTATCGTCAAAATTTCCTTGCTTCCAGTACAGGATTTTCGAGACACGAAGATTGAATGGAACTTATTGGAAAACAGTGACAATGAAAAAAACCCTGTCGAAGCAAAGTGTAGGGGATGAAAGAACCACGGCTGGTCTGGTAGTCCACATGCTCGCAGGCGGTCTGCTCACCGCAATCTACACGGTGATGGCCCTTTATTCCAATCTCGATACAGGCATGCCTGTGTCCGTCTTTGTTCAAACCTACACGCTGGCCGCCATGGTAGTTGCTGTCACATATGTCTTGCAGACCCTTGGCAATCTGACAATCTCCTTCAGGATGGTATTCATCTGGGCTGTAATTTTCAGAATGATTGCCATTTTCGGCTCCCCGATACTCGAGGACGATTTTCACCGGTATCTGCTTGACGGTTGCGTGTTTGTGGCTACCGGCTCTCCCTATGGGGTTGCTCCATCTTCCCTGTTTGCCGGCAGTGATCTGTCACCCGAGTGCCAGGCCACCTTGAATTGGGTCAACAATCCCGATCTACCAACCATCTATGGACCGGTTCTTCAGTATGTATTTGCGCTTGCCCATCTGGCATCTCCCGCTGACATCAATTTTCTTCAGGTGTTATTAGCGGGCGTAGATCTGGTGCTGATCTGGATGCTGACCAAAGTAGCACCGCTGCGCTATGTGATGCTGTATGCCTGGTGTCCTCTGATCATCAAGGAGACGGTTTTCACGGCACATCCCGATGTTATCGGTGCGACTCTTTTATTTGCCGCCTTCCTGTTAAGAAGTCGGAGCCAGTCCATGCTTGCCGTTCTGGCTGCAACACTCGCATGCTGTGCCAAGGTTTTTGCGCTGATTGCCTTGCCCTATTTTCTTTTCCGAAAGGGATTCAAACACTGGGCTCTGGCATCTTTGGTGGCTTTTCTGCTGTACATTCCGTTCGTCCTTCAGGGAAATACCGATATGCTGGTGCTGGGTATCTTTGTCAAGGAATGGAACTTTAACCCGCTGGTATTTGAGGCGTTGCGAGCCTTCTTCTCTGACAGAAGTGCTCGCTTCATTTGCCTGTCCCTGTTCGTTGCGCTGTGGACCTATTACTTTTACTGGTTTCATCGGCAAAATCATGATCGTTCCAATACGATCCCACGCATGGATTGGATATTCGGGGTGTTTCTGGCCTTGAGTCCGGTCATCAATGCCTGGTATCTGGTGTGGCTGCTGCCGTTTGCCGTGCTTAGGCCCACATTTGTGGCCTGGGCTGCATCTTTTGCCGTGGTATTTTCCTACGTGAACGGTCTTAACCTGATGAGTGCTAACCTGGCTGCATATGAAGTATATGATCCAGCCTACACGCTGGAGGTTCTGATTATTGCTGCAGCCTTCCTGACTGATCTGGCATTCAACCGCTCAGGAATGGCTGGGGGCACTGTTCGTCTTGCGAGATGTCAGAATCAGCCGTAAAGTCCAATAGAGTATTTTGCAGCCCGCCATGATCGAGCCTTTAATGGTGCCGGAGATTTTCGACTGCCCGGTTCGCTGGCGGTAGCGTACCGGCACTTCCTGAACCTGCAGCCCCATTCGAAACGCCTTGATCTGCATTTCCGCGGTCCAGCCAAAATCCGTATCCTGCATGTTCAGCTTCTCGAGGCTTGACCGTTGAATGGCGCGCATGGGTCCCAAGTCCCGGTAGCGGACTCCATGCAGGATGCCGATCAGAAAGCAGCTGATCCGATTGCCCCACATCTGGTGTCTGGGCATAGCCGGCTTGCCCTCTGGCAGCAATTCTCTGCAGCCGATCACGAGATCCGGGCAACCTTCCGCTACAGGTCTGAGCACCAGGTCGAGATCCTCCGGATAATCGCTGTAATCGCCATCCATAAAGGCAATTATGTCCGTCGGTCCAGCCGCCTTGATTCCGGCCAGACATGCGCTGCCATACCCTCTCCGGGTTTCGCAGATGACTTCGGCACCAGCAGCAAGGCTTTTCTCTCGCGTTCTGTCGATGGAGCCGTTATCAACGACCAAGATGCGGTCAACCTGATCCGGAATATCCCGGATGACTGAAGTTATCGACAACTCCTCGTTCAAGACTGGAATAATGACCGAAATATGCTGGCCATTGATCATTGATATTCGTTCAAATCCCAGTCATATTCATAACCGGATATTCGACTGAATGTCCTCAAGCCTTCAGCAAGTTCATCGTTTGCATAGAGCAACATGTGATTGATCACATCCTGCTGGCCTTGCCCAAAGTCTTTCGAATACCACTTGAAAATGCTCGAAACTATCAGACGGTCCTGATTGACCGTCACGCCACGCGGGTGATTAATGTATTCGCTTGCGGCCTTGTCGAGCATCTCATCAAGAGTCTCATGGGTGAAAGCGGTCTGCTGCAGATTAGGGCAGCCAATCGAGGCGCAATTCACGGCATAATGAACCCGATTGTCATTGAAGACCGGTCTTAAGATTTCGTGCTCAATGTCGTCAAGACTGAGCTTGATGCCGTCTACGGCAACCCGTTTCTTCTTCCATGGCCCTCTTTGCAGTAAACCGGAAGAGATGTCCCTGATGCTCTTGACTGGATATTCATCCAGAATCACGAGAATGGTTAACGAGTTATACAGATTTGTCCAGAAGGAAAACTGTTGCGCAGCCGTCAGCGAGGATACATCCAGCGAGGCAAGATATGCGATGTAGCGACTCAGGGAGGCCCGATCTTCATCGGTGACTTTCGAGTAGCCGAATAGATTTATGCCATCACTCTCCTGGATATAGGCCTCGAGAATCCGGTTCCAGTCATCGTTGACTATATCGATTGTAGCCTGCTCGGCATTGCCGGCAAAGTGCTCAGCCAGAACGACGTCTTTTGCATAAGCATCATGGGGCGTCATTGACAGCATAATGGAAAATGCTGCCGACAAAAAATATTGCAATATTCTCATTGTTAGAGCTCGGTTGTTTGTATGAGAGCTTTATTCAAGTACTTCGCCTTGCTGACAGAACCGGTGTATCCAGGCTGTCTTCACGGGCAAGCCATCTTGCATGATCCGATTCATGCCAGCTGGTCCGATCGCGTTACCAGTTCTTGTAACGAGCACTGACTGGATTCTACAAGCCAAGATGTTTCCAATTGTACGAGAAATAATGGCGAGAATTACTGAGGCCGTATCATGACAGCTTCAATAGACCGTCTTGCCGCTCAAATGGAGTTTTCAGTGTCGAAATTGATTCCCGCAACCGGATGACAGAATATGGCACTCTGCTGTTGCTGCTCTTTTGCCAGTTGCAGAATCCTGTCCAGCAACATGTTTGACGCTGTCAAGCGAGGAATGCCCAAGTGATGCTTATCGACTTTCGCCTTCAAGATGCAGGCCAATCTTCAGCGTCCCCCTCTCTGGCCTCTTTTGGGCTACCATTATTGCATCTGGAACAAATCGTCCGGATCGTCTTCTTTTAGTGTGATCGTGAATTCCGCCTCTCTCATCTTCCATGCGTGCCAGTGAATATCTCTTCCCATTCCGAATCGGTCTCCTGCACATTCAGTGGCATCCAGATTTTGACTGCGATATCTGGTTATCGCTAAATTCTCGATAAGGCTGCAGCTACATACAGCGAGTCGATAAAATATTGAACCACGTGTATTAAGCAGGGTCAATCCCTTTCATCCGGACATGCTGGCTCGGAAATATGGAACGGCCTTACTATGGCATTGCTCGAGCATGGCTTCCAGCAGGGTAAAAACCGGCATAGGGGGGAATGTCATGATGTTTGCCACTGTTTCCGGGTTTCTGACAAGAGCCTGCTCTTTCCCGGCACAAACCCGGTGATCACTGCAAAGATATAGCGAAAGTCCGGACTTCAGGACAGGGATCCCGATCTTCCAATAAACCAGGCATTCACCCAGATAATTCCGGTCTGCCGGTTCTCCACAGAGTTACAGTGTCTTGATGAAAGAGTTACGGCCCAGATTGTACGAATCCGAGAATCCTATGGGATTTTTCTCACCTATTTCGGCATCTACCCGATTGGGGATTTTCGATAAAATGTGGAAAACAAGCAACTTCTGTTATAAGATAATGGCAATATCTATTACTTCTTATAGGAAATAATGCCATGAATTGTAAATCAACTCTTTTAGCGCTGGTCACGGGGGCGCTGCTTTCAATGCCTGCTTTGGCGCATAAGTACAATAGCGATGAGAACCAAACTTGCACAAATAGGGATGGAACTAATACCGAGTGCCCTGATGACTTGAGTTTTGTTGGCAAAGGCAAAGTAATAAAGTGCAAAACCGACAACCCGGGAAAT
>JAPOSW010000036.1 GCA_026709505.1 Gammaproteobacteria bacterium | reverse complement strand
TATCGTGCCCACGTTCACGTGCGGCTTGGTCCGCTCAAACTTCTCTTTCGCCATGTAATTTGCCTCTCCCGGGTAACGACTGAATACTGTTTTCTGTATCTCTATGCTGCATTCCTGATCGTGCAAGCAACACTATCAGGAACTTGTGTATATCTCTTGAATTCCATTGAATAGCTGGCTCGACCCTGGGTCGCCGACCTGAGCGCGGTTGCATAGCCGAACAATTCGGACAATGGGACTTCGGCACGAATTGTCTTGCCACTCGGGGTATCTTCCAGCTCCAGAATCAAGCCACGGCGCGCACCCAGATCGCCGTTCACATTTCCCATGTAGTCTTCGGGCGTCACCACTTCAACCGACATGACCGGTTCCAGCAACTGCGGGTCTGCCTTGCGGGATGCCTCCCTGAAAGCCATTGATGCCGCCGCCTTGAATGCCTGCTCAGAGGAATCGACCTCATGATATGAACCAAAATACAAGACCACCCTGACGTCAATCACCGGATAACCGGCTACGACTCCAGCCTGCATGCTGGCCTGGATACCTTTATCGACCGAAGGAATGTATTCCCGGGGAATGACTCCGCCCTTGATCTCATCAATGAATTCATAGCCGGATCCAGGCCTGCCCGGTTCCAGACGAATACTGACATGGCCATATTGACCGCGCCCGCCAGTCTGCTTGACGTACTTGTATTCCTGCTCAACGGATTTATTGACGGTTTCCCGATAAGCCACTTGTGGACGACCGATGTTTGCATCAACGTTAAATTCCCGTTTCAACCGATCGACGATGATGTCAAGGTGCAGTTCACCCATCCCCGAGATGATGGTCTGGCCGGATTCTTGATCGGAACGCACCCGAAATGAGGGGTCTTCCTTGGCCAGCTTGACGAGTGCGATGCCCAGCTTCTCCTGGTCAGCACGCGTTCGCGGCTCTACGGCCTGCGATATTACCGGTTCCGGAAAGTCGATTTGCTCCAGAACGACCGGCTTGGCCAGATCGCACAGGGTATCGCCGGTAGTGACGCTCTTGAGACCCACCGTTGCCACAATATCGCCCGTAGATACTGTCTCAATATCCAGCCTGTCATTCGAATGCATCAACAGGATGCGTCCGATTCGTTCCTTCTTGCCTTTCAGCGGGTTGAATACCATGGTTCCAGTTTTCAAGGTTCCGGAGTAGACACGCATGTAGACCAATTGACCGAAAAAAGGATCAGACATCAACTTGAATGCCAATGCTGCGAAAGGCTCCTTGTCGTCGGCCCTGCGCACAATTTTGCTTTCCCCGCCAATATCCAGGCCTTCGATAGCCGGGACGTCAAGTGGATTCGGAAGATAGTCGATGATTCCGTCAAGCAAGGCTTGCACCCCCTTGTTGCGAAATGCGGAGCCGCAGAACACGGGAATGACTTCATTGTGCAGTGTCAACTCGCGCAGTCCGGCCCGAATCTCTGATTCACTCAGGTCTCCGTTGTCCAAATATGCCTCCATGAGGTCATCGCTGCCTTCCGCAGCACACTCAACCAGCTGGTTTCGGGCAGTACGACACCTGGCCACCAGATGTTCCGGAATCTCGGCATGCTCGAATTCGACGCCCATGTTCTCCGACTTCCAGTAGATGGCCTTCATCTTGACCAGATCAACCACGCCCTCGAAACCATCTTCCACGCCAATATTGACCTGCATGAGTACCGGCCGCCCTTTCAGGCGGTTTCTGATCTGTTCCAGAACCCGGGAAAGATCAGCACCGGTCCGATCCATCTTGTTAACAAAAGCCAGTCGCGGTACACGGTATTTGTCTGCCTGACGCCAAACAGTCTCAGATTGGGGCTCTACGCCCCCTACTGCACAGAAAACCGCAATCGCTCCATCCAGAACTCGCAGCGACCGCTCGACTTCAATCGTGAAATCAACATGACCCGGAGTATCAATGATATTGATTCGATGCTGCTCGCGGTTGCCATCCATGCCCGACCAGAAACAGGTGGTGGCTGCAGAGGTAATGGTGATGCCTCGCTCCTGTTCCTGTTCCATCCAGTCCATCACCGCATTGCCATCATGCACCTCGCCGATCTTGTGTGAAATTCCGGTATAGAACAACACGCGTTCGGTGGTCGTGGTCTTGCCCGCATCAATATGGGCCATGATGCCAATATTGCGGTAACGTTCCAGCGGCGTGTTCTGTTGTGACATGTTGGCTGCAGGCTGAATTAAAAGCGGTAATGGGAAAAGGCCTTGTTTGCTTCAGCCATTTTGTGGGTGTCTACCCGCTTCTTGACCGCGTTTCCACGCTCATCCGATGCATCCATCAATTCCCCTGCCAGACGGACTGTCATGGATTGTTCATTCCGGTTTCTGGCAGCTGTCACCAGCCAGCGCATGGCAAGGGCCATCTGGCGGTTGGGACGAACCTCAACGGGTATTTGATAAGTCGCACCCCCGACACGCCGGCTCTTTACCTCAACGGTTGGACTGACGTTCTCCAATGCAGAATTAAAGACCTCCACCGGGTCTTCGCTGCCCTTTTTGCGAATGATTTCCAATGCGCCATACATGATCCTTTCAGCCACGGACTTCTTGCCATCATGCATCATGATGTTGATGAATTTCGCAACCGTCACGTTCTTGTACTTCGGATCCGGCAGTACCCTGCGCGTTGGAACTTCTCTACGTCTTGGCATTTCAAATACCGCTAATGTCTCTTTAGTTCTGTCTATTCGCTGATGACATGCAGGGCAAACCTACCCTGAAGATCTACCTGCAAATCAATCTCAATAACTCATCTGGCTTGCACCATTAGCCCAAACCTGGGCACATACTTCAACTCCAGGACCTGCTCGCTAGCCAACTGGACATGGCTTAGAAAGGTGATTCGAGCAGCCTCGAACCGTTTTCGAATCCCGGGCCCTCATCAGGATTTTGGTTTCTTTGCTCCATACTTCGAGCGTCCCTGACGCCGATCAGAAACACCCGATGTATCCAGTGCTCCACGAACGGTGTGGTATCGAACGCCCGGCAAATCCTTTACTCTTCCACCTCGCAGCAAAATAACCGAGTGCTCCTGCAAATTGTGTCCCTCGCCGCCGATATACGTCGTGACCTCATACCCATTGGTCAAACGAACGCGAGCAACCTTCCTGAGCGCAGAGTTCGGTTTTTTGGGTGTAGTCGTGTAAACACGGGTACACACCCCCCGTTTCTGCGGGCAAGACTGCAAGGCCGGCACATTCGTCTTCTTGATTTGACGACGGCGCGGCGATCTGACCAATTGGTTTAACGTCGGCATACTTTGTTTTTCTCATCCAGGCAAAATGGAATCGACAGCATGATTCAAGCAATTTAAACCTGATTTACATGGGGTTAAACGCTATTACCAGCTTCCGAATTTTGAGGCGCTGATTCTATGCATAGACACGACCCTTGTCAAGGATTATGCCGTTTTTTTTTGGGGATTCATGTCAATTGGGCTAATCCTTGAATCCATAACTGGCAAAAGAGGAACTCACAGGAGAATCAGAGGGACTGAAATCCCCAAAAAAAGACAGGAAGAGAGAACAGAATCAAGGGCCTAGCAGTAAGCCCATGAAGTGGAAAACTGTTAATTGACGGACATTGAAAAATGCAATGCCATAAATTCCAATATCAAGCATGCACTTTTCGCAAGGTCTGAAAATCATGCGGCATTAACCTGACTTCAACCGCAACCATACCCGCCAGCACTCAGGTTCGATATTTCGTTTCCACGGAATCCGGATGGGGCTGCTTCCGCAATCAGGGTGTTGCGGTGCAGCAGGGCAATGGCAAAGCCCTTGTAAATATTCCCTCGCACGTGATCATGGCGAGCACGGACACAGCCGGAACATCCGTTTTGCTGCCGAGCCTCTGCGTGGCGGACGACCGGATTGACCCGAAACCTGCGGACATCGCTGACGGCTCGACGACTGCAATGGTCGAGATTATCCTGATGAGCGTTGCCGGCTTCAGGATTGACCGGAACCGGGACAGTGCGCTGGCGTACATTCGGGGCGATGGCACCTGTACCGCTCCTGATTCTAATTCGTTGAACGGCAGCGTTGTCTACACGTTCAGGAACGGCAACCGCAACGACTCGTGCGCGTGCATGTCGAAAAGCTCTGTCGTCACGGCCGGAATCGCCCTACCAGCGGCCGGGGCCGGGAAACTGATCTAGGTCAAGCAGGGAATGTCATGAAAAGGCGGCTTTCGGGCTAACAAGAGGATTAGCCTTGATAGCCCGAAAGCCGCCACAACCAAGGTTTCCGACCTGCACATGAGTCCGATCGCGACCACCCCGGACACTAGTGTCAATGGTCTATCAACATACCATACTTAACACGGCATCATCCACTACCGTCATCAAGGGTGGCTTCCAGTCGCTTGTAGGCTCTGATGCTTCGCATGCCCCCCAGCACTTCGACCATTCCCAGCCACAGCAGTTTGGTGCCCGGCAGGGGCTGTCGTCTGGTCGGCAGGAATCCGGCCAGTCTGCCGACCTGAACCGCATGTTCGCGAACGGTCAGGCCCGGTGGCGCTGGCGCTGGCCGTGTCCGGTACAGACCACTGAGCAGAATCTGGCAGATCTCGATCTCTTCCCGGTCAACCACGCGACTGGCCAGCTCATCCGGCTCGCTCCTGGCAAGACGCTGCAGCTCGAATACGCGCCATGCAGTGATCGCATCGAAGGCCAGGCACTTGACCAGATCGACCGCATCGTCACACTGACGCTTGCTGATCTTCGTGCCGCTCTTGAGAATCCGGAAGTACTCTTCAATGCCCCAGCGCGCCTCGTACCACTGGCAGATTCGAAGCGCATTTCCAGCATCCGCCTCGCCTTCGCTGCACAGCAATAGCCAGTTCAGGGGCTTCTTCACCCCCGCCGGCGGATGGTCTTCCCGGGCCGATACCGCAATCAGCGGCAGACTGTCCTGCCCCTTCCCCGGCGCCTTGATCCGCACCTTCGAGATGCGCAGCGAAACCTTCGCCGTGCGGGCTGCGCGGGCACGCCTGCCCCCCTGTTCATCAATCTCGATCAACCGCTCTGCAGCCACTGGACCGGCTTCCACATGCGAACGCAGGTCCCTGGTTCCCTCCCCCTCAATCACTGCCTTGCGCCGTCTCGACCCGTTGCTGCGCACCAGCAGGCCGACCCGGGAGGACAGCTGGCTCTGCCGGTCGAACAGCTCCCAGACATCCCCCTCGCGGTCGCTGACCGACACTACCCGGGTCCGCTCCCCAACCGCGTCGGACAGCTCGCAGGCGGTCTCAAGGCCCTCCGACCAGCGCACCGACTCCTTGAGATCCTTGCCACCCGCCGCACACCGGGCACGGAAACTGCCGTCGATGTCCAGCACCCCCAGCACCTTCCCAGTATCCGAAAAGGCCAGATTCGCATGCGCACAGATGCCCCTGGCAGTGCCGCCGATACTCGTCAGACCACCGGTACTCTTCTTCAAAGTGTCAAAATTCAGACCGGTGGAGTCCTGCACCGACAGCACCACCTCGTGCTGCGCACTTCTCGAGACCGTCGACTGACGGTGGGATTCCAGAATGTCGTTCATGCTCACGTTCCCGCTCGACAGCAGCCGGTACGCCGCCCGGCGTTCCGGTGACGTCTTGAACATGCGCGGAATTTCGTCTGCACGAGACTCGTCCCATGCCCTGCCCATCAGCAAAATGCGCTTCGCCATGCGCCCGTCGGGATGCGTCGAGCGTCCATATTCCAAATCCGTCCAGTGAACCCCGTCATCCATCGCAACATCCAGAACCGGACGGAACCGCACCGACGGCTCCGCACACAGCTGCCGCTCCCAGTCCGGCTGCAGGACCCGCACAAATACCTGCTTCGGCAGGCCCTCGGCACAGCGCCGGCCCGAGGTCGCGCCGATCCGTTCCCAGCCGGCAGCCCGGTAGCTCCCTCCCTGATGCGAACCATCCACATGAGTATACGCCAGCATCGGCCTCCTCCCGTACCGCTCCAGCCAGTCGGCACACAGACGGTCGCTCGCCAGCCGCAAGGCAGCCGAAGCCAGACCGTACACCCGAACCCCGGGCATGATCAGAAAACGGGTGTTGTTCAGCACCTCGTCCAGATGGGCAGCCCGTGCCCGCTGCGACCAGCCAATCCACCGGTCACGCTCCCTTTCATGCCAGCTCGCAGCATGAAAGGACAGACCCCCCAGAGCACCATGACGCCCGCTCATGAGCCAGTACTTCAGGCACTTGCCCGGCACCCGTGGATCGCCATGGGGATGATGGGCATGCATCATCGCGCGCCAGGCACCCGACTCTCGAGGCCTGACCGCAACCACCGACAGCTCCCCCAGCTCCTGCAGCTCCATCCGAAGTTCCGGTGCCGGACCCGGGAACTTCAGCTCCTTCCGCTCGGCAAACACCCCACCGGGCTCCGGCAATTCTACCGACAGGGCCGAAGCCAGCCTCGGCAGCATCTTGCGAGCCTGGGCTTCGCACGCAACCCCCCGGTGGCTGTGCCACCCGGACCTCTCGCACAGTTCCCGAGCCAGACCGGAACGGGTATAATCACCCGACGACGCCGCACCCTTGAACCACTCTATCGACTGACTGTCAAATTCCCGCAGGCCTATCTTCATGACCGATTCCCCAAGTAAATTGAATTTCAGGAATTAAACGCAAAAAACACGACCGTGTTAAGTATGGTATGTTGATAGGTCAATGGTCCATGAATGCATCTGCCTCGGCAAGGCTGACAGCATCAGCATGGATCCCGAATAAGACAGAACGACTTTCCAGTATGCGGATCCTGCTGCCCTGGTTCCTGTCTACAGGATTTGCCTGGATTCCTGCTGCAAGAAGCAGAATAACAGCTTGTCTGCCCAGACCCATTCAGGAATCGGTAAGAATAACATTGACATCACTCGGTTCAATTGAACCCGGATCCTGGAGCGGCAAGAGGTCGGCCTCAGCCGCATCTTCGGAGACATTCATTTCCGGAAACAATTGCGAGAATTCATCTTCAGCATCCAGCCCGCTGAGCTTTGCCCGCTTTCTTGCCTCGTGATGCTCCATTCCGGTTCCGGCAGGAATCAGGCGCCCCACAATTACATTTTCTTTCAGGCCACGCAGGTTATCGACCTTGCCATTGATCGAGGCATTGGTCAGAACCCGGGTGGTTTCCTGAAACGATGCCGCAGAGATGAATGATTCAGTGGTCAAGGAAGCCTTGGTAATTCCCAATAGCTCAGGGGCAAAGGCTGCCGGCTGCTTGCCCTCTTCGACCAATGCCTCGTTCTCGCCGAGGATTGATGATTTCTCAACCTGCTCATCGCGCAGATACTGGCTGTCTCCCGGATCAACGATGCGAACCTTTCTCAGCATTTGCCGGACGATCACCTCTATGTGCTTGTCATTAATGGTCACCCCCTGCAGCTGATAGACATCCTGTACTTCGTTCACAATGTAATCCGTCAACGCCGCAATCCCGCGATGCTCCAGAATATCGCTGGCAAGCGGCGGTCCCTCAACAACAACATCTCCCTTTTTTACCGTCTCCCCTTCAAACACTTCAATCCTGCGTGTTTTCGGAATCAGCATGGAGTCAACTTCATCTTCTCCTGAAATCAGCAATCGATACTTGCTCTTGGTCTCCTTTCCAAATGAAATGACGCCATCGCGACTAGCCATAATCGCCGGCTCTTTCGGCTTGCGAGCCTCAAACAGTTCGGCCACGCGAGGCAAGCCCCCGGTTATGTCCTGAGTCTTGGAAGATTCCTGCGGAATCCTCGCAATCACGTCCCCCGTATGAATTTGCTGCCCGTCCTCCACCATGACGATCGAATCCGATGGCAGATGATAGCTTGCATCGACATCAGTACCCGGTATCTTGATAGACCGGTCATCAGCATCCACCAGAGAGATAGTCGGCTTGATGTCCACAGCACTGCCTCGTCGGCGCTGGGGATCAATAACCACATAGGTGCTCTTGCCAGTCAGGTCATCGGTCTGCTTGTTCACCGTGACATCTTCTTCCAGTCCCGCGAATACGACCCTTCCATCGACTTCAGTCACTATCGGGTGAGTATGCGGATCCCAGGTGGCAACAATTTCACCAGCCTTGACTTCCGACCCTTCCCGCACGGTGAGCACAGCCCCGTAAGGCAGTTTATGGCGCTCCAAGTCCCGTCCAAGATTGTCCTGAACAATCAATTCTGCGGAGCGAATGACGACAACCTGATTGCCATCCGTGTTCTCGACAAGCTTTTCGTCTTTCAGGTGAATTCGTCCGGAATTCTTCAAGATAATGTTGCTGACTACTGAAGAACCCGATGCAGCACCGCCAATGTGGAAGGTTCTCATGGTGAGCTGTGTACCCGGTTCGCCAATCGACTGCGCTGCAATCACGCCAACTGCCTCTCCGACATTGATGAGGTGCCCACGACCCAGGTCTCGCCCATAGCATTTCGAGCAAACCCCATAGCGTGTCAGACAAGTCACTGCCGAGCGGACTCGCACCTCATGCAGGTTCGCATCTTCAATGCGCTTGATGGCCTTCTCATCGATCATTTCGTCCCTGGAAACCAGTATTTCACCGGTCTCAGGATGGATCAAGTCTTCCGTCGGCAAGCGTCCGAGAATTCGATCAGCAAGAGGCACGACCACATCTCCGCCTTGTACCTGGGCTTCCCGCAAGAGACCGCCGGTGGCGCCACAGTCATGTTCAACGATCACCAAATCCTGGCAAACGTCAACCAGGCGCCGGGTCAGGTAGCCCGAGTTCGCGGTTTTCAATGCGGTATCTGCCAGACCCTTGCGTGCGCCATGGGTAGAGATGAAGTACTGGAATACATTCAAACCTTCCCGAAAGTTTGCAGTAATCGGTGTTTCCATGATGGATCCATCAGGCTTGGCCATCAGTCCACGCATTCCAGCCAGCTGGCGTATCTGTGCCTGTGAGCCCCGTGCACCGGAGTCCGCCATCATGTAGATCGAATTGAACGAATCCTGCTCGACTTCCCCGCCATCCTGATTCTTGACCCGGTCGATGCCGATCTCCTGCATCATGGAATTGCCGACCTGCTCGCTGGTGCGAGTCCAGATGTCAACCACCTTGTTGTAACGCTCTCCATCCGTCAACAGTCCATCATCATACTGCTGCTTGATCTCAACCACTTCGGCTACGGCATTATCCAGTATTTCCGCTTTGGTACCCGGAATCACCATGTCGTCAACACCGATCGAAATGCCGGAGTGGGCCGCCATTCTGAAACCTTCATACATCAGCTGATCGGCAAAAATTACCGTATCCTTCAAACCCACCTGGCGATATGAGGTATTGATCAGGTCCGAAATGGTTTTTTTCTTCATCGGCCTGTCAATCAGCTCGAAGCCCAATCGGCGGGGCAGTATTTCTGACAGCATGGCCCGGCCAACCGTGGTTTCAACCAGATTCAACTCCCCGGTATCTATGCCTTCCTCGTCATACACCGGCAATCGCACCTTGATTCTGGCATGCAGATGGGCCTGCCTGGTTTCAAAGGCGCGGCGCACCTCGTTGACGCCCGCAAAATAACTTCCTGCGCCCTTTGCCTGAATGTCCTCGCGGGTCATGTAATACAGCCCCAGCACGATATCCTGTGACGGCACAATAATCGGTTCGCCATTGGCCGGCGATAGAATGTTATTGGTGGACATCATCAGGCTTCTGGCCTCAAGCTGCGCCTCGATCGATAACGGCACGTGCACTGCCATCTGGTCGCCGTCAAAGTCGGCATTGTAGGGAGCACAAACCAGCGGGTGAAGCTGAATCGCCTTGCCTTCGATCAAAATCGGTTCAAAGGCCTGAATGCCCAGTCTGTGCAGGGTTGGAGCACGATTCAGCAGAACCGGATGCTCACGAATTACTTCTGCGAGGATATCCCATATTTCAGGGCTTTCGTTCTCGACCATCTTCTTGGACTGCTTGATGTTCGTGGTCAATCCCCGAAGCTCGAGCTTGCTGAAGATAAATGGCTTGAACAGTTCCAGTGCCATCTTCTTGGGGAGGCCGCACTGATGCAGCTTGAGCGTGGGTCCAACCACAATGACCGAACGTCCCGAATAGTCGACACGCTTTCCAAGCAGATTCTGACGAAAACGTCCCTGCTTGCCCTTGATCATGTCAGAGATGGATTTCAGCTGGCGCTTGTTCGGGCCAGTGATCGCCTTGCCTCGACGACCATTGTCCAGCATCGCATCGACCGCTTCCTGGAGCATGCGTTTCTCATTGCGCACGATCAGGTCGGGCGCATTCAAATCCAGCAAGCGTTTCAAGCGGTTATTGCGATTGATGACCCGTCGATACAAGTCATTCAGGTCGGAAGTGGCAAACCTCCCTCCCTCCAGCGGGACCAGAGGCCTGAGATCCGGCGGCAAAACCGGCAGTACATCCATGATCATCCAGCTGGGATTGTTTCCCGAGTGCAAAAAGGCCTCGATCACCTTCAACCGGCTGGTCAGTTTTTTCTGTTTCGTCTCCGACTTGGTGTTCTCCAGCTCCAGACGCAAGTCCTCCGCCTCAATTTCGAGGTCTATATCCTTGAGTAAAACGCGAATGGCTTCGGCACCCATCGCCGCTTCAAAATCACTGCCGAAATTGGTAATGGCTTCGTGATAGCTCTCCTCGTTTAACAGCTGGCCGCGCTTGAGATTCGACAGCCCGGGATCAATGACTACATAGGCTTCAAAATACAGGATACGCTCCATATCCCGGACCGTCATATCGAGCAGCAATCCGAGCCTGGACGGCAATGACTTCAAAAACCAGATGTGAGCGCACGGAGCAGCCAGCTCAATGTGACCCATGCGTTCCCTGCGCACCTTCGAGAGCGTGACCTCAACCCCGCATTTCTCGCAGATCACCCCGCGATGCTTGAGGCGCTTGTACTTGCCGCACAGGCATTCATAGTCATTAATGGGGCCGAACAGCTTGGCGCAAAACAGGCCATCCCGTTCCGGACGGAATGTTCTGTAGTTGATTGTCTCGGGCTTCTTGACCTCCCCGTAGGACCAGGATCGAACCTTCTCAGGAGAAGCGATGCCGATTCGAATTGAATCGAATTCCTCGCTGACTTGCGACTGCTTGAACAAATTAAAGATGTCTTTCATTTACTGTCTCTTTGTTGCCGTCGGTCGCCTGGAATGTAGTCCGAGCGGCCTGTTTCAGAATGCAAACTGCTGCTTGGTTCTCGATTTATCATCGAAAAACAATCACCTTACCCTATCCTCTCGAAAATCAAGGCTCAAGCCCAGTGCCCGAATTTCCTTGACCAGTACATTGAAGGACTCCGGCATGCCTGCGTATATTCCGTGATCGCCACGCACGATGCTCTCATAAATCGAGGAACGGCCCGATACATCATCAGACTTCACGGTCAGCATTTCCTGTAGCGTGTATGCCGCTCCATAGGCTTCCAGCGCCCAAACCTCCATTTCACCGAATCGTTGACCGCCAAACTGCGCTTTCCCTCCAAGCGGCTGCTGGGTAATCAGGCTGTAGGGGCCTGTCGAACGGGCATGCATCTTGTCATCCACCAAGTGGTTGAGCTTCAGGATGTACATGTACCCACAGGTTACTTCACGATCAAACTGCTCGCCGGTCCTGCCATCGTACAGGATGGTCTGACCGCTCTCCGGCAATTCCGCGAGCTTGAGCATTTTCTTGATCTCGTTCTCCTGTGCGCCATCAAACACCGGCGTCGCCATGGGCACCCCATCGACCAGGTTTCTAGCCAGGTCGAAAAGCTCTTCTTCCGATAATTCACTCAGGGATTCCTTCTTTCCAGCGGTGTTGTAGATTTTTTCCAGCATCTTGCGAAGCTGTGTCTTGGTCGGCTTCTTCCTGCGCTTGAGTGCACTGTCAATCTGCTCTCCAAGCTTCTTGCCTGCCCATCCAAGATGAGTTTCAAGCACCTGGCCCACATTCATCCTCGATGGAACGCCAAGTGGATTCAAGCAGATGTCAACGGCTGTACCATCGGCCATGTAAGGCATGTCCTCAACCGGGACGATCTTGGAGATGACGCCCTTGTTTCCATGACGCCCAGCCATCTTGTCGCCGGGCTGCAGGTACCGCTTGACAGCAACAAAAATCTTTACGATCTTGAGTACTGTTGGCGCCAGATCATCGCCCGCTTCAATCTTCTCGCGCTTTTCATCAAACCTTCGCTCAAAATCCTTTTTCTGGGCTTTCATTTGATCCCGGATTTTCTCCACCGACTTGTTGATGCTTTCATCCTTGACCGCAATCTTGAACCATTTCTTTCGCTCTGTGCCCTCAAGAACCTCTTCGGTGACCTTGGCGCCTTCTTTAAGTCCGGGCCCGGCTTTCACCGTCTGTCCCACCAGAAGACCGGCGATTCGAGCATAGGCATCGTTCTCCATGATGCGCTGCTGATCGTCAAGATCCTTGCGCACGGATTCAACCTCGGACTTGTCGTTTGCCCTGGCTCGTTCGTCTTTTTCCGTTCCATCGCGGGTAAACACCTGAACATCAATTACCGTGCCTTTCATGCCGGATGGCATTCGCAAGGAGGTATCCTTGACGTCGGAAGCTTTTTCGCCGAAAATTGCCCTGAGCAGTTTTTCTTCGGGGGAGAGCTGGGTCTCGCCTTTCGGAGTAATCTTGCCGACCAGAATATTGCCAGGATGCACTTCAGCACCAATGTAGACGATGCCTGACTCGTCCAGTTTCGAAAGCGCGTGTTCGCCGACATTTGGTATGTCGCGCCCGATTTCCTCGGAACCAAGCTTGGTTTCGCGCGCTGTGCAGACCAGTTCCTCAATATGTATGGATGTGTAGGTTTCGTCCTTTACCAGCCGCTCGGAAATCAGAATCGAGTCCTCGAAGTTGTAGCCATGCCATGGCATGAACGCGACCAGCACGTTGCGGCCAAGCGCGAGCTCACCCATATCGGTTGACGGACCATCTGCCAGCACATCGCCCTGACTGACGGCATCGCCGCGCACCACCAGCGGCTTCTGGTTGAAATTGGTGTTCTGGTTCGAACGGCGAAACTTGATCAGATTGTAGATATCGATGCCCGGCTCTCCTTCAATGTGCTCTTCATCATTGGTCCGAACCACGATTCGACCGGCATCAACAAAGTCTACAACTCCACCACGCCGAGCCGTTACCGTGACCCCGGAATCAACTGCGACAGACCTTTCCATGCCGGTGCCGACCAATGGTTTTTCGCTCTTCAGCACCGGCACTGCCTGACGCTGCATATTGGCGCCCATCAATGCACGGTTCGCATCATCATGCTCCAGAAAGGGCACCAGCGATGCGGCTACAGAGACAATCTGCTGAGGCGCTATATCGATGTAGTCAACCTGATCAGGACTGGACAGAGAGTACTCATTCTTGTGTCTGCAGGAAATCAACTGGTCAACAAACCGACCATTCCTGTCCAGAGCCGCATTGGCCTGGGCTATCACATATTTGTGCTCATCAATTGCGGAGAGGTACTCGACCTTGTCGGTAACCTTGCGATCGACTACCCGTCGATAGGGGGTCTCGAGAAAACCATACTCGTTGGTTTTTGCAAAGCAGGACATCGAGTTGATGAGTCCAATGTTCGGCCCCTCCGGAGTCTCGATCGGACATACTCGACCATAGTGAGTGGGATGCACATCGCGCACTTCAAATCCTGCCCTTTCCCGCGCCAGTCCTCCCGGACCCAATGCTGAGACCCGGCGCTTGTGGGTAACTTCGGAAAGCGGATTGGTTTGATCCATGAACTGCGAAAGCTGGCTCGAACCGAAAAATTCCCGGACAACCGCAGATACCGGCTTGGCATTGATGAGGTCCTGCGGAGTAAGGTTTTCGCTCTCGACCTGGCTCAACCTTTCCTTGACTGCGCGCTCCACACGCACCAGGCCAATCCTGAACTGGTTTTCGACCAGTTCACCGACCGATCGAACACGCCGATTGCCGAGATTGTCAATGTCATCCACTTCGCCCTTGCCGTTCTTCAGGGCAACAATCTTGCGAATCACGTCCACGATATCCTGCTTGTTGAGCGTGCGCGGGCCTTCTTCGGTCTCGCGCCCAAGACGGCGGTTCAGCTTCATTCGCCCAACCGCAGACAGGTCATATCGTTCGGTGTTGAAGAACAGGTTGGTAAACAATGCAGTGAACGCTTCCTTGGTCGGCGGTTCACCCGGCCGCATCATGCGATAGATCTCGGCCTGGGCTTCTTCGGCATTGCTGGTCAGGTCCACGCGAAGCGTCTCCGAAATGAATGGTCCGCAATCAATGTCATTGGTGTAGATGGTTTCGAATTCCCGGATGTTTTCCTGTTCAAGCTTTTCGATCATCTCCCCGGTGACAGCCGCATTGGCTTCGAAAAGAACCTCTCCGGTTTCCTCGTTAATGATGGCTTTTGCGAGGGCATTGCCCAGAATATAGGTTTTGGGAACCTTGATCTGCCGCAATCGGGATTTCGAAATTTCCCTGATGTGCCGTGCGGTGATGCGTCTTCCCGCCTCTACGAGTACAGTGCCTTTCGAATTCGCAATATCAAAATCCAGCCTGAGGCCTCGCAGCCGGTCAGGCACCAGATCCATCATGACCGACTCCTCATCCTTCAGCACAATCCGGTCATTCTCGAAAAATATCGAGAGAATTTCCTCCGTTGTGTAGCCCAGAGCCCGCAGGATGATGGTGGCCGGCATCTTGCGTCGGCGGTCGATACGCATGTAGAGCAGATCCTTGGGGTCAAACTCGAGATCCAGCCATGAACCCCGATACGGAATGATTCTCGCTGAAAACAACAGCTTGCCTGAGGCATGCGTCTTGCCGCCATCATCATCGAAAATGACCCCGGGCGATCGGTGCAGCTGCGAAACAATAACCCGTTCCGTGCCGTTGATGATGAAGGTGCCGTTGTCGGTCATCAGGGGCATGTCTCCCAAATACACATCCTGATCCATCATGCTCTTGATTTTCTTGCTGGCACCCGTTTTATTGAAGATGACCAGCTTCAAGTTCACGCGCATGGGGCAGGAATAGATATGCCCGCCCTGCTGACATTCCAGAACGTCAAAACGCGGTTTTTCCAGACGGTAGCTGACGAAATCAAGCATCACGCTTCCGTTGTAGCTTTCAATCGGAAATACCGACTTGAAAGCCGCCTGAATTCCCTGATCGATGCGCTGCTCGGGCGGAATATCCGCTTGCAGGTACTTTCTGTAGGACTCCAGTTGAGTCTCGAGCAGGTACGGCAACTTGAAGTCGTCGGTACGCTTGCTGAAACTCTTGCGGATGCGTTTCTTTTCGGTGAATGAATGACCCATGCTGACCTCTTGATGAATAAACTGGAAAAGCTTGAACGGTTATTGATGCCTGCTCAACGCACAGTGCATTGAGACCGCACGCCCTCGGGACAATTACTTAAGTTCTACCGTGGCCCCGGATTCTTCGAGCTGCTTCTTCAATTCTTCCGCATCGGCTTTGGGGATGCCTTCCTTGACCGGACTCGGCACGCCTTCAACCAGATCCTTGGCTTCCTTCAAGCCAAGGCCCGTCACGCTGCGGACCACCTTGATCACGGCGACTTTCTTCTCACCAAAACCGGTAAGAATCACATCCACTTCATCCTTCTCATCAGCCTGGCCGGCGTCGCCACCGGCATCGCCGGCGGGACCTGCAGCAGCCACCGCTACAGCGGCCGAGGCTGAAACGCCAAACTTCTCTTCCATGTCCTTGATCAGCTCAGACAAGTCAAGCACGGACATTTCCGAGATTGCGTCAAGGATTTCTTGTTTACTTAAAGCCATGTTTCATTACTCCTGAAAGTTAGACAATGTTAATAGATATAATAGGATAGACGGCCTGTTCAAGAGGCCTGTTCTCGTGAAGCCGCGACCGCTGCGAGCGTCCGGACAAGCCTTGCAGGAATCTCGTTAAGCGTTGACACCAGCTTGGCAGATGGCGCCTTCATGCCGCCAACCAGTTTAGCCAGAAGCTCTTCACGCGAAGGCGTCTGGGAGAGGCGAAGAATGGTTTTCCTGTCAATCAGGGAACCACTCATAACCCCTGCCGATAGCTTGAATTCCTCGTTCTCTTTCTCGAATTTGGCAATCACCTTGGCCAGTGATACCGGGTCTTCTGAAAGAGACAGCAGCACCGGCCCGACAAAGTAGTCTGTCAGGCACTCGAATTCGGAATCCTTGACAGCACGCCTGGCTAGATTGTTCTTGACGACCTTTATCCACACGCCTTCGGCATGCGCGGCCCGCCGCAGGCTGGTCATCTGCTGAACACTCATGCCACGATACTCGGCCAGAACGCCCGCGCTGGACTTTCCGATCGACTCAGCGACCTCGCTGACCAGCGCTTTTTTCTGCTCAAGACTCAGACTCATCGTTTCATTCTCCCATTCTTATGGCACCCGGGATCAGGTTCTTCTGATCTCGGGCACCGTCTGCGCAGGCTTTGCTTGGAAGAGGCTCCGGGGAGCAGTCCCATTTACGCCATTAGGGGCCACTGGGCCCGCCTGCGGTCTCTGACAACATGCCTGGCAGACTACTGCTCTGCCTGACACTTCCATTCCAATCGTTAATAATCAGTGGATCGCAGAAATGCTCTGCCGGTCCACGCGTATGCCCGGGCCCATGGTGCTGGACACCGAAACCCGCTTGATGTACTGACCTTTTGCGGATGCCGGCTTTGCCTTGATCAAGGCCGAAATCAGCGCATTCACATTCTCTTGCAGGCTTTCGGCCGAAAAAGAAGCCTTGCCGACCGGACAGTGAATCACTCCACCGCGGTCAATTCTGAAACTGACTTGCCCGGATTTTGCATTTTTCACGGCCGTTGCCGGGTCTGTGGACACTGTGCCTACCTTGGGATTGGGCATCATTCCACGCGGACCCAGAATCTGGCCCAGCTGACCTACCACAGGCATGGCGTCTGGCGTTGCAATGCACAAGTCAAAGTCAATCTGTCCGTCCTTTATGGCCTGCGCCAAATCCTCAAAACCAACAATATCCGCCCCAGCTTCTTCCGCCGACCTGGCATTCTCTCCGGTTGCAAACACGGCAACCCGGACATCCTTCCCCGTTCCATTGGGCAACAGGGTTGCGCCACGCACATTCTGATCGGATTTTCTTGCGTTTACGCCCAGGTTCACCGCGATATCGACGCTTTCATCAAACTTGACACTGGCATGTTCCTTGACCATGCCCAGTGCGTCATTCAACGGATACAACACTTCCGAATCAACCTGATCGCGATTGGAACGCACTCGTTTGCTTCGCCTGCTCATTTATGCTTCCTCCACTTCAAGTCCCATGCTGCGCGCACTGCCTGCAATGATTCGGACCGCTTGATCGATATCATAGGCATTCAGGTCGGGCTGCTTGATACGCGCAATTTCCTCCAGCTGACTGCGCGTGACACGCCCGACCTTATCTCGATTGGGCACCCCGCTGCCAGACTTAATCCCGGCCGCCTTCTTCAGCAGAACCGATGCCGGGGGCGTTTTCTGGATAAAAGTAAAACTCTTGTCAGCATAGACCGTAATCACGACCGGTATTGGCAAGCCTTTTTCCAGACCCTGCGTCTGGGCATTAAATGCCTTGCAAAACTCCATGATGTTGATACCCTGCTGACCCAGTGCCGGCCCGACGGGCGGGCTGGGCTTGGCATCCCCGGCAGGGATTTGCAACTTGACATATGCCTGTATTTTTTTCGCCATAGTTCAGTTCAGTAAATTGTCATGGGTTTGCGGACAGCAAGCATCCGATCCCTGTTTCCTTTGCCTAGCCTTTCTCAACCTGGGTGAAATCCAGTTCTACCGGGGTTGCACGGCCGAATATAGTCACTGAAACCTTCAGTTTTGCCTTGTCGAAATTGGTCTCCTCGACGATGCCGTTAAAATCCTGAAACGGCCCATCGGTAATGCGTACGATCTCGCCCGGCGCAAAAGTAAAGCGCATTTTTGGCTTGTCTACGCTGTCGGACACCTGCTGAATGATTTCCTCTGCTTCCCGGTCGGAAATCGGCACCGGTTTTCGGGCATCGCCCTTTTGGCCGACGCCGCTGATAAATCCGGAAACCTTCGGCACACCTCGCACCAGATGCTGGGTCTCGGCAGTCATCTGCATTTGAATCAACACATACCCGGGAAAGAACTTGCGTTCACTGGTTCTCTTCTGTCCGCCTCTCATTTCGACCACTTCTTCGGTCGGCACCAGTATTCGTCCAAAATACTGCTCCATGCCCTTGCGCTTGATGTGCACGCCAAGCAGGTCCTGAACACGCTTCTCAAACCCGGAGTGAACCTGCAAGACATACCATTGCATGAGATCCGGCTGTCCGACATTGTCGACCTGGCCCTGGCCTTCTGTGTTGACACTCTCGTTCATCACCATCGATTAACTCCCCACTTCCAGAATCAGGTCATAGATTACCCAGAATGACAGGGCGTCAAAAAGCCACATCATCAAGCCGAGTATGACGACCAGTATTAGCACCATGAGCGTTACCTGCAGTGCTTCCTGACGACCGGGCCAGACCACCTTCTGACGCTCGACATTGGCTTCCTTCATGAACGACCATGCCGACTGCCCGACCTCGGTCGTCAAGGCGAGTCCGACCGCAATCACCGAAGCCGCCACGACAATTGCCACGCGTCCGATCTGCAACAGGTCCGCCAGATAGTAATAGGCGCCAATCGACGCGGCAATAACCAGTACCGCCGCGGCAATTTTGGCATTATCTGTTGCTGACAACCCGGTATCCTCTATGTCAAAGTCAGTTGGCAGGCCAGGAGGGAATCGAACCCCCAACCTGCGGTTTTGGAGACCGCCG